>JAAUQL010000058.1 GCA_012033595.1 Cyclobacteriaceae bacterium | reverse complement strand
CAGTTCAGACATGTTCATCCCAGTTCAGACTTGTTCACCCCAGCCATCCCAGTTCAGACATGTTCATCCCGGTTCAGACTTTTGATTACTATATGTCTTGAATTATTTTCAAATTTTCAAACATAGTTTTCCTGCCACAATCAAAATTGTGTTTACAGTTTCTTTCCAAGATGTTTCCTCCATTTTTCGAAAACCTTCAAAAATTCCTCAATTCATTCCCTAAGGAAGGTTTTCAACTTATTGAATAGCTATACGGCTTAAATGCATACTTGCTGTGGCGTGCTCCTCAAATCAAAAATCGGCAGCAAGTAATTGTTCTAAATGTAAAGAACAAATACAATATAGATCAAGTATTTTTTGAATTATTTTTAATGCCAGATTTGTTGCCTGTTAAGTACAACACATCTGTAATGTGTTACTATTCATCGATGATAAATGATTGTTTTACTTGTAATCAATAAAACTAATCTCGAAGAACACAAAGCGTTGATAAAGTGCTATAGGAAAAATAAAGCACGTGAATAGTAACGTAGATATCAATGAATCACTTTAAGAATGATTGCCAACATTTTTATTTGCTCGCTTCAAACAGTTTTTGCTTCTCTTCTTTAGTGAGGCTATCGTAGCCCCCTTCCGATATTTTATCCAGTATTTTGTCTATTTCGGCCTGGGTAAATTCACCTTTAGCGCTTTTGGTAGTTGTGGTGTGGGTAGGGGAGTAGGTACTGCTTTTCTTTTGTCGGTGCGTCACTTTAATTTTTGGCTTTGATACAAAAAAACTCTTTACAAACTCCATTGCCTTAAACACCCACCTTCCGATCTCAACCCCCTTGAGCATCTGCCTGCCATAAATAAAGCCGATCGCTGCGCCACCGAGATGCGCAAGACTGCCGCCGGCATTGTTGCCAATGGTACCAAGTAATGAAGTGAAGATGACAAAGGCGGCGATATAAACGATCTTGACCGGACCAATGAACAACAGGTGAAAGCGATAATCGGGCATGAGGGTGGCGGTGGCTACAGTCACAGCATATACTGCCGCAGAAGCTCCTACCATGCCGTCGAACAATCCCATTCTTTCGGAATAAAAGGGGATGAGGTTGTAGGCCAACAGATAGGTGACCCCACCGGCTATAGCGCCAAGAACATATAGATTAATCAATTTTTGCGAACCAAAATACTCGACAAATACTCTCCCAAACCAATATAGCACCAGCATATTCATGATGATGTGCCACAAATTGCTAAAACTGTGGGCAAAGGCATAGGTGAGGATAGTCCATGGTCGCAGGAGAAATTCGCCAATTGGGGCGGGGATGGTAAACTGCTTATATACGAAAGCAAATATGGTATCTATTCCGGCTATGGCCGAAACCACAGCTATGATTCCCAATACTACAAATACTGCAATGTTGATGATGATCAATTGGATCAGTCCATTGTTAGGTCTGCTCCATGCATTTTTAAAATCATTAAAAAGTGTTTCCATTCCTTCTAAGCGCTCTTGTTTCTCCTATTAACTAATAAAACCTTCTTTTGTCTTTTTGCCAGATTTTCAAAAGGATAAAAGCAACCAACATACCGCTGAGATGGGCAAAGTGGGCCACATTGTCGCCCGATGCCCTGTGTATGCCGCTGAAAAGCTCAAAAAGTCCGTAAATCGCCACGAAGTATTTGGCTTTGATGGGGATAGGCGGAAACAGCAACATGAGCACCGTATTGGGAAAGAGCATGCCAAAGGCCAGCAAAATACCAAAAATTGCCCCTGATGCTCCCACCATCTGAGAGTTGCTCAGCAGCTGCGATACCGACTTTAGCTGATTGATGCTCCACTGGATGTAGTCACGGCTGTCGGGGTTTTCGGCATAGTCCAAAATTTTACTGTTCAGGTCGGGGTGGCGTGATACATCGATATTTGCCTTTTTATCGAGGATATACTTAAACTCCGCAGGGCTGGGGTCTTGCACGTAGGCTTCCACGGCTTGCTCAAAGCGCATTGTTTCGTAATAATTGATGCCGGAGTACAGCACCCCTGCACCAATACCTGTGACCATATAAAAAATCAGAAAGCGCTTAGGCCCCCAAAACTGCTCCAATAGCGGGCCAAAGATGAACAAGCCAAACATATTGCTGATCAGGTGCATGGTATTGGCATGCAAAAACATGTAGGATATAAACTGAAAGGGCATGAAATACTCACTGTGCAGGTTGCGCAAGCTTAAAAATGCATTCAAATCGATGCGCAAAAAGGAGCCGAGAAAATACAATCCCACATTGATGATGAGCAGGTACTTGACTACCGGTGTTATTCTGTTGAACATTATGATTAATGGTTAAAAACGTCTTCAATTTTTTCGAGTCCCAAGATATAGTAAACCAGCTTACCGTTGGGGCTATAGTTGGGGTTTTGCAGGCAAATAAGTGGTCGATGAGCGACTTCATCTCTTCACTGCTCAGCTTTTTGCCTCTTTTTATTCCTGAGTTGGTGGCCATGGAGCGGGCAAGGTTTTCTATATTCCTGTTTTTGTATTCCAAAAAGTTGCTTTTGTAATCCTCCAACACGCCCAAAAATACAGTCTTTCCCGAATCTACTTTGATCAGCGATGGCACCCCGTTGATGACAATGGCTTTTTCGCCAAAGTATTCGAAGGCAAAGCCGACGGCCTTGATTTCTTTTTCCATTTCCTTTACGATAGAAAAGTCCGATGGGTTCAGATCTACCGCTTCCGGAAATAAAAGTTGCTGCGAACTGCCGCTATTGTTTTCGAGGATTTGAAGGTAGCGTTCAAAGTATATCCTTTCGTGGGCGCTTTGTTGGTCGATAATCATCAGGCCCGATTTTACTGTGGTAATGACATACGACATCTGGAACTGAAAGATATTTTGATTGCCGCCTTCCAGATCGTGACCGATACGTGCATCCATCTTGTTGATGGCGCTGGCAAAAGTGATGGACAAGGGTTGGCCTTTGGCTTCCTGGTTCCTGATTACCTCCGCTTCTATGGTTTCGTTTTTCAAGGCATCGGCATAGAGTTGTTCCCAATTTTTCAGGTTGGAGGTCTCTCGACCCGTATTTCTGAATTGGGCATAGTTCCGGTCTGAAGCGCTCATGCCTGTGGCAGGCCTCATGGTGGTGTGCAGCCTGAAGTTGGTGTCCACATCAAAATCCAGCGATGGGGTTATGTTAAAGCTCCCCAGGGTTTTGCGTACTGAGGTTTTGATCAGGCTGTAAACGCTGCGCTCATCGTCAAATTTGATTTCTGTTTTGGTAGGATGTACGTTTACGTCGATGTGCCTGGGGTCTATTTCCATAAACAACACAAAAAAAGGAAAAGAGCCTTCGGGTATCAGGCCTTCGTAAGCAGACACTACCGCGTGGTTCAGGTAGTTGCTTTTGATGTAGCGGTTGTTAACAAAAAAGAACTGCTCTCCCCTCGATTTTTTCACAAATTCCGCTTTCCCAATATATCCTTTCAGCCCGAGGTCTTCGGTGCTTTCTTCGCAAGGCACCAGTTGTTCGCGGTAGTTTTTGCCAAAGAGCCCGACAATCCGCTGTCCCAGTTTAGATGCTTTGAGCGCAAATACTTCAATATCGTTTTGGTAAAAGTTGAAGGCGACATCGGGGTGCGCCAACGCCAGACGTTGAAATTCGTCCAGCACATGTCTGAGCTCCACCGGGTTTGATTTTAAAAAATTCCTTCGGGCGGGCACATTAAAAAACAGATTGCGCACCATCATGGTGGTACCGCGCTTGCAGGCGATCTGTTCCTGACCCTTAAACTGCGACCCTTCCACTACAATGGAAGTTCCGAGTTCGTCCGTTTCCCTTCGGGTTTTCATTTCTACCTGTGCCACGGCTGCTATCGAGGCCAGGGCTTCGCCCCGAAACCCCATGGTTTTGATCAGGAACAAATCGTCGGACGTCCGGATTTTGCTGGTGGCGTGTCTTCAAAACTCATCCTCGCATCGGTTTGAGACATGCCTGTGCCGTCATCAACCACCTGAACAAGAGCTTTGCCGGCATCTTTCACTATAAGGGTGATTTCCCTTGCTCCGGCATCGATGGCATTTTCCATAAGTTCTTTCACAACAGATGCAGGTCGCTGTACCACCTCGCCGGCGGCAATTTGGTTGGCAATAGCATCCGGAAGTAATTGAATGATGTCGGACATTGGGGGAATTTACTGGAAAAACTTACGCGTCCTTAGATAAAGGTAAAGAGGGAACACAAGCATGAAAATATACAAAACCACATTGCCATAGATGATCCATCCGCCAAAGGCACCCAAAAGGATGACAATGAGCAACAGTTGCATAAAATCACTGGATTTTTGTCGCCGTTCGCGGCGGTCAAAGGCAGATTTGATATGCGCCCTGTGCGCATGTGCAGATGTAACTTTTAGCTCTTCTTTGATCCTTTGCGTTCTATTTCGAATATCCTCTTTAACCGGGTCGTAATATCTGGGTTCAAAAGTGAACCTTTTATATTTCGGGATCCGCGAAAGAGATGGAAATTTCATAAATTTGATAGATTCTTAGGGCACAAAGTAAGTTTAAAAATGCATTTATAACAAATCGTGTATAGGAGGAGATGAAAAAAGTTTGGCTGTTGATATTTGTTTTAAACGTCATTTCTCTAGGTGGCAAAGCGATTGATTCGCGCACTTTTGCCGAAGTGTGGGCCGATAGTGTCTTTGGCAAACTCACCGTCGATGAACAAATAGGACAGCTCATCGATCTGAAAGTGAGTCCGGATTTCAGCAATATCGAAGACCTCGTTGCGGTCATTGCCAAGTACAACATTGGCAGCATTACCCTCACCGGTGGCGATGCCTTAGCCACTGCCGTGCTCATCAACAAACTCAATGACCTCCTGAAAGTGCCACTGTATGTGACTGCCGCCCACGATCATTCACTGGCCTTGCCCATGGTATATCCGGGATATTTGCCCCTGCCTGCTACCTTTGTACAAGCCAATGATAGCCTGCTTTTGGCCTCCACAGTCAACAGGATTGCTAAAAACAATCACAGATTGGGCATAAACGGCATCACCTATAACCCGGCAGAAATACATTTCAACCCGGACGAGGTTTATTTCTCTTCGCGCTTCGATGGCTGGCAAAGCTCCCTTTTCGATGACTATGTGCGTCACAACATAGCCCACCGAATGATCGTGAACACAGACCTGTATTTTGATTTGGGAAGTGTCATTTCGCCAAAGTCATTGGAAACCAAAAACAACCATGAATGGCAGGAAAAAACAAGAAATATTCAGCCCCAATGGCAAAAGAATAATTTTTTTCAATCCGTGGTCACGATCAAATCCTTGCCCGACTTGCCGGAGGGCGAAGCAATTTATTTCTACAGAAAAATCATTGACCCGCTGTTGTGGAAAAACCTGGGTTTTGCCGGCATATTGGCGGCGGATATCGGTGCCATTACCCATGGACACCCGGAACGCAAAAATGAATCGACCATACGAGCCGTGTTGAAATTGGGGCAGACAAGGTGCATATTGGTTCCAATCCACAAATGGCCTTTTCAGCGATTATAGGCGGGCTGAATGGCAGGTACTTTAAGCAAAATGAGATAAAGGAAAAGGTAAATAGGGTATTGATGCTAAAATATCATGCGGGTTTAGGCAGCGCTAACATCCTCCCGGCCAGCGCTCTTGCCCTGGGTGTAGAAAAACCGTCGCTGGATGCGCTGAGCTACCAGGTGTACACCAAAGCCATGAAAAAGACAGAAACAGGAGCCGCATCTATGCCATTTATCGATCTCACAGACACGCATTTTGCCTCATTGAGTCTGGGTTTTAGCGATATTAAGACCTTTCAGGAAACCCTCGACAAGTATGCTCCATTTGTACATTATATGCTGCCCGGCAATGCATACGACCCTTACGATCTGGGCGTGCTCCAGAACCAACTTGCCCAGTTTGACCATGTGATCGTCGGATTGCATACCTCAGGTCTCATTGAGTTGGATGGGGCGCTTCTGCGCTTTCTGAACCATCTGAATGCACATACCAATGTGATACTCGTATTTCTGGGCAAGGCCATCGAACCGGTGGCTTTCAGTGCGTTTAGCAATAAAATATTCGCTCACGAAGATAACCACATCACCCAGCAAATTGCCGCGCAATATGTGTTTGGCGCCTTGCCATTTAATGCCGCCATACAACGCCTGGCCTATAGCACACCTGAAATGCAGGGTATGGATTCGCGCACACTGGCAAAAATCGATTCCATAGCCCACGAAGCCATCAGATTGGGCGCCACACCTGGTTGCCAGGTTTTGGTGGCCAGAAATGGCGCCATTGTGTTAGAAAAAGGCTATGGCTACTACACTTACGACAGCATAATGCCCGTAGATACCCGCACCATTTATGATCTGGCATCGGTTACCAAGACCGCTGCTACTACCCAGGCGATCATGAAATTGGTGGAAGAAGGTAAAATAGAGCTTGGAGACAGCCTGGGGCAATACCTGCACGAATTGAGCGGCTCCAATAAAGGGGAGCTCGTGATCAGGGAGGTGCTGGCACATCAGTCTGGTTTGCGCGCCTTTTATCCCTTTTGGAAAAATACCATAGAGGATGAAAAGCATGTCTTGCATTATTATAAAGACAATCCGACAGGCAGCCATTCGAATGAGGTGGCTTATGGTATGTTCGCCGGCGAAGATTTAAAGGATTCACTGTGGCAATGGACCATCAATACCCGGCTGCGAACCAAGCGATACAGTTATAAACCATATGACTATAAATACAGCGATCTGGGTTTTTACATGATGCAGGTACTGGCAGAGCGAGCCTCGGGTCGTCCGCTCGATGTGTATGTCGATTCTGTTTTTTATAAACCCATGGGCATGAGCACCCTTTCCTTCAATCCATTGTGCAAGTTTCCCATGATGCGCATCGCTCCGACTGAGCGCGATACCGAATTTCGCCATGTGCTGATTTGGGGCACGGTGCACGACCAGATCGCCGCCATGAAAGGTGGGGTTTCGGGTCATGCGGGTTTGTTTGGCAATGCCAACGACCTGGCCAAAATCATGCAGATGCAGCTGCAGGAAGGCTTCTATGGAGGCAGGCAGTATTTGAAAGGTGAAACCATCAGGAATTTTACCGCTCAACAATATGCCGACAACCGCCGCGGCCTCGGATGGGATAAACCTGATGAGCAGGATGTGAAAGAAAACAAATTTCCAACCCTCGATTCATTTGGCCATACAGGTTTTACCGGCACTATTGTGTGGGCAGACCCAACATTCAACCTGGTTTATGTGTTCTTATCCAATCGGATATACCCGAGCATCGACAATGGCAAACTCAGTGATTTGAGAATTAGAAAACGTATCCAGAATGTCGTCTACGAATCAATTTTGGATTTCGACAAACACTATCATTGAATTTCGATTTTGTTTTGTTTTGATAAAATTGCAGATCGCTCACCGATTTAGTTTAGAAAACGTACACTATCATTTAATTTTTAGAAAAATATATGAAAATAGGAATAGTATGCTACCCTACCTTTGGCGGTAGCGGTGTAGTAGCTACCGAACTGGGCATTGCCCTGGCCAAAGAAGGACATCA
This sequence comes from Cyclobacteriaceae bacterium, assembly GCA_012033595.1. GTDB lineage: Bacteria > Bacteroidota > Bacteroidia > Cytophagales > Cyclobacteriaceae > JAAUQL01. The sequence goes on along the minus strand of JAAUQL010000058.1, from coordinate 30,068 downwards.
GGTTCATTTTATTACCTACTCTCAACCTACCCGACTGGATTTCTTCAATGAAAACCTCTTTTACCACGAGGTGGATATGCTTGCCTACCCGCTTTTTCAGTTTCCGCCGTACGAAACCGCCCTTGCCAGCAAAATGGTAGATGTGGTCAAATACGAAAAACTTGACATATTGCATGTGCACTACGCCATACCGCATGCTTCGGCAGCCTTTATTGCCAAGCAGATATTAAAAAAACAAAACATAGAGATCCCCGTGATCACCACTTTGCATGGCACAGATATCACCCTGGTAGGCAGGGATCCATCTTTTGAGCCTGTGGTTACGTTCAGCATCAACCAGTCAGATGGTATCACCGCCGTATCGGAAAATCTAAAGGAAGACACGCTCAACCATTTTAGTATTGACAAAGACATACGTGTCATCCCAAACTTTATTGATTTGGAGCGTTTTAGAAGGTTGAAAAAGGATCATTTCAAAAAGGCCATTTGTCCCAATGGCGAAAAACTTATTGTGCATACTTCTAATTTCAGGAAGGTGAAACGAATAGAAGATGTGGTGGCCATATTTCAGAACATGCGCAAAGTAATTCCGGTCAAGTTGCTGCTGGTGGGCGATGGCCCTGAGCGTACCAAAATCGAGAGCCTGTGCAGGGAATGTGGAGATTGCGAGGATATTCGCTTCCTGGGCAAGCTGGAAGCCGTAGAAGAGGTTTTGTCGGTAGCAGATTTGTTTATCATGCCTTCTGAAAAGGAGAGTTTTGGCCTGGCTGCCCTGGAAGCAATGGCATGTGAGGTGCCGGTGATATCTACCAATGTGGGTGGATTGCCAGAATTAAATGTGCATGGGTATTCCGGATATTTGAGCGATGTTGGCGATGTGGCATCTATGACCAAGTATGCTCTGGAAATACTCGATGAAAAAAACCTGCAACGCTTCAAATCAAATGCCTTGGCCCGGGCTACTGAATTTGAACTGAGCAAGATATTGCCCCAGTACGAAACATACTACGAAGAGGTGCTGGAAAAATCGCGACAGGGGCTGGTATTATAGTTTTACAAAGTCATGACTTATCGCTTTTTAGCGGCAGCAATGCGGTGTCTGGCCGGACATGGATGGCTACCTTCACCAAACAATGTAATACGACAAAATGTACATTGAGGTAACTATGAAAAATTTGATGTACGCACTGTGACGGTGATCCGAAATTATAATTGCTTGTATATCTTTTGTTTGATTTCATACGTAGAATTATTTTTGTAAGATCAAATTATAACATCGGCAAAACAATGAATTATAAAGCCATACATGATATTAAGCCAAAAAATGACAGGGCAGGGAAGATGTTCGACAACCCCATCCTCGAAAAACTGACCATGTCTCATGCGGCCATCCCTATCTCCATGCTGATACTCTTTGGTATTGCTTTTCTCTGGTGGGGCACAGGGCATACCCTTCTGACCACCAGTCAATATGTAGTATTGGTGCCCACCGGCATATTGTTGTGGACACTTTTCGAATACCTCATGCACAAGCATATGTATCATATGTTGCCTACCAACAAGGTGAAGGGTTGGATACAATACAACATGCATGGTATTCATCATGAATACCCCAAGGACAAGCAACGACTGGCCATGCCCCCTTTGGTCATCATCATCATTTCCTTCGCATTTTTATTTACGTTCCGCTTGTTGATGGGCGACCTGGCCTATGCATTTACCCCCGGGTTTTTGTTCGGATATGCCGGCTACCTTTGTGTACACTATATTGTGCATGCCTATCAGCCACCGAAAAATGCCTTTAAAGTGTTGTGGGTCAATCATGGAATACATCATTACAAAGACCCTGATGTCGCTTTTGGCGTATCATCACCTTTGTGGGATTATATATTCCGTACCCTTCCCAAAAAGAAATCAAATTAATAAAGTCAGCTCCCTGTTTTATTTATAATTTTCCGGCTCTTAAAAAAACCAGGATATGAAAATAAGGGTAGGATTTGGCTATGATGTGCATCAGTTGCAGGAAGGCAAAGATTTTTGGTTGGGGGGCATTCAAATACCACACTTTAAGGGTGCCGTGGGTCATTCCGATGCCGATGTGCTCATCCATGTAATTTGCGATGCACTGCTTGGTGCAGCCAACAAACGAGATATAGGCTATCACTTTGCTGATACTGATCAAAAATTCAAGGGGATTGACAGCAAGATTTTACTCAAAGACACCCTGGAGATCATTGCAGCGGATGGTTGGTATGTCGAAAATGTAGATTCCACCATTTGCTTACAAAAGCCCAAAATCAATCCATATATCCCTGCAATGAAAGCTTGCCTGGCCCGGGTAATGCAATTGGATGAGGGAGATGTATCCATCAAAGCCACCACCACCGAGCAGCTGGGTTTTGTGGGTCGCGAAGAGGGGGTGTCGGCATATGCGGTAGTGCTTATCAGAAAGGAATGAGCGAAATATGGCTGACAGAAGATGGATCGCACACCATCTATTTGCCTGAGCTCAGGGAGACTTACCATTCCATACATGGTGCAGTGCAAGAGTCCCGGCATGTGTATATTCACCACGGACTGCAACAAGTTGTAGCGCGTGGACTGGCTGGCACATTGCGTATTTTTGAAGTGGGTTTTGGTACCGGGCTCAATGCCTTGCTTACGGCCAGGTTTGCCGAAAGCCGCCAGATATCCATGCGCTATGCAAGTCTTGAAGCCTTTCCGCTGGATAGCAGCCAGACCGCGAAGCTCAATTACCCTGCTAAGCTCAAAGACGAAGCCAGCGGGGAACTGTATGAAGCGATCCATGCTTGCCCCTGGGGGCTTTGGCATCGGGTTTCCGGATATTTCGAACTAAAGAAAATCAACCACACTATTCAGCAATATCAACCCACAGACGGGCTGTTTGACTTGTGCTTTTACGATGCATTTGCTCCATCAAAACAGGCTGAAATGTGGGAATTTAACATTTTGCAAAAAGTAATCGCGCAACTTGACCGCGGTGGAGTTTTTGTGACTTATTGTGCCAAAGGACAATTGAAACGAGACCTCAGAACCCTGGACTGCGTGGTGGAAACCCTGCCGGGTCCTCCGGGCAAGTTGCAAATGGTTAGAGCAACTAAAAAATAAATACCCGGTCGGGGCAAATGCAATAGTTCAGGGGCACATCCCAGGGGGCTATATCATCTATTCGCGCAAGCGGATGAAAAAAACTTAGCCCGAACCGGGGTACATGAGGAGGCAAAGAAGCAAGGAATGCGTCGTACATCCCTTTGCCATAGCCAACCCTGTGCCCCTGCTGATCGCAGGCCAAAAGAGGGACGACTACAGCATCTATATCTTCCGGCTGCACTACATCCCCTGCCACCGGTTCGGGGATTTGCCATTCATTCAATATAATTTTGCTGTCGGAATAGAGCTGCAAATGGCCAAATGACCCCAGATTGGCAGAAATTACCGGCACGGCCACCCGAATTTGCCTGCTCCATAGCCCGTGAATGATCGGCCAGGTATCTATCTCGCCTCTGGCTGCCATCGGAAGGTAAATATGCACCAGCCGGGTGTCGGGCAAAAGCTGGGACTCAAACTTTTTTTTAATACCCAAACTCAGTTGGGCTGACAGTTCTGGCGGCAACGCAAGGCGTTTTTTGTTGAATTCTTTCCTTATTTCCCTTTTAAGCATTTGCCGTCAGCACGTTGTATTTCAAGGTAAATGGATCGAGAAGTTCGGTCAACTCCAGAACAAACTCAGGATTGTTGATGAAAAATTCAGGAAGTTGTCTTCCCGTTCCTGCGGATGACCATTGGGGAATAATTTGGCAAGGATAGATTGCAGTTGCTTTATCTGTATTTCTTCGCGCTGCTCCTCGGCTTTCTTTAGTCTTTTCTGCATGTTTAGCATCTCTTTTTCCACCTTGGCGTGTTCGCTAAGCACGTAGCCTTCCATGCTTTTGTCGATATTGGCCGCTTTCGAAACTATTTTTCTAAATATATTTTCGATTTCGGCTATTTCTGAGCTCAGGTCATGTTGCGGTTCACGATCTTTGTATAAGACTTTTTCTTTTAAGCTGTCAAAATCATCGAAGACATCTTTCACCTCCAATTCGAGTTTAAGCAACTTTGTAGATATGGCTTTAGGGACGATGAGGGCAAATGATCGTGGCAGCAGCACGGGAAAGGGAAGTTGGAAATGATCAAAAACGCTCTTTAGCTGAAGCCAATAGGCCAACTCGGCAGGCCCCCCGATATAGGCCAGGTTTGGAAGGATAGTTTCCTGATATACCGGGCGCAGCACCACATTTGGACTGAATTTTTCGGGCTTTTCTGCTATTATACTTTCGATTTCCGTTTTTGACCAGGCAACTGCACTGTTGAGCACCTGATAATTACCATTGTGCTCTTCTATTCTTTCGCGCACACCAGGTTCCATGTAAAACAAATTGATGGGTCTGGGGAATATCTGGTTTTTGTATCCTTTGTCTTCCAGGCGTTCACTGCTTGCCGTCGCATGCCGGTGAGCGCTATGCGCTACCAGGTCGTCTTTGATGATGTGTCTGAAGTGAGCCTTGAGGTGTTTGTCGTTGGCGTCCAGAACCACGAGTCCCTGCTCGCCAAATAGCTGATTGACCAGATAGCGTGTGGCTGCTGCAAGGTCTTGCTGGCTTGTGTAGGCTTTGGTCACAAAGTCGGGCAATCCTTCGATAGTGGACAGCATCTCACGGAGGGATGAGGTTTTGAATTTGCCCACCGGGCCTTGTTCTTCACTTTCCCAGACGTGTTTTTTTCCAAATAAATTAATATGATTGATTTCTTCAAAATCATGATCTTCTGTGGCCATCCAATAGACCGGCACAATATGCTGCTGCGGGTATTGCTTGTTTAGTTGCCTGGCTGCATTGATGGTGGCCACGATTTTATAAATAAAATAAAGGGGGCCGGTGAAAATATTGAGTTGATGACCGGTAGTAATAGTAAAGGTATTGTGTGCGGAAAGTTGGGTAATGTTGTGGCTTAGCGCAGCACTCATTTCCAACCCTTGATATTGCGACTGGAGGGCGCCCACCAGATCGGGTCTTTTGCTATCGTCGAAGTTTCTATTGGCGATAGCCTCGCCAAAGGAATTTATATCCGGTCGATAAGCATAAAAGGGGCGGAGGTCATTTTTGTTGGCGATGTAATCTAAAAAAATAGGAGAGAAAAGCTTGGTCTCCTCAAAATCAAGCTGATGTAAGTTCATCTATGAGATGGGTTTATTGTGAATTCCATAACCTGCAATTTCACTATTTGTTTACAACAGGGATGCCAACCAGGTCAAATTCCCGTGCCTCAATGATGCGTATATTGGCGAAATCACCAATCTTAAGATAATGCTGGCTGGCATCGATGAGCACTTCGTTGTCCACCTCGGGAGAGTCGTATTCGGTTCGGCCCACAAAATACCCCGATTCTTTTCTGTCGATCAGTGTTTTATATGTTTTGCCAAGCTTGCTTTCATTAAGCTCCAGCGATATTTGCTCTTGCAGTTCCATTAGGGCGCCCACCCTGGCATCCTTGGTCTTTTGGGTGATGCTGTCCCTGAAGCTGTAGGCGTGTGTGCCGTCTTCGTGCGAATATGCAAATACGCCGAGTCGTTCAAATCTCCATTTTTCCACAAACTGCATGAGTTCGTCAAAATCTTTTTTTGTTTCTCCCGGATGGCCCACCAGCATGGTGGTTCTGAGGGCAATTCCGGGCACTTTGGTTCTGATCTTATCCAGCAGGGCTTCGGTCTTATCGCGTGTGGTGCCCCGGCGCATGATCTCCAACATGTTTGTAGAGGCGTGCTGAAGCGGAATGTCCAGATAATTGCAAATGCGGGGTTTTTGTGCTATAACTTCCAGTACATCTTCCGGAAAGCCGGAAGGAAAGGCATAATGCAGGCGTATCCACTCGATGCCTTCCACATCAGACAATTTGTCCAGTAATTCGGCTAGGTTTCTTTTTTTATACAAATCAAGACCGTAGTAGGTAGAGTCCTGAGCGATAAGGAGCAACTCCTTCACGCCATTGCGCGCCAGATTTTTCGCTTCTGTCACCAGTTGATCTATAGGTTTTGAGACGTGCTTGCCCCGCATAATGGGTATGGCGCAAAAGGAACAGGGGCGGTCGCAACCTTCAGAAATTTTGAGATATGCATAGTGTTTGGCAGTGGTCGTAATCCTTTCGCCTATGAGCTCATGTTTGTAATCTGCCTTGAATTTCTTCAATAGCAGCGGCAGTTCCATAGTACCAAACCACGCATCTACATGGGGGATTTCGTGCTCCAGCTCATCTCTATAGCGTTGGCTGAGGCATCCCGTTACGTACACTTTGTCGATGAGTCCTTCTTGTTTGGCATCCACATATTTCAAAATGGTATCAATCGATTCTTGCTTGGCATTGTCGATAAAGCCACAAGTATTTATAATCACCACATTATTTTTGTTGCCATCGGCTTCGTGAGCCACCTCTATTCCATTGCCTTTCAGTTGGGTCATGATCACTTCCGAATCCACCAGGTTTTTAGAACACCCCAGGGTGACCAGATTAACTTTTGTTTTGCGGCTAACTTTTGTTTTCAATTTTTTTTTGTTTGGATTGCAAAACTAGTAAAAAAAGGCGGGTTCACTTAGCAGCAATGCGTTTGATCTTACGGGGGGCTGATGGCCTGCGAAGACTTCTATTCAAAATGGCCGTTAAATTCAATTTATTAAATAAATTTGCGTTTTCACCTGCAAAGAGATTTATGCCTGTAGCAGCACAGAAGTTTGGACTGTTCGCGAATTTTTGGATACTTATTCCAGCCATTTTGGGTATGGTCGCCTGCCAAACCGAAGATTGTACTTCCATCTCCAACAATTTTTTGAGGGTGGGATTTTTTAAGACCGACACCATGGAAAGTGGCAGGGTAGTGATCACCCCCATTGATACGGTTTTTTATAGCATCATGGCCGAAGGCAACGATTCTGTTTTTTACGATGCACAAGACGTGGCTTCCATTTTTGATCTTCCGGTAAATCCTGCCGCCGACATGACCTCCTTCAGGTTGGAAGTGTTGGACTCCATCAGGTATGACAGCCTGAGCAAAGAGTATTTTTATTATAAAAACCCCAGCGTGTTAACGATGTCTGTGCAATACCAGCGCAGCGCGCGCATCATTGTGGAAGACTGTGGAACTGAGATTTCCTATTCGAAATTGACTTTGGTCGATTCGGCATTTCAAAAAACCGCGGTAGTAGGAAGCAAGCTCTCTCGATTGAATGAACTCACCAAAAACCTGAACATTGAAGTATATTTTTAGCCTGTTTTTTTTGTGTAGCCTCGCTCATAGCCCTTTTGCCCAGGTAAGCAAATATGTGCCTTCGGCGGTCAAAATTGGGGCAGATCCGGGCGCGCTGGGGTACATGGTATTATCAAAAAAACGAGATTTTTTTGAGCTGGAGGCTGATATCGATATCGATAAGTTTTTTTTGGTGGCCAATTATGGTGTTTCTGAATACAGGCTCGATGACCCAACATTCAGCTATGAGAATAATGGCAGCTATCTGAAGATGGGCTTGGATTACAACTTTATGCACAAAGATCCCAAACTCAATATCGCCTTTATCGGATTTCGATATGCTATGGCCAGTTTCAAAGATAAGCTCGATTACAATACGCATACCCTCCTGTTTTCAGACACCGGATGGCCTTCTGCCTGGCAGCAGGCCGCCAATGCGGATGCACGTGCCCGGTGGGTGGAGCTGGTTTCCGGATTGAAAGTGAAGGTGGTAAATAATCTGTATATGGGTTTTACGGTGCGGTACCAGTTGTTTATGAAAACAGACCAAACAGAAGGCTTGAAACCATATTATATTCCGGGCTTTGGCAAAAACGTCAAACCCTCGTCGTTCGGTTTCAATTACTATGTTTCTTACAGGATCCCATTCAGGAAAAAATCCATCTATGTCGATAAAGAAAAAGAAGTGAAAGAGGCCTTGAAGTAAGGCTGCTTTTTTTGTTTGCTCAAATTCTTATTTGGTTTCGAAAGGGCAAATGCCATAGCGTGGTGTCTATTGCGGGCAGGACTGCTATTTGCTTTTGTTGAAAAATGAATCGATAAATTCGGTCTTATTGAAAATCTGTAGGTCATCGACTTTTTCGCCCACACCTATGTATTTTACAGGGATTTTAAATTCGTCGCTGATGCCGAGCACCACGCCTCCTTTGGCTGTGCCATCGAGTTTGGTGATGGCAAGAGCACTCACCTCGGTTGCCTTAGTAAATTCCCTGGCTTGCATCACGGCATTTTGGCCGGTACTGCCATCGAGTACCAGCAATACTTCATGAGGGGCATCCGGGCGAAATTTTTGTATCACGCGCTTTATCTTTGATAGCTCGTTCATCAGGTTCACCTTGGTGTGCAACCTGCCGGCAGTGTCGATGATCACCAGGTCGGCGCCTGAATTGACTCCTTCTTTTACGGCATCAAAAGCTACGGATGCCGGGTCGGTGTTCATGCCATGCGATATTACGGGCACGCCTGCACGCTCCCCCCAGAGGATCAGCTGGTCGACCGCCGCAGCTCTGAACGTATCAGCGGCACCGAGCACTACTTTTTTGCCTCGGTTTTTAAATTGCGCTGCCAATTTGCCTATGGTCGTGGTTTTGCCGACGCCATTTACGCCTACCACCAACATGATGTAGGGTTTTTTGTCAGCGGGCAGTTCAAAGTCTTCCTGGTCTTTGATGTTGTTTTCGGAAAGCAGGGTGGCGATTTCCTCTTTGAGGATATGATCTAGTTCCTGGGCATTGAGGTACTTGTCTCTGGCTACCCGGGCTTCTATCCGTTCTATTATTTTTATGGTTGTATTTACTCCTACATCGGAGGTAATGAGGATTTCTTCCAGCTGATCGAGTACTTCTTCATCAACGGTCGATTTGCCTACGACGGCTTTGCCAAGTTTTGAAAAAAAGTTGGTCTTGCTTTTTTCCAGGCCCTTATCGAGGTTTTCTTTATTGCTTTTTGAGAAAAACTTGAACATGACATCGCGAGAGTGAGGTGTATAAATGCAAAAAAAATCCCTTATATTCAGGGATTTTCAAACAAAGAAACGGGTTCTTGTTATTTTTTGGCCAACAGATCCTTAACGTGATCTGAGCTCACGATTTCTTCCTTAAAGGTGTAAGCACCGGTTTTTTCCGAACGTACCGTTCTAATCACCTTTGCGTAGTTTTTGCTGTCTTTTGATTTTAGCGTTGCAACAACCTTCTTAGCCATGATTATTTAATTTCTTTGTGAATAGTATATTTCTTCATGATCGGATTGTACTTTTTCAACTCCAATCTTTCTGTCGTATTTTTTCGGTTCTTCGTGGTAATGTAGCGGGAAGTGCCCGACAAGCCAGAGTTTTTGTGCTCTGTGCATTCCATGATTACCTGAACCCTGTTTCCCTTTTTGCCATTTTTAAAGATTTTTATAATCTATAAATTATACCAAGATATTTCCTTGCTGACGTGCCTTCTTCAAGACTGCGGTAATACCATTTTTATTTATTGTTCTGATCGCCGTGGTAGAAACTTTGAGGGTCACCCAGCGGTCTTCCTCAGGGATATAAAATCTTTTCTTCTGCAAGTTGGGATAAAACTTCCTTTTAGTCTTATTGTTCGCATGCGAAACGTTGTTTCCAACCCTTGCTTTCTTCCCTGTTATTTGACAAACTCTAGCCATTTTTTCGTGTAAATTATGTCGATTCACAAATTGGTTTGCAAAGATGAGGAAAAAAAATCGAAGTTCAAAACCGACATTGTTTATTTTCCGATAAGTTTTGACAGGGTTGAGCACTCCGATTGGCGGTTTTGCGCCATGTCCTTATCACGCCATTGCCCTGCATGCATGCTGGCGGCCCATATTTACCTACTGGCTGGGCCGTCATCATTTTGCGCTGCACTGCTGTGACCAGGCGCTAAAACGAAAGGCCAAACGTGATGGCATTGAGTTCGGGGCCTTTGTCTTTGGCAAAGACAGTGCTCAGGTCGTAGTTTACAAACATATCCACTTCGCCGTAGCCAAGAATAAACCTGGCTCCATACCGGAAATTTTCCAGGTAGAAATTGTCGCGTTCGCGCAATTTGCTCTTATGCCCCGTTTCTTTCCACACTAATTTCTGATAGCTGTCGATTCGGGTGCCTACATAGCCTCCGGCGCCTATCCTAAATCCATTTCTGCGGTATCGTGTCTTGGTTTGTACAAAGCCATCGTCGTAGGTTTTTTTGTTGGTGCGATAGCCAAAGTCTAGCACGGGTACCAGGTAAGCATTGATATGGGCCACTGTCAGTTTGCTTTTGCTCGACTGCAAGTTCACGTCCCACTGGTCAAACTCCACAAAGCCGTCTTGCTCTACCAGTCGTGTGCGCGGATCCTGGAATTTATAGTTGTACCAGCTAAAGCCTGCTCCGTAATCGATCGCAAATTTGCCAGCAATATGTGTTTGCCATGTTGGTGCAAGCGCCACGTACCACGAACCCCACGGTCGCACTGCATATTGGTCATCGTTGGCATCGGGGTACTGCCCATCTGTCATAAAGTTGTTGATGCCCCAGTCTAAACCTGCGACAAAATCTGTTTTGCTGCCCGAAAAGCGTTTGGGCTTGCGGTCATAGTGGCGCCTTATCTCCACTTCGTCATCGGCATCTTCTTCCTCTTCAAATTCCATTTCCAATTCCCTAAATTCATCATCTTCGATACTATCTTTCAGATAGCGCGTACCTTTTTCATCTCTGATAATCACCTTTTCTGTTATGATGGTCTCTTCGGGCACCTTAATGTCTTCAAGCATGCTGTTGATGTCGTATTCTTTGAGTGCATCGAGGTCTTCTTTGCTCTCGACCTGTATCAGTATTTTGCCTTTTTCGCCAAATTTCACCTCTATGGTGTCTTTGGGAGTGATAGTAGATACTCGTTTTTCTGCCTTTACCAGTGGTGCTGCGCCCAATATGCATATGGCCAATATCATCAGTTTATTTCTCATTATTTCCATTGTTTGTTTATTTCCGTTGTGATTATTCATTTTGCTATACATTTCAAAGCCCGCGGTATTCATGCTCCATTACAGATGGCCATCTAATTGGTCATCCTTTCATCCCACATTGGGATAAAATTTTTTTTTATCGTTCAGTCCTAGTTTTCCAAATCTCTGTCCGGCTTGATGAGCTTTCCGATATTGAGCGCGAGCAGATCTTCCCTGGTATTTCGCAGTACTTCCTTCCTGTGCTCGGTCAGCAGGTGCTCGTCCGAAAACTCAGTGATCTTGTTGATCCCTTTGTCAATGATGTTCTTCTTTCCTTCTGTCACCACTGGCCTTTTGCCTCGTTTGTACGTGACGGTTACCTCCGGGAAAGTTTTTGCCTGCACCGGGATGCCGGGCTTTTGTGCTTCAGGGCTTTCGCTTAAGCTGGATACTTCTTCTTCATCAGTCGAATTGATTTGCTCTGACTCTATCGTTGCTTCCGCGACCAGGTTCGCTTGTGCAGGCTCTGTGGGTCTCATCGCTATATCTTCTGACGTTGATTTAACCGGTTTTTTCACTTGCGCAACTGCTGCTGATTCACTGGCTTTTTTATGGGGTTCTGTTGCGACGGGCACTTCCTCATCTTTCAATAAGCTGCCAGTTGCATTCTGGTTTGTGTCAGCCACAGCCTTGTCTTGGGCATCCAACTGTTTGGTCGCTTGTGAATTTTGATCCATGGCCACCTCCCGGTCAGTATAATTTAAGGTGTCAGATAGTCGATATCCCCAATAGACCAAACCCGCCAACAGAATCACTGAAGCCGCTAGGCCGGCCACTGACAGCCTGGCTCCTTTTTTCCTGGCGGCAAGTTTCCTTTCCAGCCTTTCCCAGGTGTGGGGCGATGGTGCTGCCTGATGCGAAGCCAGCTTATTTTTAAACAGATTATCGAGCTTGTTTTCCATCTTCATTTATTTTCATTTTTTCCAATTGCTTATCCTTTTCCAGCAATATCTTTTGTAGTTGAGCCCTTGCCCGGCTTAGTTGCGATTTAGAGGTGTTTTCGCTGATGTTAAGCATTTTGCTTATTTCGCCGTGCGAATAGCCCTCTATCGCGTACATATTGAAAATAGTCCGGTATCCGACCGGAAGTTCGTTGACCATGGCCAGAAGCTCTTCTACTTCCAGATTTGTCGATAAAGCATCGAAATCAGGCTCTCTGTCAGCCGCTTCTATTTCCACCTCCACGTACATCGACTTATTCTGCCTGATGTAGCCCAGGGCTTCATTTACCATGATCCGTTTCATCCAACCTTCAAAACTTCCCTTTCCTTCAAACAGATCGATCTTGGTCAGTACTTTCATAAAGCCCTTCACCATCACATCTTCTGCTTCGAGCTCATCTTTTACATAGCGGCGGCACAATCCGAGCATTTGGGCTGCATAGGCATTGTACAGCTCACGCTGGGCTTTTGCCTCCTGCCGCCTGCAGGCGCTGATCAGATCCGTCTGTCTATTGCTTTTGAGAATGCTAAGCTTCATGGGGTTCGATTACAACTGGTAGATGCACATGGTGGTTGAGACGTTGCATGTGGCTGAATTGTTTTTTCTAAATAGATAAAAAAAATGTGGCAAATTGGAGAAGCGACGGTTTTTTAGTGAATAAGCATATGAAGATAGGCTATGTTGTGATAGAATCATATGCATTGTTGGTTGGTTGGGCTCGTAGGGGCATTTCTCCAGCTTTGATGTGTGCAAAGGTAGTTTACTGAACTTCTAAACATGTCTTTATCCATTATTTCCAAATAATACTGCGACATCCATTATATTTAATGCGATTTTGGTTTCTGTTGCCACACGATATCATGCCCAATCAATTAGAAATAAAAGAACTGCTGAAAAAAATCTCCCAAAAGGACGAAAAGGCCTTCGCGGTTTTTTTTGAATGGTATTACCCAAGGCTGGTTCAGATCGCCCTGGCTTATGTGCCAGGAGTGGTGGCAGCACAGGAGGTAGTATCCGATCTGTTTTTCAAAATCATAAAAAATCCCAAAACCATTGGCCTGGCAAACGATCTCGACAACTATATTTTTCTTGCTGTTAAAAATCAATGCCTTACTTATCTCAAAAAGAACAGACACCGGCAGTTGTCTGATCACATCGATCATAAAGAAGACTATATCATCGTAAATCAAATCAACCCCGAAAGCTCCATGATATCTGAGGAGCTCTACAGTCAAATCCAATTGGCCGTCAACAGCCTGCCACCGAAGCGCAAGGCCGTGTTTTTGTTGGTAAAAGAAGAAGGAAAAAAATACCGCGAAGTGGCCGAAATATTGAATATCTCCATAAAGACTGTGGAATTGCACATGTCACTGGCCACGAAAAAGATTAAGGAGCTTGTTCAATATTATCAGGATTCCAAAGATGTCAAAGTCATAAATATCGGCGGGGAAACCCGGCATAAGTAGGAGCAGTACAAAATCGTAAAATTTTGAGTATGATTAAACTCAGGACAGTAGGCTCAAAGTAGCCTGTAGGCTCGATACTAATGCCCTGATCAGTTTGCCGCCTTGGTAGCGAAAAATATTTTATAATAAAAAAGTTGCTCACCTTTATAGGGTTTTCCTAATACAGCAGGTCTTACATACCAAATGCACCCAAAGTTTTTTGGTATGGAATTTAATGATAAGATCATTTCAGATTATTTGAATGGTGAGCTTTCTCCGAAAGATCAATTGGCCTTTGATCGATGGCTATCCGAAAACCAATCCAACAAAGAACTGATAGAAAAAATGGAAAAAGTATGGCAAACTTCTTTTCCCTACCCATCTATAGTCAATATGCACGACGAGCAAAATAAACTGTGGGCCAGGTTGCATGTGGTCGAAAAGCCTTCCGGTTCACAAACAATACCACTATGGAATACAGCCCTCAAAATCGCCGCTACCATCATTATCGTTTTGGGGCTGGGATTCATCTACCATAATTATCTGCAGCCAAGACAAATTGAAACCATAGCGTTAGCCACCACAGAAAGGAACAATCCACCTGGTCAAAAATCTAAAATCCAGCTGCCAGATGGTTCCACGATTTGGCTCAATGCTGGCAGTACTATTTCATATACCAATGATTATAATAAAAAAGACCGCAAACTTATCATGGAGGGTGAGGCATATTTTGAAGTCGCTAAAAACCCCGCAATGCCATTTGAAGTGTTCACAAACCATCTGGTAATCACGGCGATCGGCACCTCGTTCAATGTGAATACCTTCGATGAGGCTATTCAGAAGATCGCCTTAAACACCGGAAAGGTGAAGATAGTCTGCCTCGACTCCATTTCTCAGGAATGCGAACCCAGCTATTTGCAGCCAGGCACCTTGGCTGTGTATGATGAAGAAACCAAAAAAATCAAAATGGAGGATTTTGAAGGGATGGATCTTTTTGGATGGAAAGAGGGTAGGATCGTGTTTAACCATGCCACTATGCCCGAAGTAGTAGCGGTGCTTGAGCGATGGTATAATGTGGAGATAGAGACGGTAGGCACACCAGGTACAGCCTGGGATTACACCACTACTTTCGACGACGAAATACTGGAGAATGTGCTGATAAGCCTAAAATTCTCGGAAAATATAGATTATGAACTCAAAGGTTCAAACGTGATACTTAAACTCCACTAAAATGAAAGCGCAGCAAAACAGCTCATGAAAAAACGGTAACACAGCCGCATTACCGTTTCCGAAGATCTTCTGTTTCAGCAGAAGAAAAACATATTTAACTAAAAAAATCAAAGTTATGAAAAAAACACTAACGAGAATTATCTCTATGACAATTTGTGGATTAATGTATGGGATAGCGCTACAGGTATTTTTTCTGGGTGTGCTGCTGTCCAAGCCTTTGGAGGCCCAGACTATCCAGAGCGTGAAGGATGTCGAGATATCCATGAACCTGAGCAACGCCACCTTGACAGATTGCTTTCGAGAAATCGAAAAGCAGACCAACTACAAGTTTTCCTTCGACCACACGATTATCGACAAGCAGGTCAGGTTCAATTTCAAGACAAAGAACAAGTCAGTCTCGGAAGTACTGCTTGAAATATCCAGAGAGGCAGGTCTCAAATTCAAACAGGTCAACAACAACATTAACGTGCAGCGCCTGGAATACAACGGTAACAGTGGCAAGGCCATTGAGATATTGATACAGGGCATCACCATCACAGGGAGGGTCACCTCGTCAGAAGACAGTGAAGGCTTGCCGGGCGTAAATGTAGTTGTAAAAGGCACCACCCAGGGTACCGTGACAGATGTAGATGGCAACTACACCCTGGAAGTTCCCTCTACCGATGCCGTTTTGGTCTTTAGCTCGGTAGGTTATTTAAAAGAAGAAGTAATAGTAGGCAACAGCTCCATCATTGATTTTGTACTAATGCTAGACATAACAGCATTAGAGGAAATTGTTGTAGTGGGGTATGGTACGCAGCAAAAAAAGGATGTGACAGGGGCGGTAAGTAGTGTCTCAACAGAAAAAACTAGAGACCTACCCAACTATTCAGCACTCCAATCCATCCAGGGACAGGTAGCTGGCGTAAGCATAGTGACTCCTGAGCGTCCTGGGCAAGACCCCAGATTTCTGATCAGGGGAAATAATTCGCTTACTGCAAGCAATACACCTTTGGTGGTGGTGGACGGGATCATATATAATGGTAATGTTTCGGATTTCAACCCGAACGATCTTGCCAAGATAGATGTATTAAAAGATGCGAGTGCTGCTGCCGTATACGGCTCAAGGGCTGCAAATGGTGTTGTATTGATTACTACAAAAACTGGCACGACTGATCGACCAAAATTTAATTTCAATAGCTATGTTGGATTTCAGGAACCTGAGAAATTGGTGCCGGTAATGGATGGCAAGCGATACGAACAGAAGATTTCCGATTTCAATGACATTTTGTTTGCAAGCAATCCAAACGCTTCTCCAATTGTGTTGACAAACGTTGAAATGGAAAATCGTGATGCTGGACGAGAAACAGACTGGATTGATAAATCATTGCGAAAAGGTATTATTAACCAATATCATCTGGATGTTTCAGGCAGGTCTGAAAACACCAACTATTACGTGGCTGGAACTTATTATAAAGAGGAAGGAATCGTTAAAAATGACAATTTTGAGCGCATTACTTTAAATATGAACCTCACCACCCACATCACAGATTGGTATTCGGTATCGTTCAAATCGGCATATACCCACAAAGACTATTCAGGCATGGAGGCCAGCTTTGATCAAGCCTATAGACAAAGTCCTTATGGCAGCTTTTATGATGAAGATGGCCCAGGGGGTTATGCGTTTTTACCTATTGGGGATCAATTGGGGGAGCATCCACTAATGAGGACACTTATTGATGACTATGATCATAATAATAGTCTTTGGGGGTTGGTTTCAAGTAATTTGGAAATTCCCTTTATCCCGGGGTTGAAATGGACTATGAACTTTTCGAGCAATGGTAGAAATGACAAAGAAAAACGCTTCTACGACAATGAGACTACAGTAGATGGTCAACTAAGAAATGGTATTGCAAGAAGGGTACATCGCGATTTTTTCGACTGGACTTTTGATAATATTTTGAGTTATAAAAAAATCTTCAATCATATTCATTCCCTCGACCTTACTTTATTGTATAGCCGCGAATACAGGAGTATTGACTATACTTTTGCTGAGGCAAGCACTTTTGTTTCTCAGGCGCTGGGGTATAATAATCTTGAATTGGGAGAAATCAGGGCTTCCAATTCGAACTTTGAAGAACAAAACAGCCTATCTCAAATGGCTCGTCTCAATTATAGTTTCGACAGCCGGTATTCAATGACTTTGAGCGTTAGGCGCGATGGATTCTCGGCTTTCGCTCCAGGAAACAAATTTGCTGTTTTTCCTGCCGCCGCTTTTGCCTGGACTATCACAAATGAGAATTTTCTCAACGATGTAAATTGGTTAGATTATTTGAAACTTCGACTTTCATATGGCGAAAATGGCAATCAAGCTATCGATCGCTACAGTTCATTGGCTAAGATCGGCATCAATCAATATCTTTTTGGAAATGGGGGCACTAGTATTTCGACCTTCACTATTAATTCACTGGCTAATAAAAGCCTTACGTGGGAAACTACAGTAGCTCAAAATGTGGGGCTTGATTTTAGTATTTTCAATGAAAGGTTAAATAGCAGTGTTGATATCTATTATTCCAGAACCACTGATTTGTTGCAAGATAGGAGTATACCCCAGATTACGGGCTTTGCTACCGTACTAACTAATATTGGTGAAGTGGAGAACAAAGGTTTAGAGATAACTTTAAATTCCGTGAACCTAAGGAAAGGCAAATTAATTTGGGAATCAGGATTTGCATTTTCACTTAACAGAAACCGGATAGTTTCACTTGGAGGCGTTGATGCCAACAAAGATGGAATAGAAGATGATGACATTTCCAATGGTTGGTTCATCGGCCAACCATACGATGCTATTTATGGGTTTAGAACCGATGGTATTTGGCAGTTGAATAATGATGTTCCAGTTCCTTTTCGAGCAGGTGACTTTAGAATTGTGGATGTTAATGGAGATGGAGTGATTTCTCCGACGGATGATCGCTCAATTTTGGGTTCAGAATCACCAAACTTTAGGGTAGGCATTTCCAATACGCTCCAATACAATCAATTTTCCTTATATGCCATGATTAATTGGGTTCAAGGTGGAGGAAAAGGCAATTATTATGTGGGTGACAATTATGAAACCCGAAGCGTGAATAGACGGGGTTTTAGCTCATTCTCTGAGCGGTTCAATCTACAGGATGTCCCCTACTGGACACCGAATAATCCGTCAGAGGAATATCCACGTCTTGATTATTTCCCTCCTTTCAATCATCCGATATTAGAAGATCGAAGCTTTTTAAGAATACAAGATGTAAGTCTGGCATATAATTTTGACAACACGTTACTCGATAAGTTCAAAGTTCAAAATATGAGAATATATGCTTCAGTCAAGAACCTTTATACCTTCACTAGTTGGACTGGTTACAACCCTGAAACACAAACCACCATTTATGATCTGCCTTTTTTGAGGAGCTACACAGTGGGTATTGATTTTAGTTTTTAATCCGAAAATTTACTGAAAATGAATAATTATAGATATTTAAGAATAGTCGCACCTTTGCTCAGTATTTTAATAGCATGCTTGCTGGCAAGTTCGTGCGATGAATCCATTTTAGAGGAAAGTCCAAAAGGATTTTTAAGTCCTGAAAATGCATTTCAAACTGAACAAGGCTATGATGCCGCCATTGCGGAATTGCATCGTTTAAGTAGGGCATTACGAACCGTGGAAGAAATCGGTCAAAACACGGAAGGAGACAAGGCAATAACCACCGTTTATGCCAATGGCACTGATTTGGCCTGGTTTGTTGTACCGGCACAGAATTTTTTCACCAATTATGGCCTGATAAATTCCACACACCCTTTTATCCGCAATTATTGGAATCTGCTCTATAAAATAGTTGCTAATTCCAATACGGTGATTTCTAATATAAAGGATTCGCCCTTTGAAGAGGAAGTTCAGATGGAAATAGAAGCCAGGGCAAGGTTTTTCCGAGCGTATGCTTATCGTTTTCTGGTTTACTTGTGGGGCGATGTCCCCTTGTTGAAAGAGGAACTTTCATCACCGAAATTTGACTTTGCAAGGACTCCCACTAGTGAGGTACTTCAATTAATGAAAGAAGACCTGCTTTTTGCCAGTTCGCATCTTACTGTTACTAATCCTGGTGATGGTCGACTTTCTAAAGCTGCGGCAGATCATCTGCTTAGCGAAACGCTAATCTCTCTGGCTGATTATGATGGAGCTATTGCCGCCGCATCTATGGTAATTGAAGACCCACAATACGAATTGATGTATGAGCGCTTTGGAAAATATACAAACAGAGCAGGAGATGTTTTTTGGGATTTGTTCCGCTTGGAAAATCAGAACAGAGCTAGTGGAAACACAGAGTCTATTTTGGTTTGGCAGTTGGATTTTGAAGTGCTTAACAGCAATCCAATTCACCGTTTTACAAGAAACTGGGCACCATCACTTGATAATCTAAAAGATTCAAAAGGAAAGCCCGCAATTGTACCTGCTGATAGCCTGGGAAGAGGCTCTGGATTTGTAAGGCCTACCTATTATATGGACTCTTTGATTTGGCTATCTGACTTCAGCAATGATATTCGTAACTCTAGCTTCAACATGCAAAGAGTATTTTACAATAACAACCCCGCTTCTTCCGAATTTTTGAAAGTAATCAAACCTAAGGCATCAGATTTGAACAGGAACCATTTTGTTTATTTACAAAAGGCTGCCAGTCCTGAAGGATACCCACAAGGTTATGATCGAAATGGAAGGATGTTTACCGATATTTATGCGATTCGGCTGGCCGAAACCTACCTTTTGAGGGCAGAGGCCTACATTAGGAAGGGTGAATTGCAAAAAGCTGCCGACGATATTAATGTAGTGAGAAATCGTGCCAAGGCAACACCTGTGGCACCAGCTTCAGTCAATATCGATTATCTGTTAGATGAAAGAGCAAGAGAATTGATGGGTGAAGAGCCCCGTCGCCTTACCCTCGTTCGAATGAATAAGCTTGTAGAGCGAGTGCGGTTATATAATCCTATTTCCTCATCTTCTATACAGTCATATCATAATTTATGGCCTATTCCACAAAATGAAATTGATGCTAATCTGGAGGCCGATTTAGGTCAAAATGAAGGATATGAATAATTGACATAAACTTCTGAATATCATCAGACAAAACCCTAATGGCTAGATGGCCATTGGGGTTTTTGAGTGCAAATATGGTTTGCGAGAAGTAGATTGATTCGCAGCTTGTTAATATTTGGGGCAATATAAAGTTAAATCCCGGTGAAGTACCTGGGAACAGGATAATTGGGCTATCAAATCTTAAATTAAGAATAAACGTTGAGAAAAATGGAGCAATCAGGCGACAGCCACCAGCACACTTGCCATGAGCTATAGAATCATAGGGCAAAAACCACGGTTGAACAAAAATAAAATAGTATTTTGCCCTCCCGATTACCTTCGTATTCGATCAATTATGGCCTTTTGGCCGGTAACATTTAATCAATAAAAAAGAATAGTAATGAACAAACATGTTTTTAAGTCATGGATTTTTAGTGGTCTTGCCCTCGTTTTTTTGGCAGTAGGCTGTGAACAGAAAGCAGAAAAAAGCGATACACCACCCAACATTGTTTTTATAATGAGCGATGACCATGCCTACCAGGCCATTAGCGCCTACGGCCATGGGCTGAATGAAACCCCAAATATAGACAGAATCGCCAAAGAGGGGGTTATCTTTACCCGCTCCACGGTTACCAATTCTATTTGCGCACCCAGCCGCGCCGTAATGCTCACAGGAAAACATAGTTTCAAAAACGGCAAAGTCGATAATGTGCAGCCATTTAACTGGGATCAGGACAATTTTCCGAAATTGCTCCAGGCTCATGGATATCAGACTGCTTTGATCGGCAAAATCCACCTCGATGGCCTGCCCCAGGGATTCGACTATTCGATGGTTCTACCTGGTCAGGGGCATTATTACAATCCAGATTTCCTGGTCAATGGCGAGCGCAAACGCATTCCCGGCTACGTGACGGAAATCACCACCGAAAGTGCACTGGATTGGCTGGAAAACAAAAGGGACAAGGATAAACCATTTTGCATGCTATATCACCAAAAGGCTCCGCACCGCAACTGGCAACCCGCCCCCAAGTACCTGACCCTCTACGATGACACAACTTTTGAACCTCCATTCAACTACTTTGACGACTACGATGGACGGGGCACAGCGGCCAAAGAGCAGGAAATGGAAATCGATGGCCATGCCCGTTGGGGACACGACTTCAAGATGATAGTAGATCCCAATGGCGACAGCACAGGTTTTTACAACGAACTCAAGCGGATGGACTCAACGCAAAGGGCCAACTGGCTGGCCGAATACACACCCAAAAACGAAGCCATGAAAGCACAAAATCTCCAGGGAAAGGAGCTGGCCGTCTGGAAGTTCAACCGATATATCAAAGACTATCTGCGTACCATCAAATCTGTGGACGATGGGGTAGGCGAGATGCTTGACTACCTCGACAAAAATAGTTTGGCAGAAAACACCATCGTTGTTTATACCTCCGATCAGGGTTTTTACCTCGGCGAGCATGGCTGGTTCGACAAGCGCTTTATGTATGAAGAATCGTTCCGAACGCCCCTTTTGATCCGATATCCAAAAGAAATTAAACCCGGCACCACCAATAAAAAATTGGTTCAGAACCTGGACTATGCACCGACTTTTCTGGACTATGCGGGCATTCCCATCCCCGAAGAGATGCAAGGCGAGTCTTTCAGACAGCTGGTCAGTGGCAAGACAGACCACTGGCGCGATGCGGTTTACTACACCTATTATGAGTATCCATCTGTCCACATGGTCAAAAGGCACTATGGGGTTGCTACGGAGCGGTACAAGCTCATCCACTTTTACTACGACATAGACGAATGGGAAATGTACGACCTGGAGAAAGACCCACACGAAATGAACAGCGTGTACGACGATCCGGAATATAAAGAAGTACAGGAGATGATGCATGAAAAACTGAAAGAGCAGCGCGCTAAATACGGCGATAGCGACGAAAACAATCAGAAGTTCCTGAAGGCATATCTGGAAGTCTATAATAAATAGCTGGTTTCTATCGGGGTTTTATGCCATCGCAATATAGTTTGAGGTGTTCTGATGCATTTACAGAGGGCTAATCCCGTTGCGGTGCGATCGCCTCTTGACGGTGATATCTGCATGCAAGACTACCTTAACTGCCCGAAAAGTGAAATTTCAAATGGTATCTGTAACTGAAATACCTCAGTAAAAGGCCTTATAGTTGACCAGGATGGTGATTTGTGCATATTCGCCAACTTCCACCTGCACCGGGTTGATATAGCCATCACCATCGAAAGTGCTGGCAAAAAGACCTTCTTTTTCTTTAACAAAAAGCGAATATTTGCCGGGAGGTAAGTCCACTTTAAATTTCCCCTGCTCATCGGTTTGCACCCGTCTGGCCAGGGGGGAACTAATGTTTTGAAAAAACACCCCCTGGTGTGTGTCCTTCATTTTTGTGGCCTTATAGATGTATATTTCTTTGCTAATCGGGGTGCCTTTAGCCCGCTGGGCGTATGTGGTGTCATTTATTGCGGGCATCAGGTTGCCTTCTACCCAGCGCACTTCTCCCGCAATACCCTGCGTTTTTGATGGTTTTTGTGCGGCACAGCCAGCCAGCAACAATGACAACACGACGATTTTTCTGATCATAATTCCGGCGCTTAGTTTCATATTTATATCACTCAATCTCCCAATGCTGACAAATGATCCCGGCTCAATGACAAGCTGTCAGCAATTGGCCACCAGGATGCGCCATTTCACCATTGGAACAGATTTTGACCAACTGCGGTAATTCAACAGTTCAGAACAATAAAAGTTAAGATAATGCAAGAAAAAGGAACAATTTCTATCCACACCGAAAACATATTTCCCATCATCAAAAAATTTCTCTATTCAGACCATGAGATATTTTTGAGGGAGCTGGTTTCCAATGCCGTAGATGCCTCCCAAAAACTACAGCGACTGGCTTCTATAGGAGAGTACAAAGGTGAACTCGGCGAGTTGAAAGTGGAGGTAAAGGTCGATAAAAAGGCCAAGACCATTTCCATCATCGATCACGGCCTGGGCATGACAGCCGACGAAATCAAGAAATACATCAATCAGATTGCTTTTTCAGGCGCCACAGAATTCGTCGAAAAATACAAAGACAAAGGCGACGCTTCGCAGATCATTGGTATGTTTGGCCTTGGGTTTTACTCGGCTTTTATGGTGTCCAAAGAGGTGGAGATCATCACGAAGTCCTTTCAGGAAGGTGCCGAAGCAGCCCGTTGGTTTTCTGATGGAAGCACCGAATTTGAAATAACCACAGCAGACAAAAAGGATGTGGGCACCGAGGTGATCCTGCACATCGACAAAGACAACGAAGAGTTTCTTGAAGATTATAAAATAAGACAAATACTCACAAAATACTGTAAATTTTTACCTGTGCCTATTGTGTTTGGCGAAAGAGAAGAAACGCTAAAAGACGAAAATGGTGAGGTGATCAAAGATAAAAAAGACCAACCTAAGACCAAAAAGGTAGATGATGTCATCAACAACCCCAAACCGCTGTGGACCAAGTCGCCCAGTGACCTGAAGGATGAGGACTATCTTGCCTTTTACAAAGAACTTTATCCATTTTCTGAAGACCCGCTCTTTTGGATACACCTCAATGTCGATTATCCTTTCAACCTCACGGGAATACTCTATTTTCCCAAGATCAAAAACGACTTTGAGCTCAGCAAAAACAAAATCCAGTTGTACTCCAAGCAGGTATTTATTACCGACGAGGTCAAAGAAATAGTGCCGGAATTTCTGATGTTGCTGCATGGTGTGCTCGATTCGCCCGATATCCCGCTCAACGTATCGCGCAGCTACCTGCAGGCCGACGCTAATGTGAAGAAAATCAATACCCACATCACTAAAAAGGTGGCCGACAAATTGGGCGAATTGTTCAAAAAAGACCGGACGTCTTTCGAAAAAAAATGGGAAAGCCTCAATCTGTTTGTAAAATACGGCATCATAGCCGATGAGAAATTTTACGATAAAGCCAAAGACTTTGTATTGTTGGAAAATGTGGATGAAAAGCTCTTTACCTTCGATGAATACAAAAAGCACATAGAGGCCAATCAGAAAGACAAGGACGGCAGCCTGGTGCACATTTATACCAACGACAAGCACAAGCAGGATGCGTACATCCAATCGGCCAAAAAACTGTCGCTGGATGTGTTGAAATTGGATGGCCCGCTCGACAGCCACTTTGTCAATTCGATGGAGATGAAGCTGGAGAAAACAAAATGGAAGCGCGTAGATGCCGACATTGCTTCTAAATTGGTTGAAAAAGACGAAAAGAGCGAAAGTGTTTTGTCGAAAGACGATGAAGAGAAAGTAAAAAAAATATTCGAAGACGCCATCAACGACAAAAATTACACCGTGCAGTTAGAAGCTTTGGCGCCAGATGAATTGCCGGTCACCCTGATCTTGCCAGAATTTATGCGCAGAATGAAGGACATGCAAAAGATGGGTGGAGGCTCGCCCTACATGATGATGGGCAACCTGCCGGATCAATTCAATGCGGTGATCAACAGCAATCATCCGATGGTATCTAAAATACTGAAAGAAGAAGCCGAAGAAAAACAAAAAGAGTTGGCCATACAGGCCTATGAGTTGGGCTTGCTCTCGCAAAACCTGCTGACCGGCAACAAGTTGACAAACTTTATCAGGCGTAGCGTAGAACTGCTCGGATAAGTACAGCGCACCCATAGATCACAAAAAAATACCGGTTTTCAGCCGGTATTTTTTTTAGTAAAAACAGTACACCCCAATTGCGTACCTAAAATTTACCTCGTATCTAAATTTTCTTTCATCGGAATCAAGGCAATTGGGGGGTGGCACAGAACATTGGTCTTGCTTTTTGATTAGCCAACAAGGTATTGGCGAGGGGAATAAAAAAAACCTACAAGGACACATCCTCATAGGTTTTGTTCTTTATTTCACCAACCACTGACTGCTTGTTTTTCTATCAAGATCAGGGGCTGGTTGCGACAGAACGATGGACGGGTTCCGTCACCATTACAAATGTATTACCTCGTCGTAGGCAGCTGCCGCAGCTTCCATTACGGCCTCAGACATGGTGGGGTGTGGGTGTACCGTTTTGATCACTTCATGTCCTGTAGTTTCCAGTTTGCGGGCGGCCACCACTTCTGCGATCATTTCGGTCACGTTTGCGCCAATCATGTGGGCACCAAGCCATTCCCCATATTTTGCATCAAATATAACTTTCACAAAACCATCTTTAGCACCTGCAGCGCTAGCTTTTCCCGAGGCAGAAAACGGGAATTTACCCACCTTAATTTCGTAGCCTGCTTCTTTGGCCGCTTTTTCGGTATATCCCACTGAGGCGATCTCCGGGCTGGTATAGGTACAGCCTGGTATGTTTTTGTAGTCAAGGGGCTCCGGATCCATACCCGATATTTTCTCTACGCAGATGATCCCCTCGGCAGAAGCCACGTGAGCCAGGGCAGGGCCTTTTACGATATCGCCAATGGCATAATAGCCCGGGATATTAGTTCGGTAATAGTCGTCTATGAGTACTTTACCCTTGTCGGTGGCGATGCCCACATCCTCCAGACCTATGCCTTCTAGATTGGTCGCCACACCTACTGCCGACAGTACGATGTCGCACTCGACGGTTTCCTCGCCTTTTGGTGTTTTAATACTCACTTTACATTTTTTGCCAGAGGTATCGACTTTTGTTACTTCAGAGCTTTTCATCACCTCTATGCCTGACTTCTTGTACGAGCGCTCCAATTGCTTCGAAACTTCCTCATCTTCTACCGGAACGATATTAGGAAGAAATTCCACAAGGGTTACTTTGGTGCCAATGGCATTGTAAAAGTAGGCAAACTCAGAACCAATGGCACCCGAACCTACAATCACCATCGATTCCGGTTGTTTTTCGAGCACCATGGCCTTTCGGTATCCGATTATTTTTTTGCCATCTATTTTCAGGCTTGGCAACTCGCGCGACCTACCCCCTGTGGCCACAATAACGTGGTCGGCCTGATATTCGGTCTTTTTACCGTCTTTGTCTTCCACCTCTACTTTTTTGCCGGGTTTCACTTTGCCAAAGCCGGCCAGTACATCTATTTTATTCTTTTTGAATAGGAAGGTAATGCCTTTGCTCATGCCGGCGGCTACGTCTCTGCTGCGCTTTACTATTCCGTCAAAATCGATACTGGCATCTTTCACCTTAATGCCATAGTCGGCAGCGTGATTGATATACTCGAATACCTGGGCACTTTTCAGAAGGGCTTTGGTAGGGATGCAGCCCCAGTTGAGGCAAATGCCACCCAATTCGGCGCGCTCTACTACCGCCACTTTCATTCCAAGTTGAGATGCTCTGATGGCCGCTACATAGCCACCCGGGCCGCTGCCTATTACGATTAGATTATACTTTTCAGACATATATGTGATTATTTTGATATACAGATTTGTTTTAGGAAGGCAAATTTAAGGATTTGGATATAGAAAAAAATTAATCTGAAGTGGGCTTATCAATGATCCTTTCCGATTTTTCATAAAAGGTGTTTTTGTGAATCTTGCCAAAGTTGGTATAGTTTTTTGCTCCACCCCACAGCATGGCATTGTTTACATTCCTGGCTACGGAATACAGGATAACACCCGCCAGCAACACATAATGTAAATGACCTGGTATCTTAAATTTTTGAGCCATTTTGAAAAAAAATTCCGCAAAAGCCAATAATAATATGGGAGTGACCACCGACACAAATCGATTCATATTAGAAGGATCGCCAGGTATTACGATCCAAATGCATAAATAGAGCAATGCTGTAAGATAGAGTGTCTTTATAAACTTGGCGCCCGAAGTGGTAAATATCAAATAGGTACCGATGGCCAAAATCAAGCCGGTAAAAAAAACAGACCAGGGATATAAAAGCAGCGATGGAAAGAAGATAATCCCTATATCATTCAATAGTATTTCGAGGTTCTTTACCGGAGTAAAATAAGGCACCAATTCGGCCAACATATAAAACCTCGATTCCATCACAATATGGTGAACATTCCATAGGGCAAAACCTGAAACAGAAAAAACCAAACACCAAGCCAGGATGAAATAGTGCCTGCGGGGCAATTTGTAGGATACGATCATTGCAAAATAGAGTGGTGAGATGATGAATATCCCTGCATTTCTATCAATAAGCATCAAAAATGCCGGGATGACAGAAAGCCACATCCATAGCGGGTTCTTAGAATGTGCATACCGTTGAACGAAAAGAATGGTGAGAGAAAACAGTAAAATAAAAAGCAATTCGGACCAGATAAATATGGATACCATCAGCAGGTTGGTGCTCAGCGCCATCAGAATGATAAAAATCGCCAGCTGGATGCTATCCCTCAGGCACCTGGCTGCGATCATATACCAGATCAAAAATACCAACACCATACGTATATAATGAAAAAGCCAAATTGAATGCATGACTCCGGTAGTGGAAAAAAGGCTGAGCACGGTTGGATATAGCGGTGGCCAGTAAACTAAATGTTCATTTTTCCATATACTAATAAAACCATTTTGATAAATTTGCTCAGCGACCATCAGGTAATGCTTTGAATCGGCTGAAATTCCCATGCCATTGGCCGTACAATAAAAATAGAAAATCGAAAATATGCACAGGGCCACTAATAATGGCGCATGATAAAAATTGTCTTTTTTCAAATTAAATAAGATAAATGAAACTACTGGAAGGAAAAATAGCACTTGTCACCGGCGCATCCAAAGGAATAGGTAATGCCGTAGCGAAAAAATTTGCCGAAAACGGCGCCAACGTGGCTTTCACCTACTTGTCGAGCGTGGAAAAGGGCGAAGCCCTCGAAAAAGAACTTGCCGACATGGGAATTAAGGCCAAAGGCTACCGATCCGATGCTTCCGACTTTGCTGCTGCCGAAGCGTTGATCAACGCTGTTGTCGCTGACTTTGGCGGGCTCGATGTGTTGGTGAACAACGCCGGAATCACCAAAGACAACCTGCTGATGCGCATGACGGAAGAAATGTGGGACACCGTGATGAATGTGAACCTCAAGTCGGTATTTAACACCGTTAAAGCCGCCACCCGCACCTTTATGAAGCAAAAAAGCGGCTCCATTATCAATATGACTTCGGTAGTGGGTATCAAAGGAAATGCCGGACAGGGCAACTACGCAGCCTCCAAAGCGGGTATCATTGGTTTCACCAAATCAGTTGCGCTGGAGCTCGGCAGCCGTGGCATTCGCAGCAATGCCATCGCACCTGGTTTTATCGAAACTGAAATGACAGGTGTGCTGGACGAAAAAATGGTGCAATCGTGGCGCGAAGCCATTCCGATGAAGCGCGGTGGTACGCCCGAAGATGTGGCAGATTGTGCCGTATTTCTCGCCTCCGACATGTCGGCCTACATCTCCGGACAAGTGATCCAGGTGGATGGAGGAATGTTGACATAGCAAAGTTTATAGTTGTTTGTTGTTAGTTGTCAGACGACAAACAACAAACAACTGACAACGAACAACTAAATGAACAAACTCAGTCTGCTTTTTGAAAGCCCCCCCTGGCTCATCGGTGTGGGAATACTCCTGGGCGTGGCCTATGCGGCCATTTTGTATTTTAAAAGTAAGGTGCCCTGGGGCAACAATACCAACTACGTGCTGGCTATTTTGCGGTTTATGTTGGTTGTTCAGCTCACCTTGTTGTTGTTTGGTCCGCTGATCAGGCAAATCAACAACACGGTCGAGCCCCCATCGGTTGTGCTCGCCATCGACAACTCCCAGTCTATAGCCGAAGTGGAAGACAGTGCTGACATAGCAGGTTTTAACCAGCAAATCTCCGACCTTTCACAGGCCATAAACGACGAAGGATACCTTACGGAAATCAGAACGCTAAATGACCGGCAATATGTCCAGCGCATTGAGTTTGATGAGCGCTCCAGCAATATCAATGCCTTGCTCCAGGGCATACAAAACGACTACGAATCGCGCAATCTCAGCAACGTGATACTGTTTTCTGACGGTCTGTATAATCTGGGAAACAATCCGGCTTTTCATCCCTTCACCTTCCCCATCAGCACCGTAGGCCTCGGCGATACCTCCCAGCGCCCCGATCTTAACCTCAATGCACTCTTGTACAACAAAATCGCGTATCAGGGCAACACCTTTCCGGTGGTAGCCGAGCTGTTTAGCTACCATCTTGCCAACCAGACCATCAACGTGGTGATAGAAAAAAACAGGGAAGTGCTCGCACAAAAACAGGTGAAAGTGGGGAGCCAAAACCAATTTGATCAGGTGAAATTCCTGATCGAAGCACGGCAAAGTGGTATGCAACGCTTTACCGTACGAGCCGAAACAGTTGCAGGAGAGGCCATCACTTCCAACAACAGCAAAGATGCGTACATCGACATAATAGACGGAAAGCAAAAGATACTCATTGCCGCACCTGCCCCGCATCCTGACTTAAAAGCCATAAAAAGCGCATTGGAATCCAATGAAAACTACGAAATAGAACTGTACATACAGGGAATAAGCGATTTTACAGATCAAAAATATGACGCGGTGGTGCTGCATCAGATCCCGCATAAAAAGGGTCAATACAGCACTTTGCTGGATAAAATCCGAAAGGATAAAACGCCGTCCCTTTTTGTCTTTGGAAACGAAACAGACATCAACCGCTTCAATGCCCTGAATGGTACCGTGGAGGTATTGCCCATCAGCTATCAGCGCGACAACGTAACGCCTTCATTCAACCAGTCTTTTACCAGCTTTATTTACGAAAGTGAGAGAAAGGAAGTACTCCACAGCTACCCGCCGGTCAGTGTTCCATTTGCCAATTTCAATGTGCTACCTCAGGCGGAGGTGCTTCTCTTTCAAAAGGTGGGTAAAGTAATGACCCAAAAACCCCTGCTGCTGATCCGGAAAAACGACGAGTGGAATACTGCTGCCCTGCTGGGTGAAGGTGTGTGGACCTGGCGCTTGCAGGAGTATGCCACCACTCAGACACACAAAAGCTTCGATGAGCTGATTTCCAAGGTCATTCAATATTTATCGACCAAAGAAGATAAGCGCAGGTTTAAGGTGTACCCGATCAAAAACGAATTTCTGAACAGCGAAGCGGTGGTGTTTGAAACAGAGGTGTACAACGACATTTACGAACAAACCTTTGGTCATAAAATCGAGCTGAAGGTGACCGACGAACAAAATAATACCCGGGGATATAGCTATGTGACGAGTGAAAAAACGCGCGATACAGGATCAGCGACCTGGAAAATGGCATATATAGCTATCGGGCTGCTGCCGACATCAACGGCAAGCAAGAGCAGGTG
>JAAUQL010000160.1 GCA_012033595.1 Cyclobacteriaceae bacterium | reverse complement strand
ACGGAGCATCTGATGACCAAATGAATCCTTGAGCCCAACGAATTCAGCATTAACGACCACTTTTTCCAGCAGGTGAGGTGGTATAAATATTACGCCCCCTGCTTTGGCCAGGACAGCATCTCCGGGAAACACCGTAGCCCGGCCAATCTGCACCGGCGCATTGATGCTGGTGAGCATCATTTCCATAATATAGGAAGGATCCCAATCGCGCACAAAAGCATTGAATCCTTCTATTTTGGCAAGACCTTCCAGGTCGCGCGCGCCTCCATCAAATATCACTCCTGTTTTTGATTTAGCATATATGCTGTTGCCTAGGTTATCCCCTATCAGCGTGCCGTTGATCACCTTGCCAAAGCCATCGGCAACATATACATCGCCAGGCTGTAGTGCGTCTATTGGCCATGAATTGGAAGCGCCAACCTGGCCATTTTTATGCCCTTCATCCAAAATGCGCCTGTTTACATCCGGGCGCAATGGCATATATTGTGCGGTGAGGGCGCGGCCTACAAAGACTTCGCCTTCGTGCAGCATTTTCCACCCGCTTTCAAATTGGTTGTTGAAACCTTCGCTACGCAGCACCCCCCAGGCTTCTTCTATCGATATATTTTTCAATCTGTTTAGTAAATCATCAGAAACTTTGGGTCGTCCGTCTTTCATCCGCTCGCCCGTCCATTCGGCAGTATAAAACCGCATCGTTTCCGGGGAAGGAAAAGTTTGCGAAAAAATCGGATTAGCAAATACCATCAAGCCAATAAGGGTAATCATTATTTTTTTCATTCCATTTATGTTTATGTTACGCATTTCATTCGTTACCATTGATCTTTTGTTTCTGCCAGCGCCGCAACACCTCTTTCAGTGACGCTGATTCCGCATGCTGACTGTGGCGCCCTGTTCACTCATAATTTATATTTTTTTACTATGCACTTCTTTTACAATCTTTGCCTCAAGCGCCACTTCTTTTGGTTGTTTATCGCGCCAGTAGGTGGCCAGCGACGACCCTGTTATATTCATCAACGGTCCAAAAATAGCAGGCGCCAGACCTACTGTGGCTATTTTGCCCATTTGAAGTGCAAGGCCGGAAGCAAGTCCGCCGTTTTGCATACCTACTTCAAACGCCACCGTTCGGCAATCGCGTTCTTCCATCCCAAAGAGTTTACCAGCACCATAACCCAGCGAATAACCGGCAAGATTGTGAACGAGCGAAGCCAGGATCAGTAGCAGTCCGACATCGAGCAGGCTGTCTCGGCCTGCAGCCGTAATAATGGTGATGATGAGGGCAATACCAGCCATCGAGACAAAAGACAGCACTTTGTCCATCCAGGTGTCGAGATTGCTAAAAGCCTTTTTCAACACAATAGAAACGACCAAAGGAAGCACATAAAACCAAAACATATCCCACGCAAAGGCGCCGGCAACTTCGGACCAGGTTAGCCCTGAGGTTTTCATGTATATGAAATTTTTGATCAGGATAATGATCAAAAATGAAAACAACTGCCAATTGCGGTCGCGTGCAGCTACGCTTGCTTTTGAAAATAGATTAAAAATAAAACCGGCCACAATGGGCAAAATCATCATATTGATAATATCGAGCATCATCGACCAGAATTTGATTTCGATGTATTGTCCGGCAAGCACTTTCATGAGCAAGGGGGTCAGCAAGGGCGAGAGCAGTGTGGCAATAGCTGCCAGTGTAACTGCAAGAGCAAGGTTGGCTCTGGCGATATAAGACATTACATTGCTGGCCAGGCCACTGGGGGCGCAGCCGATCAGCAATACACCTGCAGCAATCTCTGCCGGAAAATCGAAAAGTTTGGCGATGGTAAATCCGACTATGGGCATAATGGTGTATTGGGCCGTAATGCCGATTAGCACCCCTTTGGGCATCTTAATGACACCCGTAAAATCCTTTACACTCATTTGAGATCCCATGCCAAACATGATGACCTGCAGCAAGGGGACGATGAGTTTTTTGAGTTCGAAATCACCTATCTTTAAGAAAACGTCCGGAAAATACATGGATGCGGTCACGGCAGCAAAAATCCAGATGGTATAGGAAAAGCGCCTGAAGCGATCATAACCATTGAAACTCACGGCCAGCAACACAAAAAACAAGGTGAGAAAAGGTCCGGTATGGAAGTCGAGGTCGAAAATGACAATGCTCACGAAAACCAGCAGACATAGTATCGCTATGCCAAGCAGTAGTTTGTAGATCATTTTTGGGCTTTTCATGGGTTGTTTTTAAAAGCTCCGGGCAAATATGATTCATAAAATCGTATTGCCCGTTTTTGTTGAATATTAGCTAAAAAGTTAGGATAATTATACTTAGATAATTCTTATTCTCAAAACAATACCTAAGATGGACCCAAAAAACTTTAGCGCTCGAATCAGGGACATTTTTTCCGCTCCCAAAGAAAATTCCAATCATTCCCGACGCAATTTTATCCAAAAAGCCGGCCTCGGTGGATTGGCTCTCGGCTATATGTTCGATGGAGCCATCGAAAAAGAGTTGGAATACACCACCCAAAATGTGAACCGCAGCGCTGCACCTTCAGAACTCAAAATCACCGACCTGCGTATTGCTTACACTTCCAAAGCGCCCATCATCAAGATCGACACCAACCAGGGCATTTACGGTCTTGGTGAGGTGCGCGACCACGGCAGTCCCAAATATGCTCTTTTTTTGAAAAGCCGTCTGCTGGGCAAAAATCCCTGCAACGTAGAGCAAGTCTTTAAGCTGATCAAGCAGTTTGGGGGGCACGGCAGGCAGGGTGGTGGCGTGTCGGGAGTAGAGATGGCCTTGTGGGATCTGGCGGGCAAAGCCTACGGTGTGCCGGTATATCAACTGCTGGGAGGCAAATACCGCGATAAAATCCGGATATATGCCGATACCCCAGCATCGGAAGATCCAAAAATCTATGCCACCAGAATGAAATCACGGATAGAAAAAGGATTCACTTTTTTGAAAATGGACTTTGGCGTGCAGCTCGTCAAAAACATTCCGGGTGCCCTGATCGGTGCCAGGGTTTGGGATCAAAGCAAGCAATGGTCAGAAGAAATAGGTGGCTACGGCATGACAAAGCACCCCTTTACCAGAATACAGATCACCGACCTGGGGCTGGAAAAAATGGTGGAATACGTGCACCAGGTACGTGAAATCGTAGGTTATGAAATACCCATGGCCGCCGACCACTTTGGTCATATCGATATGAACAGCTGCATAAGACTGGGCAATGCCGTAGAAAAATACCAACTCGCCTGGCTCGAAGATCTGGTGCCCTGGGAGTTTACCGATCAGTGGAGGCAGATCACCGAAGCCCTCACCACTCCTACGCTTACAGGTGAAGACATCTACCTGAAGGAGGCCTTCATTAAGCTGATAGATAGCAAAGCTGTAGATATGGTGCATCCCGACCTTGCCTCAGCTGGTGGCATCCTGGAAACTAAAAAATTGGCGACTACGCCGAAGAAAACGGCATCGCCATGGCCTTGCACTTCGCCGGCACACCGATTTCCTTTATGGCCAATGTGCATAGTGCCGCTGCTACACAAAATTTCGTCGCCCTCGAACACCACGATATCGATACCCCATGGTGGGAAGACATGGTAAAAGGCATAGAAAAACCCCTGGTGCAAGATGGCTATGTAAAAGTACCCGAATCTCCCGGGCTTGGTGTTGATCTGAACGAAGAAGTGATCAAGGAACACATGCATCAAGGAGAGAAATATTTTGCCCCAACACCAGAATGGGACAAAGACCAAAGCTGGGACAGGACATGGAGTTGAGCTTTCTACCCTGATAAAGTGAACTCAGCCATCGGACGTCTTCGGGCTGATTGATACGTAACTGAGAATAGATCCAAAGCTCATCGACCATTTGATGTGGTAAAAGTTGTAAATGGGTAGATTTTATTAAAACCCGCTCCAATTAATAGTTCTTTCTGTTTTATAGCATGGATACCCAAAACTAAAAATGCGTTGAATCAAAAAACTCCTTGCAAACCATAATTGCACTGAAATTGCCGTAGTTGCCATTTTTACTTGCGTCAGGAAAAAAACATAGAAAATCATGACAAAACAATGCTTTCCCGCTCTTCGCATCGCACCCCCGTTGTTTCCCTCCCTGGAGCGGAAGTTACTTCTGTGCCATAAAAAAAGAAGAAAAATATGAGCGAAAAATATAGCCCAACGCTTGACAATATGAAACGTTTGGGCTTCCGTATTGTCTTTTGGGGGTTTTAGAATATCCTTTTGTGGGGTTTAGGCTCAATGGAGTGCTGCCGCTTATTGTCATCTGAATTTATGATCTCATTGAGCATCTTTTCAATTTCCTTTTCGCACTCCTCAATCTTTTTCCGTAAGTGATCATAGGTGCCCAGTTCTTGCTGAAGGGCAAAGAGGTAGTCCTTTCTGCCATTGGTCTGTAGCGCCTTGGCTATTTTTTCTTTACTAGCCTTTAACCAAACATCTTGTAAATCAAATTTTTAGAAATGTCCTGTAGGGGAAGTGTTGAAGCTATGCCCTACTGATGCTGTTTCGGGTTAGTATGTTCCGGCAGAAATGCCCAATAGCTTATTGAAGCTACACCACCATAAGCTTTGGGAAGTATAACACAGGTGATCCAATGCAGGAACAACGCAATTTTTTATCACTTGTTCAAAAACCGAATAATCGATCCCACATATATAAGGTATCCCAGCGCGAACGGTTTAGTATAACATCAAGCACATATTCAGGCTGAGGCCGGAAAACGATGCTTAAGTGTTGGCTGCCGTTATTTATTCAAAATATATGGTGTCAGGGTAATTGAGAATGTGTTCGTTGCCCCAATTCTCGATGGTTCTTAAAATAGAATGAAGGCTTTTCCCATATTCGGATATTTCATATTCTACTCTTTGAGGTACTTCATTATAAATTATCCTTTCCACGATTTTATGTTCTTCTAAGTCTCTCAGCGAAGTCAGCACCATCTTTTCGCTGGCTTGTGGAATTTTAGCCAATAAATCTTTGTACCGAACAGGTCCTTCAATCAAGGTTGAGTAGATTAGAAATTTCCACTTTCCGCCCATAATTTCAAGGAATGCTCGAACACCACAGTAATTAATTTTTTCTTTCCGGGATATTGAAACCCATAAATCTTCGCTGCTACGGTGCATCTTTTTCATATTGCAAAGATACTGACCTACAAATAAGTATGCAACATACATAAAAGTAGGTAATCGTTTTTAGGATGTGCTTTTTGGAAATTTGTACTTGTCATATGTCAAACGAAAAAATAGAAAATATGAAAGTATTGGTCATTGGTGCTACAGGAAATGTTGGAACGGCTGTAGTACAAGTATTAAACAAGAAAAATGTTCCATATAGAGCTACGGTCAGAAATATAGAAGCCGCTAAAGAGTTGGATGAAGTGCGCTTGGTTGAATTTGATTATTCAAATCCTGAAACTTATCAGAAAGCTGTAGAAGGTATTGATAGAGTATTCTTGTTAGCACCACCCTTACACCCTGATGCTGTTGGATTGGTTAAACCTTTTATTGAATTTTTAAAAAATGAGACTAAAATCAATAGAATAGTTTATTGCGGTGGTATGGGCTTAGGCAAAAATCCTGCAATGGATGTTCACGAGCGTTTATCCGCCTACATAAAAAAGAATGGTTTTGATTATACCATACTCCTGCCCGCATTTTTCGCTCAAAACTTCAAAAATTTTGAATATGAAACATCACACAACGTGGAATAACTTTCAACGTAGCTGGCGAAGGAAAAGTAGCTTTTATTGATGTTCAAGATATTGCAAAGGTAGCCGTTGAAGTTTTGACCAATTCAGGTCACTCAAAGAAAGAATATGAATTAACAGGACCCGAGTTATTGAGCCACTTTGATGCTGCAAAAATTATAGGCGAGGTGTTGGGCAAACCTGTCCATTACCCCAATCCAACCGAAGATGAATTCACTAATGCTTTGAAAGCTGCGAATGTTCCTGAATTTGTCGCTCCTGCAATGATTGGAATCTACTCATTGATTAAAAACAATGTAGTTAATTATTGTCATCCGACCAAATTCCAATTTAGGCAAAAAGGGTCTAAAATTGAGTTCTAAGGTGATTTTTCGATATTTTGAAAAACACCCCCCTTTTTTAAGGCAAACAAATCCAATTGAACTATTTTGAGATTTCGCTCTATTCCGGTCAGTCGTCCCGA
>JAAUQL010000159.1 GCA_012033595.1 Cyclobacteriaceae bacterium | reverse complement strand
AAGATAGAAAATTTCGGTAATTTTATCATCTGTTAATTCCAATGCTTGTAGGTTAGTTATTGTTGTATGTCAAAGCTTTAATATAACCAAAAAGCATGGATTTTTTATATAATTCCTCCTATTTATTAATCGAACTCAGGTTAAATCGTAAATTTGCGTCCACGTGGATACAAAAAAGATGGAATTGACTTCGGACAATAAATTCAAAAAACTAATAGTGGTAGGTGATCGGGTGCTGATTAAGCCCAAGAAAAACCAGGACAAAACCAATAGCGGGCTCTACCTGCCACCGGGAGTGCACGAAAAAGAACAGGTGCAGACCGGCTACATCATGAAAGCCGGACCGGGATACCCCATTCCTGTGCACATGGAAAATGATGAACCCTGGAAAGACCAGGAAGAAAATATCAAATACGTGCCCTTGCAGGCAAAGGCGGGCGATCTTGCTATCTTCTTGCAAAAAGGAGCTTTCGAGGTCATGTATCAAAACGAAAAATACTTTATTGTGCCCCAATCGTCTATTCTGATGCTGGAACGCGAAGAGGATATTTTTGAATAGCAAATGGGGGCTTGTTGATAGTTGATCGGTGGGAAGCCACAAGCTCCAAGTTCCGGGCTTAACCTACACCAGAGGTAATGCGTAAAAAACTGCGTATAATCCACTTGCCTTTATGATCGTAAATCCTTTGCAAAATGGTTGGGAAATAATTTTCCAGCGCAATCATGCCCTGCTGGCGGGAGCGATAGCCCTGGAAATGAAGCAACAATTCAGACCTCCGCACTGGCCCGAGACCCTGAGTGCCATCATTGATCACGACGATGGTCAGTCGGATTGGACCCAAAGCGAACATCTCTCCAAAGAAGGCCGACCGCTGGACTTCACGATGCACGGCCTGGATATGGAGCAGGTTCGTCGGGTGGTGGATGAAGCAAACTATAAATCGCAATGGATCAAAATGCTGGTGTCCACACACATCCTTTCAGTGTATAGCTCCATGGATCATAAACCTCGGGAACTGGAGACATTTCTTGCCGATCAAAAAAAGAAACAAAAAAAACTCTTGCGCTATTTTCAACTCACAAAAAAGGAATTGATGCAGTATTACGCATTTTTGCGATGGTGCGACGAATGCTCACTCATTCTTTGCCAACAAAGGTTGGTAAATGTTTCACAACGCATTGAGGTAGGCGATTTGGCAGATGGCTCATCCCATTTTATATATTTAAAAGAAAACAATAAGTTGGGAGTAGAACCATGGTGTTTTGAAAGTGATCAATGCTGTGTGTCGGCAGAGTACCACACCATCGACCAACTAAGTTTCTCCTCAACTGATGAACTTCGGGAACGTGTATTGAAGGCAAAAACTAAAAAGCGCTATTGGGAATTTGAAAAAGAATGAAATATGGTGTTCTCAACCGCAAACACCTTCTGCCTGCTTGTTTATTTTGTCAATTTTTATCCAACACATCTCCCGTTCCAATGATTTCCCTGGTCACTACAGGATTACCTTTATAGAAAACATTTCCATTTCCTGTAATGCGTACATCCAGCCTATTAGAAGCTGAAATATAGCTGTCGCCGGTACCTGTCAGTTGGATATAGGTGTCTTCGGTCATCAGATCATAGGCATTCAGGGTGTATTTGCCTGCACAGATGAGGTCATGCCTGGCTGCCGTGCCATTGTAGGCTATTTCACCGGTTCCGGAAATGAGTGTAAGCAGCGTATCTGCATCGACCTGGGCGGTGATTTTGCCTGCACCCATCATTTCCATCTCCAGGCGACCTGCACTGATGATGCCCACCGTGCTGATGTCGCCGACGCCCGAAAGGTTGATGAGGGAGAAATCTGGTGCGGTTACCTCCACTTTAAGGTCGTATGCGCCGTTGAAGCAGGCATCAGACCCCACTACCAGCAAATGCCCATCTATAGAAGTGCTGGTTTGCGCGACCACATTGTCGGGACCGGTGATTTTTACTGCATAGCCCGCGCCCTGGCTGACAGACACATCACCGACAATATTAGTTACGACTCCGTCGAAGCTATTAAAATCGCGAATTTCGGTGATCACCTCGTCACTAGCTCTCACGCATTCTATATCGCCCGAATCGCATGAACCCAAAAATAACAATGTCGATGCAAGTAGAATTAAACCGGTTTTCTCATATTTCTGCTTTTTCTTATCGATTGGCATCCAAAAGAAATGCTTTGAAATCAGCAAAGTCTTTGGACATAGCAAGTGCCTGCTTTTCCTTTTCGATGATTTCTCTTAGTCTTAACGGTATTTCTATCTCGGATGATATCAATGGCTCCACCACATCCTTGAATTTGCTCGGATGGGCAGTGGATAAGAACACCCCGGTATCATCGGGCTTCAACAGGTGCTTCAGTCCGCCATATGCGATGGCAGTATGAGGACACATCAGGTAGCCATGGTTGCTATGTACTTCGCGTATCAAATCTTCTGTTTGCCGGTCATCGAAGCTAATGCCGCTGATTTCGGACTTTATTTTTTCAAAATCATTTTCATACAAATGAAGCATACGTACAAAATTGGAAGGATTGCCTACGTCCATGGCGTTGGAAATGGTTTGTACGGAAGGTTTGGGATCGAAGTGACCGGTATGCAGGTAGTGTGGCACTATGTCGTTGGCATTGGAAGCAGAGATAAATCCAGCAATCGGGATACCCATTTTACTGGCCAGCAAACCGCCACAAAGATTACCCAAATTGCCACTTGGCACGCTGAATACGATATTTTTGGCATTTTTTGCAAATCTTGAATAGGCAAAGGTATAATAAAATGACTGTGGCAGGAGTCTGGCAATATTAATGGAATTGGCAGAGCTCAAATTCATGGCGGCATTGAGTTCTTCGTCGAGAAAAGCGGTTTTTACCAAATGTTGGCAATCGTCGAAGGTGCCCTCCACTTCGAGCGCAGTCACATTTCGGCCTATAGTGGTGAGTTGCTGCTCCTGTATTTTCGATACTTTTCCCTTAGGATAAAGCAGGGTTACTTTTACGCCATCCACACCCAGAAAGCCTTGAGCCACAGCGCTGCCGGTATCTCCGGAGGTGGCTACCAGGATGTTCACCTCCCTATGGTCTGACTTAAGAAAATAACCCATAACCAAGGCCATAAAACGCGCTCCAAAATCTTTGAACGCCAGTGTCGGCCCATGAAATAGCTCCAGCACATGAATACGGTCATGTACCCTTTTGATGGGAATATCGAAATCGAAGGCATCGCGAATGATCATGAGCAAATCAGCCTCGGGTATTTCGCCTTCTATGATATTCCGTGCCCCTTCCATAGCTATTTCTTCGAAGGACAAATGCGGCAATTGTTCTACAAATTGTTTCGAAAATTGTGGAATGGTGCCGGGCATAAAAAGCCCGTTGTCATCTGGGAGTCCTTTCAGTACTGCTTCTTTAAAACTGACAGGTTCTACTTTTTTATTGGTGCTGTAAAATTGCATTCGGGATGGATTTTAGTTGCAATGACAAATTTAGGGAATTCCGTTTAAAATTATATTTCACAAGTCCGCAGGGCTCCAATTCTCCCTTGCCGGATGCCTCCTTCTCCATACTTGGCAGATGATCTGCAGTCAAATATACCCCATCATTTTTCTGTTTCCCTTGTCTCCTCGTATATTTAAGGCATATGGAACTTCACGACATCGCCGTCTTGGCAGCCAAATATGTAAACTCCACCGATCAGCACATTTTCCTTACCGGAAAGGCTGGCACCGGCAAGACCACCTTTCTGAAATACATCATAGACCACACCTACAAAAACACCGTGGTGGC
This sequence comes from Cyclobacteriaceae bacterium, assembly GCA_012033595.1. Lineage (GTDB taxonomy): Bacteria > Bacteroidota > Bacteroidia > Cytophagales > Cyclobacteriaceae > JAAUQL01. The sequence continues at coordinate 2,406 of JAAUQL010000159.1, read as the reverse complement.
TGCCCCAACAGGTATAGCCGCCATCAATGCCGGAGGCGTTACCTTGCATTCATTGCTTCAGTTGCCCTTTGGGCCTTTTATCCCGGACAATATTCCACTTTCTGACTCCAATACGAAAATCAATACTCCACAGACGCTTTTTAGGGAGCGGAAGATGAATACATCCAAACGAAAACTTTTGCAAGAATTGGAATTGCTCATCATTGACGAAGTGAGCATGCTTCGAGCCGATCTGCTCGACTGTATAGATTACATGTTAAGGGATATCCGCCGCCGCCACCAGCCATTTGGTGGCTTGCAGATACTTTTTATAGGCGACTTGATGCAACTGCCCCCAGTGGTAAAGGACGAAGAGCGCCACCTGCTTGACCATTATTATCCCAGCGCCTTTTTCTTTCATGCCCAAGCCCTCAGGGAGACGCCACCCATAAGAGTGGAATTGCAAAAATTTACCGCCAGTCTGACCAGACATTTATCGACCTGCTCAACAGGCTCAGACACAACGAACAAACGGACAATGATGTAGTTTTTTTGAATGGTTTCTATAAGCCCCGTGAGCAGGATAGAGATGAAACGGGGTACATCTATCTGACCACCCATAATTATAAAGCCGACAACATCAACGAACATCGGCTGGCACTATTGGACGGGAAAATCCACAATATTGAGTCTATCATCAAGGGTGATTTTCCTGAAAACATGTATCCTACCGTCAAATGTCTCCAACTCAAAATAGGCGCACAGGTGATGTTCATTAAGAACGACCCCTCGGGTGAAGGTGCATTTTTCAATGGCAAAATAGGCACAATAGCCAGGCTGGAAGACGATGAAGTATATGTAAAATGCGAAAATGGATATGAAATACCCGTGAGCACCTATACCTGGGAAAACAAACGCTACACCCTGAATAAAAACAACAACGAAATAGAGGAAACCATACTGGGCACATTCGAGCAGTTGCCGATCAAATTGGCATGGGCCGTTACCATTCACAAAAGTCAGGGGCTTACCTTCGAAAAGGCGATCCTCGACCTGGAAAAAACCTTTGCCCCAGGCCAATTGTATGTCGCTTTGTCGCGACTCACTTCACTCAATGGTCTCGTATTGGCTTCACCCCTGCCCCGCCATGCCCCGGATATCGACCAGGCACTTGTCGATTTTAGCATGTCTTTCCAGCATCACACAGCATTAAAAAGTGGTTTAGACCTTCATAGGAAGAGCTACGTTCTCAAATTTGCCAGAGCAGCTTACGATTTCGAACCACTGGTCAAAGAGCTGAGATATCATTTGAATAGCTTTAACAAAGAAGAAAACCGATCGATCAAACAACAATACCTCTCCTGGACACGCGAATTTCAGCAGACCATCCTGGAGCTGAAAGAAATCGGACAAAAGTTCATTGCCCAAGCGGCCAGGATCATGCAGGAACATGATTACCTGAATCGCTTAAACGAACGCGTTACGAAAGCAAATGATTATTTTATCCCAAAACTTATCATGCAAAAAAGTGCCCTGCATGAGCATAGGGCAAATCTGAAAGACAAGAAAAAAGTGAAGACCTATATCAGCGAGCTGGAACAGATAGATTTATTGCTTTTCCATTACATGAAACAAATGACCAAGCTGAAGTTATTTCTCCAGACGGCCATTGAAAACAAAGATCTGACCAAGGCCATGCTTCGCCAGACCGATATATTCAGGCAACTACAAGTAGAAATCAAAACAGAGAAAAAGGATAAAACGCCAACGGCTCAGATCAGCTATGAGCTTTACAAAAAAAATAAAACTATAGAAGAAATTGCGACAGAACGCGGTCTGGTACCTGGCACCATTTTAGGCCATCTCTGCCAGTTTGTGGCATCCGGCCACATCGACTCCTCTGAACTGATCGATGCCAAAAAGCTGGCAAATATACTCACCGTTATCGATAGCGGGGTAACGACCATGGCTGACATAAAAGCCCATCTTGGAGACGAATATTCGTACGGGGATATCAAAGTGGCTTTAACACATTCAGAAAGTCTCAAAAAGGGGTCTTGATCGGCGGTAAATTTGTCACTGAACTCATTTTACAAAATGAAATTCAACCTTCGCTTGCATTTACTTGGGGTCAGCCTAAGGACATTAAATTTTGTGAATGACTAGATTTTAGGAAAACGAGCGCAAGCCAGACAAAACAGCGGGGGTGCGATGGGAAGCGCGTGGAAGCATTGTTTTGTCTTGATTTTTCTTTGCTTACTTTCTCAGTATTAAGAAATGAAAGTATGAACCATGAATTGATTAACCCAACTTGCACCGGAAGGGCATCGAAAACACAAATTTTAAGATATTTTCTTGTACAAATCATGTACTGCGTGCTGGAATCGGGGTTTTGTGTTTAGAAAGTCGATTGTAGTGATGTATGGT
>JAAUQL010000057.1 GCA_012033595.1 Cyclobacteriaceae bacterium | reverse complement strand
ACCTGAAAGTCAACCATGAGGATAACACATTAAATATTACCTTGCACACCCTGGCTACACCACGCGACAATGATGCAGTAAAAAAAATCTGTCATTTGGTCAATGAAAGTAATACAGTTTTTCCAGGTACTAATTTAAGGTTAATTTACAAATCCGCGACATGATCAATTACGTCAGGTCCGGAGGTCTGAATTTAATTGCCATAGTATTATGAGTTTGGTTATACAAAATGCCCGGCGACCTTTGGCAAAAGCCGATGAGCTTTAATTCGTCGCAATCTCGATTTTTTATTGCCCTATCCCACAAATGACCTCAAATACAATTATGTACCAATGTCTTACTAAAATATCATTAATACCATTGTTATTTACATTTATTTCTTTTGCAGTTAAACTTCTCATTATTCGTTCATGAGCGTTAAATGGCTCGGTACGGCGAATTGACGAAAAATGGATGCGCTCTGTGTCGAAGGCATGCCTTGCAAGAAACCTGATATACAGCAAAACTTCCTCAAAGTTACATATATGCAGTATTTTGCTTCTTTCCTCCATCCGCCTGGGATTTTACTTTTTGTCATTATTTGAAAGTAAAATCAGCACGCCCTACTGCCTAGAAAAGGCTAAAAAATACCCTTTTAAGCTAATGAATTTAAATTCCTCCAACGTTCGCAGTCCGCCCACCGCTCAAACACCTATGCCATGGAAATGCATTTATGTGCATTTTTCACACCGCAGTTTTAATAAAGTCTTGTCCAAATCGGTGCAGCATCATCGTATTCATCAACGATCAGCCTTGGCAAAGTACATAGCAATCCATTTTAGTTGTTTTGCCGGAGCAGAATCGGGCTAAAATGCAGTTTCACTACCTGCTAATCTGGGCGCAAACAGATCGCCTCCCTCCTATTCACCAAACGAAACAATGGAAATAATCCATCATTGATGCCCTTTAGTTTTCATATTGGCAATAGATTAAGATAAACAGTCAAAAAATTTCGGATATTAATGTTCACGTGTGCATAAATTCCATATATTTGACTTTATTTTTTTATCCCAACAATTATCATGGTTAAAACAACATTTGAAGACCTTAACGGTAAAGTTTGTGTAATCACCGGAGGAGGTGGCGTAATAGGAAAAGCACTTGCCATGGGCCTGGGTGCAATGGGCGTGAAAACGGCTCTGCTCGATTTGAATAAGGAACTGGCCGAAAAAGTAGCTACTGAAGTTAGTGCAGAAACGGGTGCGGTGTCTATAGGCGTGCAAGCCAATGTATTGGATAAAGTTTCTCTCGAAGCGGCCAAGCTTATCATCAACGACCAACTGGGAAGCATAGATTTACTAATCAATGGTGCCGGGGGCAACTCGCCCAAAGCAACCTCCGCTGCCGAATTTCTGACAGAAGATCTCAAAACAGACCTGGACAAGACATTTTATGGCCTCGACATTGCAGGATTTGAATTTGTCTTCAACCTCAACTTTATGGGCACCATTCTGCCTACCATGATATTGACCAAAGATATGCTGCAACATGGAGGCGTAGTGCTCAATGTTTCTTCCATGAGCGCCTTCAGGCCATTGACCAAAGTACCGGCATATTCTGCTGCCAAGGCATCCATCAACAGCATTACCGAGTGGCTATCGGTACACCTGGCGCCCGCAGGCATTCGTGTCAATGCCATCGCACCAGGTTTTTTCCTTACCAACCAAAACCGATTCTTGCTCACGGATGAGCTCACCGGCAACCTGACCGCCAGGGGACATAAAATTATCAGCAATACCCCTATGGGTCGCTTTGGCGAGGTAGAAGAGTTGCAAGGCACGGTCAATTACCTGATGTCTGACCTGTCGAAATTTGTGACGGGCATTGTGATTCCGGTAGATGGTGGCTTCAATGCCTTTAGCGGTGTTTAAACATTAAAAGCCAGATCGTTTAAAATTTAAGACCAATAATAGTATTCCATCCCAAAATATCAGAAACCATGAGTATTACCTTAAAGAAAGATTTTAAATATGCCGTAATGGTGCCTACCAGCATGGGTGTGCGCATCACCCCGGTCAACGGCCAACCGGTACATAGCAGCGATACCTTTGTGATGCAGGCTACCAGCGCCGAGACCAACGTAATTACCATTTCCTCCCTGCTGGGTCTTCCTGCCAAGGTGCTTACCACGTTTGTAAAAGGCAGTCCTATTGCCCAGTTCATCAAAAGCAACCTCAAAAGCAGGCACATTGACTTTGAGGGACCGGAAGTAGAACAAGGCGGGCCATGGGGATACCGCCACCAATTCAATATAGCCGATAGTGGCTTTGGTTCCAGGGGCCCCAGAGTACATAACGACCGCGCCGGAGAAGTGGGCACCACCCTCAACGTAAAAGACTTTGATCTGGATCGGATTTTTGGAAGTGAAGGGGTTCAGATCATTCATCTTTCAGGTTTGATTGCCGCACTTTCGCCAGAGACCAGCGAGTTTTGTCTAGCCCTGGCACGTGCGGCCAAAAAACACGGCACTGCCATTTCTTTTGACCTCAACTACCGGGCTACCTTCTGGAAAGGACGCGAGAAAGAATTGAGTGCTGCATTCAAAGAAATTGCTTCTGTCTCGGATATTTTGGTGGGCAATGAAGAAGATTTTCAACTTTGCCTGGGCATAAAAGGGCCAGAAGCCGGCGGAAAAGGACTGGATAGCAAAATAGATAGTTTTAAAGAAATGATTGGCCGAGTCAAAGCCGCCTTTCCCAATGCTTCGGTGTTTGCCACCACCCTTAGAGAAGTGGAACATGCCAACCACCATCAATGGGGGGCTATTATGCTGGAGGGCAACAACTGGCATGTGGTAAATCCCCGCGACATACATGTGCTCGACCGCATTGGCGGAGGAGACGGCTTTGTAGGCGGGCTTCTGTACGGCATATTGAGGCAATGGGAACCTGAAAAATGGATTCGCTTTGGCTGGGCTACCGGAGCCATGGCCACCACCTTCCTCACCGACTACGCTCAACCTGCCGATGAAGAAATGGTATGGAGCATCTGGGAAGGAAACGCACGGGTGAAACGCTAGGTGCTGAAGGCTGGGTACCGGGCTCTGAGGGCTGGGCTCTGGGGGCTGGGGGCTAAAAATCAAATATGATATTCTAAATAATTCTACTCATGCTATATTATCAAAGAGGTTCGCTGGGTGATGTATTGACATCAGAGGACATGAAGAACGGCTTAAAAATAGCCTTTGACCAGTTGGGCACAAAAAAACGTGTGCTGGCCATACCGCCGGATTTCACCAGGTTTCATTCCTTTGCCGGCATATTGACACAGTTGTCTTATCAGTACTATGGCGATAGCATGGTGGACGTGCTGCCTGCGCTCGGCACCCATACCGCCATGACAGACCCTCAGATTGAGAAGATGTTTGCAGGAGTTCCTAAAAATTTGTTCAGGGTTCATGATTGGCGAAACGACGTGCTCACCCTGGGCGAAGTACCGGCAGCCTACATCAAAGAGGTATCTGAAGACAGGGTAGATTATCCCTGGCCGGCTCAGGTGAACAAGCTATTGGTAGAAGGACGGCACGATCTGATATTGTCTATAGGCCAGGTAGTGCCACATGAAGTAATCGGCATGGCCAACTACAACAAAAATATTTTTGTTGGCACCGGTGGAGTAGAGGGCATCAATAAAAGTCACTTTATTGGCGCTGCCTATGGGATGGAACGCATTATGGGTCGCGCCAACAATCCGGTACGGTCGGTACTCAACTATGCATCAGCGCATTTTGCCAAGGACATGCCCATCATCTACCTCCAAACGGTGGTGGGAAAAGACGACCAGGGCAAATTGGTAGTCAGGGGTTTGTACATTGGCGATGATATGGAATGCTTTGAAAAGGCGGCAGAACTTTCGTTGAAGGTCAATTTTGAGATGCTTGACAAACCATTGGACAAGGTGGTGGTGTACCTCGATCCGTCGGAGTTTAAGAGCACCTGGCTGGGCAACAAAAGTATATACCGAACCCGGATGGCCCTGGCCGACGAGGGGGAACTCATAGTGCTGGCGCCAGGCCTCAAAGAGTTTGGTGAAGACAAAGAGATAGACCGGCTCATCCGTAAGTATGGCTATTTGACTACACCCGAGATATTGGAACTCACCCGGCAAAATGAGGAATTGCAAAAAAACCTCAGCGCTACTGCGCATTTGATTCACGGGTCGTCTGAAGGAAGGTTTAGCATTACCTATTGCCCGGGGCATCTCTCGCAGGCAGAAATAGAAAGTGTGAATTATAAGTATGCCGATCTGCAAACCATGACCCGTCGCTACAATCCCGAAACTTTGAAAGACGGGTTCAACACCCTTCCGGATGGGGAAGAGATATTTTATATTTCTAATCCGGCACTGGGCCTGTGGGCATTTAAAGACAGGTTTTAGGTGCCGGGTGCCGGGTGCCGGGGGCTTGTTGTCGGGTGCCAGGGGTATGGATATTTGTACTTTATATAAAATTCCATACACTAATTAATGAGAGCCGGCTCAAAATGTCTGGTGAGGCCCCTAAGGGCAAATAATGATGGAAACCGAAAGACCATGTGCTTATAAGACCTTAGAATTTTAAATTTACCGATATTGGAATTCATTTAAGATTTGTCAATTGAAATTTTGGAATGTTTTGATTTTCACATAATCCGACTTGAAAGACAAGGGCTCACTGGTACTGAATACTAAATACCAAATACTAAATACTGTGTACTAAATACTTAATTCTAAAAAACAATAAATATGAGCGAATTAGCAGATATTGGACTTATTGGTCTTGCCGTAATGGGTGAGAACCTGGTACTGAACATGGAAAGCAAAGGCTATAAAGTAGCTGTTTTCAATCGTACGGTAGAAAAGTTGATGATTTTATTCATGGGCGTGGCGCCGGCAAAAACTTTATTGGCGCACATTCTATCGAAGAACTGGTAAAATCATTGAAGCGTCCGCGCAAAGTGATGATGTTGGTAAAAGCTGGCAAGCCCGTAGATGACTTTATTGAGCAAATCCTCCCCTACCTGGAGCCCGGGGATATTATCATTGATGGTGGCAACACCCATTTCCCGGACACCAACCGCAGAACCAGCTATGTAGAAAGCAAAGGGTTTCTCTACATCGGCACCGGCGTATCGGGTGGCGAAGAAGGCGCCCTCCTGGGGCCCTCCATCATGCCTGGCGGATCAAAAGCGGCCTGGGAGCATGTAAAACCTATCTTCCAATCCATAGCAGCCAAAGTAGAAGATGGCACGCCATGCTGCGACTGGGTGGGGGAAAACGGTGCCGGCCACTTTGTGAAAATGGTGCACAATGGTATTGAATACGGAGATATGCAGTTGATCTGCGAAGCTTATCAGATCATGAAAGAGTACCTCGGTATGTCGGCAGATGAGATGTATGATGTATTCAAAGAATGGAATGAAGGCGAACTGGACAGCTACCTGATAGAGATCACCCGGGACATAATGGGATATCGCGATGAAAAAGGAGAACCAATTGTAGAAAAAATTCTCGATACAGCCGGGCAAAAAGGAACCGGCAAGTGGACGGCGGTTTCTGCGCTCGACCTGGGCATTCCACTTACCCTTATCGGCGAGGCTGTATTTGCCCGTTGCCTGTCGGCCATCAAAGATGAACGCGTAGAAGCCAGCAAAATACTTTCAGGTCCGGTACCCAAATTTGATGGCGACAAGAAGGCATTCGTCAACGATCTGAAGAATGCCTTGTATGCTTCCAAAATCGTTTCCTATGCCCAGGGCTACGCGCTGATGAGTGCCGCAGCAGAAGAATACGGCTGGAAATTGAACTACGGAGGCATTGCGCTGATGTGGCGTGGCGGATGCATTATCCGCTCGGTATTTTTAGGCAAGATCAAGGAGGCATTTGACAACAACCCCGAATTGAAAAACCTGCTGATCGATCCATTCTTCAAAGAAAAAATCGAAGGCTCACAGGCTTCATGGCGCAGGGTGATTGCCGCCACGGTCACCAATGGCATTCCGGTACCGGCGCTTACCACCGCCCTGGCCTATTTCGATGGCTATAGGGCTGAGCGATTGCCTGCCAATCTGTTACAGGCGCAGCGCGACTATTTTGGTGCGCACATGTACGAGCGTATCGACAAGCCAAGAGGTGAGTTTTTTCACACCAACTGGACAGGCAGAGGGGGCGATACCGCCTCATCGACATATATTGTTTAAATAAATTGCTGTGAACCAACAGCGCCACGCAACTTAAGTGTGGCGCTGTTTTACTTTTTATAGTGTGAGTATTACCATAAAAGATATTGCCAGGATGCTCAACGTCTCCCATACTACCGTATCGAGGTCGTTGAACGATAGCCCATTGATTAGCAGTGAAACGAAAAACCGTGTAAAAGAACTTGCAAAAGCGCACAACTACCGGCCTAACGTGAACGCCCGCAGCCTGGTACTGTCCAAATCTTATAATATCGGACTCTTCTTTTCTACGCTCAAAACAGGCACTACGGCCAATTTCTTTTTGAATGCCGTCCGGGGTGTTAACAGCATCGTGAAAGGGCGATATACCGTGGCAGTAGATGCCATAGACCTTCTGGCAGATTTTCAACAAATCAACCGAAGGAACTTTGACGGCATCGCAGTAATGAGCCAGAGCCCAAATGACGACCCTTTTATAGCCCATGTACTCAGAGAAAAAATCCCGCTGGTGGTCATGAACCGCGAGGTAGTAGGACAGAAAGTGACGACAGTGCTCTCAGACGACCTGGCCGGCGCATACCAACTCACCAAATACATTATAGAACAAGGACATCGCGATATCGCAATTATTGAGGGCAAGCCAGAATTCAGAACTACCTACAAGCGCAAACGGGGCTTTCTGAATGCCCACCTTGAAGCCGGACTTGAGTTTAACGAAGGATATTCCTTTATGGGCAAGTACGACCTTGAAAGTGGCTACAAGGCAATGAAACTCATAATGGAGCTAAAAGAATTGCCCACTGCCATTTTCTGCTCCAATGACGAAATGGCTCTTGGAGCCATGAAAGCCATTAAACAAGGGGGACTGTCTATGCCCGACCATTTTTCTATTGCAGGCTTCGACGATATGGGTTTTACTGCCTATCTCACCCCGGCCCTCACTACGGTACTCAGGCCGGTGGAAGAAATGAGTAAAGAAGGAACGCAAATTTTGCTGAATAAGATAGAAGGCGAACTCATGGATAACCTCGGCATCATCAATCTCGACACCAAGTTGATTGTGCGTGACTCTGTAAAAAAAATCAATTGAAACAAAACAGGCTGCCGGAGGTAGCCCGGCCATGGCCGGGTCTGATGGCTACTTTCCAAACAAAGAAAACGCAAACAACATTTATTGCTCAGCGCAACTTCGAGGTATAACTACCAATATTGCATATGTCAATTTAGCCTTACTCACCACAAACATTTTGACACTTGATTTTTTCTTTCGATTATTGGCTTAATTCCCGCATTACTATTTTTAAATTTCTAATATATATACCTTGAAAACATTATCTATTGACCCCCGGGCCAAGGCCTTAATTTTTGATCTGGATGGCACCTTGGTAGATTCCATGCCTTTGCATTTTATGGCCTGGAAAGAAGTATGTGCTATAAAGGGATTGGATTTCTCGGAAGATGAGTTCTATGCCCTGGCCGGTGTTCCCTCAGACCGCATCTTCGAAATCATCAACGAACGCCATGGTACCGATTTTGACCCTGCTACCCATAGCCACCTCAAAGAAGCCACCTATCTCAAGATGATCGATCAATTGAAACCCATAGATGTGGTGTTGAATCTTGCCAGGAAAAACCACGGCAAATTGCCCATGTCTATTGGCACTGGCAGCCCGGGAACGCATTCCTGGCAGGCCGTGCGGGCTTTGGGGCTCGATCAGTATTTCGATATTCTGGTTTCCAAAAACGATGTAAAAGAAGGTAAGCCGCATCCTGAGACTTTCTTGAAATGTGCTGAGGCCATGCAAGTTTCGCCAGAATATTGCCAGGTATTCGAAGATGGAGACCCCGGTTTGCAGGCAGCAAGAACCGCCGGCATGATCGCTACCGACATCAGACCCTTTCTTTAAAAAAACGGATACCCATTGGCGCCGATAGGCGGAATAAAAATTTAGAGCAGCACTTCCGGCGTATTTTGCAAGCAGATGGTTGCTGAGCCATTCGCGGCAATACCTGATAAACAGAAGGTACGGTGGCGATGCAGCGCAGACAAGCAAACTACCTGCCCGGTATTTTTTCTACACAAATCCCGGGTTTTTATCCTGTTTTTTTCAGAAGCAGGATTAAAGCAATTATCTTGTGCCAAACCAAATGATTTTCAACTATGAAATTTATCATCAGCCTTTTGCTCTCTTCACTTGCTGTGTTTGTTTGTGCGCACATCTTGCCGGGCGCCCATGTCGATGGATTTTTCGTCGCCATTGTCGTGGCCGTTATTTTAGGTTTATTGAATATTTTGGTCAAACCATTTCTGGTCATTCTCACTATCCCCATTACTATTTTCACTCTAGGCTTATTCCTGCTGGTCATCAACACCATTTTGATATTACTGGCCGATGCCATAGTCCCCGGCTTTACTGTAGATGGTTTTTGGTGGGCCCTGTTTTTCAGCATCCTGCTTTCCATAGTCAACGGACTATTTGGCGGCTTGAGCAAGTCGAACCAATAGCTCCAATAATCGGGATAGGCATTGGTAGCCTGCGACCAGCCATTAGCGACAGCTAAAAGTACTGGGGTTGCGGGCACATCCTGTTGTGTCGGGGAGCATGGAAGTTGATCCTGTATTGGAGCATCAATTCATGTGTGCCTTTGGTATAGGTTGTCAGCTTAGAGGTGATATAATCGTACGCATAGCTGAACTTCATATACTTATTGAGTTGAAGACCCATAATAGCAATAATGGCATCTCCCTGCCGGTAACTCAGGCCAACATCGATAATTTCATCGTAAAACAGGTTGGCATTGAGGTCGATGGCCAAAGGCATATTATCTTCGACACGCAGCAACATGGAGGGCTTAAATTTCAATTTTGGACTCAGGTCAAATACTTTTCCGGCGGTCAGATAATAATTGCGCGAATGCCGAATATTCCTATAAAAATCGTCATTCGTAGTTTTCTTACCTGATAAAATATAAGGCACCGAAAGCCCGACGTATAGATCTTCGGAAAAGTAGAAAAAGCCCGTTCCGAAATTAGGGAAATAGTTTATTTCGCTACCTGCAAATAAAGGATCGTCTTGATCATACGTGGTAAGCTTGCTCCAGTCGGAACGCAAAATATCTACGCCACCCTGCAAACCCATCGAAAATTTGGCGCCGTTCCTGAATTTGATAAAATAGGCATAGCTGCCATAGGCCGATAGATTGCTGTGCACGCCTATTTTGTCTTCATTAATCAGAAATCCTGCACCGATATTCCTATCCTTGAATCCTGTCTGTCCGGTAAGGGTGGTGGTTTTAGGCGATCCGGGCACATTGACCCACTGATCCCTGTACATGGCCGTGAACGAGGTATATTCGTGCCTGCCAGCATAGGCAGGATTGAGCAATAAGCCACTAAACATATACTGGGAAATAGCGGGTTTTTGTTGTGCCATGGCTGGTTCGAACCAAAGCATCAGCAACAATATAGTTGCCAGGTAATATAGTGGTTTCATCATCTGTTGAGTTCTAAGTAGCCAACTTTTGGTTTCGATCCGTCACTCTTGTCCACAACGTAGAAGTAAGTGCCTATGGGCAGTTCTTTGCCCAGTACTGAGGCTCCTTTGTTGCTTACACCTTCAAATCGTCTCTGTGGATCGTTCATGTCATAGAAATTTTGCTCATAGACCAAAAGTCCGGAACGATTATAAATTTTCACATTGTTATTGGGGAAATATTCAAGGCAAACAATGGCGAAGAAATCATTGTAGCCATCGAAGTTGGCAGATACCCCGTTGTATATGATCACATCTCCCTTCACTTCCGCTTCTGCCGAAGAGATACAACCGTCGGTACCTTCCACTTCTACGCGGTATTTACCTACAGGCAGATACCCAATTTCCTTCAGTTGTTCCTCATATCCGTTTTCGCCGTACCAGGTCACTTTATATTCGCGTGTCATATCTGAGATGATCACATTGGCTCCTCCGTTTGGATCCTGGCAATCTGATGGATCAGTGATGACCTCGATTTGAGGATAATAGGTTTCATTGGAAATTGAAAACTCTGTGGGCTGCGAGATACAACCTGTCACCCTGTGCTTGGCCGTAACCAAATAGGTACTGGTATCTAAATCGTGAATGATATTGTCCACAAATTCATTGCTCACTTCAGAATTATCATGTTTTCTATAATAGTTGAAAATGTAATCTTTGATATTGCCTAATATAGAAGCCGTAGCTTTTCCGTCGGGACTCAGGCAACTGGTCAAATCAGAAAGTATCTCCACATCTGGCGGTGGAACAATATCGAGCAGCACAGTTGGCACCACGCTCTTGTCGGCTTTGCACTTGGTGGTGTTGTTGGTCACTACGACTTTATATACCTTATCACCAAGGTTGGAAGCGATGGGTCCGGTGGTATATAGTTGATCATCTGCAAACCACTCAAAGGTGTACTTGCTTATGCCTCCTTCAGCACTTGCCGACACCACGGCATTGGGATTGAGCGGATCACAATTGGTAATAGGATGTAGCTCTGCAACATTGATTTTTGGGTTCACGGTGGCGTCTTGCACCGCAATGACCACCGGCTCCGAGATACAGGTACCAAACTTGCTATCGACAGCAACTACGGTATATTCACCCGCAGCTCTGTCAGTCCATGTCTGACCATTGCTAAAATCCGGATTGGCTTTGGGCGTATTGCCAGTGTACCAGAGAAATTCGAATTTTTCCGTAGAATTGGTGACCCTGGCAGTAACTATTCCATTTGCAATTTCTACAAGACAATTGGTATTGGGCGACATATCTGCCGAGGCGACCGGAACAATGCTTCTGTCCTGGATGTTGAGGGTTTGATCAGCCGAACAATTGTTGCTTGTGTTTACCACCCTTACGGTAAAATCTCCCGACGGCAACCCAGTAATGACATTGCTGTTGGCATTTGGAATCACATTTGCCGGATCGACCTTATCCCCACTGTACCAGGTATAGTTATAAACATATTGTGCCGGTGGCAAATTTGGATTATTGCTGTCTTCAAAAACATCTATCGACAGGCTACCATTGGCAAAAATGCTCGGATCGCAACTGGTAAGAGGTTGGGAGGCCGAACGATTGAAGGTGATGATGGGGTGTGAGTGGAATCTATCACCTCTACCTGCACCGGATATGACTCCAAATTCCACCAGTTTTCGGTTGCTACAATGTAATAGTAGCCATTGTCTATACCATTGTATTGCACTACAGGGTTGGCGAGCACCTCATGGTCTGCCACATCCCCGCTTGCATAGGTTCCGGCATAAAAGCTGAAATTGTAATCTGCCAGATCATCGGGATTTCCATCCAGGTCTATGTCTGTTACTTCAATATCACCATCATTGGGCGCACATACTGTTTTGGCACTCACCAGGGTATTGAATGTGGGTTCCAGATATTGGAACGGCAGGAATTTGTGATAGCTGATTTCGCAACCTGTCACATTATTTCTTACAAATAAGGTATAGTTTCCCGAATCGAGCATATTGATGCCCAGCGTCTGGTTGTTGAGCGCGTCAGCCGGATCGGTGCTGATGTTTTTGAACCATTCGAAGCTATAATCAGCCGGATTGAACGTGCCATCCACTTCCTCTACCGAAGCACTGAGTTGGCCAGTCCAGCTCAGGTTGTTTGGGCTCAGAGAATATTGTGGCTGGTCAATCGCTACATTGGTTACCACCGGATTGTTGCTCAAATCCTCTACTTGCACCTGGTATGGACTCGAAAAGCATTGGGTGGCATTGTCTTGCACACGGGCGTAATACGTCCCTGCGGCAATATTGATAAAGGGTTGATCGGATGCAAAGCCAGAATTAGCCGGTGCCGGGTTGACCAATACTTGATTGGCATCGAGTAGTTGGGCTGTCCAGGTGAGGTGAGGATCTACCACCTGAGGTGCACCATCGACGCTAACGGCATCAATTTGAATGCTGGCATTTGGAAAACAAATCGTTTGGTCTGTTCCTGAAGCTACCATGTCGATAGCATGACGACCTAACGGTACCACATAATCCCTTGTAGAGATACAGCTTTGATCCCTACCATCTAAATCTTGCACAGTTAGTGTATAGACATCCGGAGATAAACCACTTGCAATGACCCCTCCTGAGGCACTGAGACCGGATGATTTTATTGTCCAGTTCATTGAGAAGTTTGTTTGTATGTTATCACCATCCGAACCACCCAAGGCGGTGGGACTCAACTGTCCGGTGTGTATTCCGCCGGCACAAGCATAATCGGGACTATCCAATATGGCCGAGATGATCGGCTTCTTGCTCACATCTTTGACGATGACCTGGGTAACCGGGCCGAAAGCACAGCCATTAGATTCGTTTGAGGCCCTTACATAATAAGTGCCCGCTGGAATAGAGTCAATATCATTTGTATAGTCCTCAAATAAACCAGTTGCTTTATTGAAAGCATATTTTGGACTGAATAATGTTAAATTTTCATTCAGCAATTCTGCATTGAATTCTTGTGATAATGGTGGCGTGGTGAATGGAACCGTATAATCGTAGGAACCGGAACTGCTCATTTCTCTTATGATATCTATTTGTATTTCTCCATTGGGAGCGCAATTGGTTTGAGGCTGCGAAGTTGCAGACAGCACAAAAACAGACGTAGGTTGATGCACCAAAGTAAAAGCCCTGGTCGATTTACAACCGTCATTAACCATATCTATACTTATATCTTCTGCAGTAATAAAATATGTCAGTTGGGAATTGTTTGCAGTTAAGCCTGATGCCCGATATGATTCAGGAGATGCATCCGACACTACAACGCTGGCCTGATCTGTCCATACGTAACTAAACAATACTTCATCTTGGACACCATTAGCCCATGCTTCCAAAATACCAGTTGGCGTAATTCCATTGCAACTATAATCTGGATTGATCATAGCAGCAGTAACCACAGGATTTTCTGAAATATCTTTAATATCGACTTGGTATGGATCGGTGATGCAATTGGTAAGTGCATTTTGTGCTGTGACAAAATAAATGTCCTTATCAAGCAAATTCCATGGCGTGCCAGCTATGCCATTCCCCGTATTGGTTGTAATTTCTGTTAAGCTATTATCAAATAGTTTGAAATTGCCATATCCGGTTGTATTGCCAAGCGAAACTCCATTTTCAGCAATTTCTGTAATATGAATGTCCCCATTACCATAGCTACAAATGGTGACAGGATTATCCGGAGCATTTGCCACCGTCAACTTATCGATTTGCTTACTGAGGTTGGTAACACCACTGGTTTTGCAACCGAGACCTGCCAGCGGAGCTACACCCACAACTTCGATTGCCAGGGTATATTGACCTGCCCTAAGCGTATCAGGTGATAGTTTGGTAGCATTTGTTGGTCCTTCGACAATTATTCCTGTACCGGAAATATCAGTGCCTTTATACCACGTATATTCAAATTTACCACCTATCGCATAGAAAGGATTCGTTTCGTCCAGTTGACCATTGCCATTGACCGTTGCACAAGTATTGTCAGGCTTTATTTCATTAAAGGTCAAAGGGTCAAATGTATAATCCAGATCAATGGTGAATGTTACAGGTTCTGATAGACAGGGTTCCAAAAAAGCAGGTCCCTGCATGGCTATTGCGGTATAGGTTCCGGGTTCTAAATTGGTAAATTGAACAGGCCCGGCTGCCCCTACGCCGCCTTCAGCTATGTAATCAATTTGCCCGGGATCGCCAGGTGCCAACCAAAGGGGATCGACCACATTGCCTTTGAAAAGGATAAATCTATAATGAGAATAATCTGCCGCTGCAGGGCCTATTATGGTTCCAAAAGTAAGTGGATCAATTTCCAATTCGACCGAGCCATCTCCCGGAGTACACTGTTTGGAATCTACAGGAGTTACAGTGGAAAACTCGGGTAAGGAATTGGCTGGCAAAAATACATTAGTTTCCAGTGTACACTTCGTGTTGTTATCGGTGATCTCTACCGTAAAGTATCCGGGAAGTAAATTTACAGCTTCTGAACTCCAATCATTTGGTTTACTGATAGCGGTACTTGTAACAGGATTTGTTTTGTCAAGTCCTTCAAACCAACTATAATCAAAACCATTTCCAATTCCAGTATTTGGAGCGCTTGTAAATTCATTTGATCCGACAGTGGCACTTGTAATTTCAATTAAACCAAGAGCTCCAGAACAGTTAGCCGGGGCTGTCGGGCTAATTGTAAAGGTAAAACCATGATCAATTAGCAATTCAGCTTCAATGGGTTCCGATTGACATTGCGTAAAAGTATTGACTGCATAAATATTGTATTTGCCATTAAGCAGATTTTGGAATACCCCATTGCCAACCTGATGGGTATTGACGGGTCCCGAAACTATAAAGTCATATCCAAAACCAAGAGGGGTAGGATCTCCCAATGTTACCTGAACTTCAAATTCTCCATTATAAGTATTGCAATCGGTCACATCCGTTGTTGATACCAGCCCAATAACAGGATTGGGATCAGTAATTTTACTGATATTGCTATAGTTGGTTGTGCTACATTTATGGTCGTCTATCACGCGAACACGGTATCTATCCAATTCATGTAATCCATTTACTGTTGCAGTATCTCCACCAAAGGCAGTCCATGTTCCCGGGGCAGCAGGTGATTCGCGCTCCCATGCGTAGTTCGTAATGGTATTTGGGCCAGCATAATTGACATGTAGTGTACCATTGGCATAGGTTGTTATATCGCTTGGCAGCCATGCACACGAAGAGTTAGGTGTGGCATCAATGGTAAAAACAGGATCTGTTGAATTGTCTTTGATGGTGAAGCTCACCGGGTCTGAAGGACAATTGTAAGCATTATACGCTATGACTTCATAGTCTCCCGGAGGCAATATTTCGTCTGTACCATCAATGTCTGCTATGGTACTGCCATTGCCTGAAATAGCCGGAACTCCTGCCTTATTGATCCATGAAAAAGTATATCCCGGAGGAATGGGCTGACCACCATTGACGCTGGCAATAGAGGCTCCGCTCATGAAAGGTTCCGAACAATCTGTGGCATCTATTACCGTAACAGCATCTATCACCGGCTTGATATTGATATCGTTGATTTGCGAAAGCACCGAATTGCTACACGATGTCACTGTATTTTGGATAAGCAACTTGTAGGTGCCATCATCGAGTGCGCCCTGAATAACGCCGGAAGAACCCAGCGCCGTGGCGGGATCGGTATTGTCATACCAGGTATAGGTGTAATTGGTCAGATCGTAGGCCGGGGATTCATTCGTCCCTGTCACCTCTATTTGGCCATTGGGGTTGTTTACATCGCATGATGAATTGTCGGTAAGTGCGAGCACAGGCGCGGGCACCACGGTGTTGTCGGCAACATTAATGGCTGCCGGATTGGAAAGACACTTTGTGAGGTTGTCGCGGATGGTGAGTAAATAATCTCCTGGTGCTACGCCCGTTACGTCGGCTGTGCTATTCGGTAAAATGGAGCCGTCGTCGACAGATTCCCAAATAAATGTATAGCCGGTAATGGTGCGATTTGCCCTATGACAGAACCATGCAATTCGCCGTTGCCATTTGGTTCGCAAAAGGTGGATGCAACCGAAGTGACAGACTCGGCGGGCTGCACAGTGCCCTGGTTGACCCTCGGACTATAGGTTCGACTGCATTTACTTACATTGTCGGTGATCACTAAGGCATAGTTCCCCGAATCAATGGCAGTGATCGCACTGGTGCTTGCTAAGGGCACGCCTGCTACGCTATTTTGGTACCAGGCAAAAGAATAATCGGTGAGTACACCAACAGCCACAGCGGTCACGCTCAAGCTACCAGTGAATACCCCCGGATCGCAAGATACCTGGTCTTGAGCCAGGATAGTGGCTGAGGGATTTACTTTGGCATTTTTTATCTTTCGGGTCACAGCATTGGTAGCACATTTGGTAATGGCATTTTTTCCAATAACGGTATAATCTCCGGCAGACAAATTATCAAATAATGGTGAAGTGGAACTTTGCAGTAAGTTGGCTGCAACCACACCATTTCCACTATATAATTCAAAAATATAATCAGCAACATTTTCGCCAGCTGCTACACTGATGTTGATACGGCCATTTGGCGCATCGCAGGCAGTCACATTCGATGACGTTGCGGTAATGGCCGGAGGATTGGAAGTGTTATCCGTGATCAGGGTGTCGCGAATAGTAGAACAGTTGGTCGCATCTTCGGTCACGATTGCCCGGTAAATACCGGCAGAAAGCCCGGTAGCCACACTGTTCGTACTCACCAAATTGGCAGCCAGGTTGTTTTTGCCCCTGAACCAATTAAAGGAATATCCCGCAGTGGTGGGTATGCCCGCTAAATCGACCGTACCTGACAACTCACCTAAAGGGCTGAGCGGATCACATGAAATTTGCTGAGAAAGCACCTCTACATTGAGTATGGGCAAAATGGTGACATCATTAATCGTAATACTGGCTTGATCTGATTTGCACATGCTGACATTGTCTGTAGCCTGGACGGTAAACATGCCTGCCGGGAAAGTGCTAACCGTAGAACCGGTGAAATCGGGCAATCCGGAACCAATTGACGGACCTTTGTACCATTCAAATGTATAACCGGCGGTGAGGCCTGCCACATCTGCCTGCCCAACCCCTGAGTTGGGGGCGGTACATGAGGTAATATCTGAAATTTTAGAAGCTGAAACTACAGGAAAAGCTACTGTATTGATCACTTCTTTGTTGAGGGTAGTGTCGCAGCCGGTACTTAAATCGGTGATCTTGACTGAATACTCTCTGGCCCTCAAGCCCGAGGCAATATGGCCTGTTTGAATAATATCGGTGGGATCTTCCTGAACAAACCATTTAAATAAATAGCCCACATGGGTGCTATCTGTACCGTTGAAAACCCCGGCTTCCAACTGGCCGTCGGGCAAAATACAACTGGTAAAGGGCGCCTTTTGCTTGATATATCCTCCAAAAGGCTTTGTAGTCAGGCTATCGATGATGATGGTTTGCGTTGATGATAAGCACCCAGTATTGAGGTCTTTGGCGATCACAGTGTATTCGCCGCTACTCATGTTATTGTATATCTGACCCGTGAAGTCGGGGGTGCCATTGGCAACTGAGCCTTTGTACCAGTTATAATTTATATTGGCCGTGCCGGCGCCAGCTTCGCTCAAAATAATATCATCTACCCAATAAATCTCATTATTTGATGAGTTGGTCGCCCTGATGATCACCTGAACCTTATTGCCATTAATGGACGAAGCCGAGGCTTTGGCTGTAAAGCTGCCGCCTTTATGAAGGCCATTGGCCATAGGAATTTCAACTCCTCCGTCGACCTTATAATATACATTAATAAAGTCCTGACCATCCCCACTTTCCATTTTGTCGGAGGCTATTAAATCTACCGTAATGCTTATATTGCTTCTACCAGAGATGTCAATTTCTTCTGATGACCAGGTAACATATTTTCCGCTTCCAGGATTACCAATATCACTGATTGATATCTTATTGTTCCTCACCTCAGCGTGATCTTTGGTGATATCATCGTAAGCGGCATTGCTGTCGTCCATGACCCATTTGGCAGTAGATTTTGTGCCATCTGGCAGTCCATCGAATGTTTCTGACCAAAAAATACCAAATGGACCACCGGTCACTTGAGCTATTGCAGCCCCATTTTGTGGGAAGGTAGCATCGCATAAGGTATTGGGCGAAAGCATATTGACAGAGAGGTCGAAAGGAATACATCCCACATTGATATACACCCAGGCGGTGTCGCACTTTGCGTAACACTTGGTGGAATTGACATCGCAGGTAACATAGGCTATGGAATCGAGTCCCACATAATTAGTATTGGGAATGTACCTCATGAAATTGATGCCACTATCTTCAAAGATTGTTGCTGCGCCGTTGATGGCAGGTTCCACGATCACTGGCACATGCAGTTCGTCACCATCGGGGTCGTTGTCGTTAGATTCCACATCGATCACGGCTGTGGTATTCATCGGTATGGATGCGTAATCATCCTGCGCAAAAGGCTTTAAGTTTTCGCCAAGCAAACAAATGGTTTGTTCATTTATGGAACCACCTGTAGAGCCGGTGAAACCAAATCGCATGATGGAATTACCAGCAAACACCTTGGTGAGCATATCATCGGTATGGGTCATAACCATCTGCAGGCCATCTGTATTGGTGGTACCATTATATACATCTGCCCATAATTGAATGGTTTGAGTGCCATCGGCATTGGTCTCCCATCTGATTTGAAATAAATAACATCTGTCATCTTCAATATTATGATGCGGGCTGCCATCCGGGTTATTACCAGCGCCAAATGCATAGGCAGGCTTAAGTGGTAGTATGCGGTCTTGCTTACCTTTGGCATCACTTATCAGTTGTTGTTGTCCATAGATATCCCCATTGTACACCACAGAGGTATGATCCCACCCGTAATAATTGCTCAATAATTGATCAGCGCCACCAGCATCTTTTCCGTTTTTCCATCCGGAACGTCACCATTGTTCCAGGTGTCCAGCTCTACCGCCACAGATTTTTGGATTTTATGATTTTCAGGATCATCGCCAGGTCCATGCGGGCCAGGTATAGTGTTGGGAACAACCCGGCTTGTATGCATAGCATACCCCAAACCACCACCGTCATCTCCGGTGGCTGCGGAAAGATCCCAGGTACCTGCACCACCAATGATCACTTTCTTGCTAGTATCTATAAGCGTATCCCGCGGATCCTGGTGCATGACAAAGGCAAGGCCATCGGCTCCATTGCCATCGCGATCGCCCATGTACACCACAAAATTGAAAAGGGTATCTTTGGCAAAGTCAACCTTATCGGCCCACCATACGGCTCCAAATTGGTTGTTGGCTTCCCAGGTTACTGTAAAGCAACGCTCAGAGCGTTTCACAGCATCATATTTTGGAATGAACGGATTCTGGCCAAAGGCGGAA
Organism: Cyclobacteriaceae bacterium; assembly: GCA_012033595.1. Lineage (GTDB taxonomy): Bacteria > Bacteroidota > Bacteroidia > Cytophagales > Cyclobacteriaceae > JAAUQL01. Next base: position 18,879 of record JAAUQL010000057.1, on the reverse strand, counting down.
ACAAAACTAAAACAGCTGATTGCCAGGCCTAATACGAATGATATTAACCCTTTTTTACTCATCGTCGTGTTGTTTACAGTGTGCGAAATGCTATGTTCGAGTGCGTTCATTTACTTGGTTATTGATGTTGATCATCATGGTCTTTTACCATGTTGACTGTTTTTGATGCTGGTAGTATCGGCATATTTAAGACACCTAAATTGCGGGTATCTTTAAGGCTTTGGTTTGCGAATGGTACCAGAACTTCTATAATCTATGACTGCATAAAAGACCTTCTTTTCTAACAGTTCTTTCATATTGTAAGAATAGGAAATAAGGCCAATTGGTAACCAAAAATATGGTTCCTAAAAGAATCTAAACCTTACATTAGTGAGCTATGGACTAAATGAGAAAAAATTGCAAAGCAGCCAGTAGTCCCACTTTTTTTGGCTTTCTCATGGCTGTACTACTGTATTGAATCTTCTAAAAGTTGCATCTGCATAATCAGCTAATTTCCCTTACTACCTCAAGAGAGTAATGTCGCCGGTATGGACTTCGCTGGCTCCACAAGATAGGATATAATAGTATGCACCTTCAGGCAGTTCTTTGCCATTGAAAAATCCGTCCCAATCGTTGTGATATTCATTGGCATCATACACATGCTGCCCCCGTCGGTTAAAAATCTGTATCGGGCAAGACTGGTACACATCTAAATTTTTAATAATCCAAACATCATTGATGCCATCGCCATTGGGTGTAAAAGTTTTGGGCGCATCTACCGTTATTGTTACTTTCTCATCTACAAAGACTTTGACTGTGGCTGTATCAGCACAACCAAAAGCATTTGATCCTATTACATTAAATTCTGTGGTTTCTACAGGCGTGGCCAAAGGGTTTGCTATTTTTGGATTGTCGAGAAATTCCTCTGGTTGCCAAAGATAGGTTTCTGCACCATCGGCACTGAGCTGAGCAGAACCTCCCGATTCTATTCTTTGACTAGAAGCAACTGTCAGGGACACATTTTCCACCTCTTTTACTTCTATCTCGTCCTGGCTGGCGCATCCTGTATTTTTACCAAAAATGACGGTATATGTACCAGGACTTGCAATCATTATTTTAGGTGTGGTTTCGCCAGTGTTCCACTCAATCTGGCCAGGTTGGGCATTTACAGCAAGCTCTGCCTTTGTCCCTGCACACAAATTGAATACTCCGTTTTCTACCGATTTGCCATTGGCCTTTATTTCCAATGCCATAAACGCCCCGACCTTTACACTGTATTCGTACACGCTGCTACAAGTGGTGTTGGCATACCCAACCTTCAAGGTGACTTTATACGTACCTGCCTTTTCGTATGTATGCGAAGGGTTTTTTGCTGTCGAAGCGGTGGCATCGCCAAAATCCCAGTTGAATATTGGTTCTACAGAGGCATCGAAAGTAGAAGTATTTGCAAAAACAATTTCTTCATTGAGACACGAGCTCGCCACATCTTTGAAGGAGGCTTCAGGTTGCTGAACCGATTTTACACTAATGGTTTCGCTATTGGCGCTGCAGAGGTTTTTGTCAAGTAAAGATACACTATAAGTGCCTGTCTTTGCCGGGCTGTAGGTAGCACCTGTGGCACCAGGAATGACGGCTTCATTGTACTTCCAGGTGTAGGTTGCCCCTGATACAAAGGGCACTGAGAGGGTATTGGTGCTACCTTCACAAAACAATTCTCCTTCCGAAGTAGATATTTCCATTGGAGGAATGGTACTTACCTGCACTACTTCAGCTTTGGGATCGGTGCTGCAACCCGACGATACCAGGGTGAGGGTGTACCGGCCTGCATCTTCGATCTGAGCATTGCTAATAGTGATTTCGTTGCCATTGAGTACGGTGTTCCTTGGTGTTGTCCATACATAATTCACCCCGGAGATCAATTTGGCGGCTAGTTTAAAAGTGCCCCCCTGACATACGGGCCCCGGGCTGGCGATGTCCACACTTGGAGGAAGGTTGTTGCCTCCATCGAGCAGCGTAACTGCTTCGCTTATTGACTCACAGCCATCAAACACTGATTTGATGCTAACCTTATAGGTGCCCGCGGTAGTTATATCGGCATTGAATGTAGTGGAAATGGTCTGATTGGTAGCGCTGTTTATCCATGCATATTCGACTTTTGGGGCTGGGGTGGTGATCAAGCGCACGGGTTTTCCACTACATATTTTTGGAGGGTTGACTGGTCTGATGGCCGAAATAATACAATTGGTATTGCGCATAAAGATCAGTTCTTCCTTGTCGGATTCTATGTAGGCTATGTCCGGCTTGGCATCACCATTGAAATCAGCTATGTTCACATTGAAGGATTTGTCGATTTCACCGACTAATTTCTGTGTGAAGGAAATGTTGGTAGCAGTAGATTTGTTTATAAGCACGCTCAATGGTTCATCGACAACAGTCGTGGTAACGACAATGTCCGTAAGACCGTCGCCGTTCAGATCGCCCAGGCTAAGCCCCCATGGCAGTCGGCCTGTCTCAATAAAAATTGGTGCCCCAAAAATATATGAACTGGATGTGCCGGCATTTTTTAAAATAAAAATATTACTGACATAGTTGGTCAATACCACATCCTTGTCGCCATCATTGTCAAAATCGGCAATTCTCAAATTGACCAAATTCGAACCGGTAATGGTTTTTTTATCGGGAGTGCCAAATTTAATTTCTCCGGCTATACTTTGATTGGTCAAAATGAACACTTCGGAAGTACTGGAGTTGCAGACTATTTCAGGTTTATTGTCATCGTTTAAATCGGCCACGTCCAAACCAACCAATGATCCGGCGGAAGTCTGAATACTTTGTCTGGCACTTGCCGGAAAGTTGAGTGCGCCGTTGGTACTTTTATTGCCGAATACAAAAATATTACCCTTTCCCTGATCAGTCATAATGATATCCGGCTTGCCATCTTTATCAAGATCGTGGATTTTTAACCGCCTGGTCGTGCTGGAACTTACATTTTCTGACAAAAGTACAGTGATGAATGGATTGAACTTGATAGCCACCGCTGTGCTGGTGTTTTTAAAGACATATAAACGATCTGCATTTCCCCCGCCTTTACCAACCACCAGTTCAGGTTTGCCGTCTCCATCCAGGTCGCCACAGACCACATTTCTTGCTGCCTTACCTGTATTAAGGTTGATCTCGTTGATTGCCTGTAATTGAATATCTGCACTATTGACTTTGGTCAGGTTCTGATATACGGTAATGGAACTACCGCCGGCATCGTCGGAGTTATTGGTGGTGGCCACATCGACCAGGCCATCGCCATTGAAATCGCAATTGCACAAATCAAAAAGCTCTACATCTTCCTTTATCCTCAAGGATTCGGTAATCCTTGATGCTTCGAACACTTCACCTTTATAGGCCAGGTTGAAATAACTTTTGGCATAACCTGTCGACATTGACTTTGTGTTTGTCACCGAAATGTTGGCATAAGTAGCCCCGGAGGGTGCAAGTACTTCCATCACGTACTCCGTAGAGCTGAGGATTTGTCCTTTGGCAGCACCAAAATGGACGCTCATGTCGGTGGCAGCATTGCTAAAACCACTTCCTGATATGGTCACTAATGCCCCAAAGGTACCGCTAACCTTATCGACTTTGACGATATCGGGTACTTGGGCTATACTAATACATGCCAAGGGACACATAAGCCATACGGTAACGATTACGAAAGTGAACTTTTTCATATTGGATATAAAGTTGAAATGCACCTGCTACTGCACCTGCAGTACCCAATTTTCTCTAAACTGCGCTCCGATAGATTTAAACCTTTCGCTGGTATCTTTTGCTTCTTGCAGGTCCTCGCTTTCAAAAATGTACACATAGTATATTTTCGTTTGTGAAATATAACCGAATTTGGTGTAGAAGCCTTTGATAAACAATTGGTCAGAATGCTCTTCTGCATCCCGATAGCTTCCAAAGGTTCCAACTACTACATAGTTGCCCTTTTCCAGTTCGAGCAGATGATCACCTTTTGTTACGGTAGTAGGACCGATGTATTTGCCCTGGTCATCCAGGGTCGGTTCAATAAATTCCTCCTTTTGTCCGGCTTCAGGCGCTTCTGTTTCGATTAATTCCACTGGATCGTCAAAAGTAATCTGTTCATTCCCTTCATCTTCCATTTGTCTTATCAGGGCTTCTTCTTCGTCTATGATTTCAGGTTCCGGCACCACTGGTTCTTCTATGATTACTTCCGGCTCCACAGGGATTTCCTGAGCCTGGCTTTCCTCGTTCATTTCATCGAGCAATTCCTGCAATGCTTCATCTTGCTCTGGCGCAACTTCTTCTATGGGCACCTCGGGAACTTGCTCTACGACTTGCTGATCGGTGTTCATGTCGTCAATTAAATCCTGCAGCGCTTCTTCTTCATTGTAGGTTTCGGCTGGCGGGGGCACAAACGGATCATTCTCTACCTGCACGGTTTTCTGTTGAGAGGGTAATTTACCCATAGATTGTAGCATGTTTCTTCGCTGCTGGATAAGATTCACCTTGCCTTTTTTCTTCTTTTTACCAAATATCATGGCTAGTTGGATGTCGTGCGTGCCATTGTCGAACACCGCCGGCTGGGTATTATAAAATTCATAGGCATAACCAAATTTGAAATTGTCTTTGATATTGATGCCCACCAATCCGGTTATTCCATACTCTTGCCGATACGAAGCGCCCAGCCAAAAAACGTCCATCAGGTGCATAAGGCCTGCTGCCTCAAATTGCCCCGGCATGTCTTCGGAATAGTAGTAAATGGCAAAGGGCTCGATGGCAAATTTTTCTTCAGAGATTTCCCATCGATAGCTCGTGGTAAGAATGGCATCAGTCAGCGGACTGATTTCGCCCGGAGAAAAGGAGCTGTTGCTGATGGTGTTGGTCTTGAAGATTTTGGGCAGCGAAAGACCAAAGTTGAAACCCTTGTTGTAGTAATTAAATCCTGCATTGCCATCTAAAAAGATATTGTTGTCGAGGGCCTCGAATATGGCCGGATCGTTGGGGTCTATCTCATCCAAATCGATGGTGTTGGAACCAACACCACCCGAAATTGCAAAACTGATGTAGTGGAAATCATCGAAAGTGACCCGATACCCCAGGGTGAGCAAGGCACTGGTGCTATTGAGAATGCTTCGTTTGTCGTTAATCACATTGAGCCCAAAAGTGACTTTTTCATTGAAAATGGTGTGAAAACTAAACCCCATCGTGGTAGGAGCGCCCTCAATGCCAGTCCATTGCTGTCGCCTGTAAAGGTAAAAAGCCGGTCTGTCTTCAAAACCTGCAAATGCCGGATTGTAATAGTATGGATTCATGAAAATCTGACTATTGAGCGGCAGTTCCTGAGCAAGCACTGTGTTGACGCACAGCAGAAAAAATACGATTTGGAATAAAATCCTCATAAATTTTTCCAATATTATAGAAATATCATCATCAATATAGGGCGAATTGGGTTAAAACAATGCCTGTGAATAATTTGAAGTATTATGGACTATGCTGATATGCTACAGCATCTGAAAATTGGATATTTATGATGTGTTATCCAACTTAACCTAGGGCGCAAAGATATTTATTTTTGTAGGTAATCAGTGCTTTTTACGTTATTTAATGATCTAAGACATCTGTTTTCTGTTTTTCGTAATATTCCTTGATTACCTGTTGTTTATCATGCTTCACATTAATGCTTACTAGAAGTAAAATTCCTTTGATTAATATAATTTTTATAAGCTAGAATATAATTATTCCAACAACGGGGTTGCTTTTATACATTGCACAACATAACAATGCTTTAACTTTAGCCTAAAAATTACTTATGTCTTAGTTGGAGGTGAATTTGTTGGAGCAAACGATGGGTGTCATAAGATCAATTATTACTTTTGAAGCTTTAATGAGGGGCTGAATCGGGCACCAAGTGCCATTTAACAATTTTGTCATTAACAACGACCAATAACATTTTGTCTTAAAGGAAAATAACATTGAAAAATAGATATTCAACCATCATTTCAGCTTTGGCCCTTACCTTCATTTTTATACATTCCGGTAGTGTGGCACAAACTTTTATTGGCCTAAAAGCTGGTGCCAATGCCTCAAAAGCAGTTTTTGACAATGAGGTTTTCGAAAAATTCCATAGCACCAAAATCAAGCCCGGATTTACTGTGGGGGCGGTTTTTCTGTTGGAAAATAAAGAAAGATACGGATTGTATGCTGAATTTTTGTACTCACAAAAAGGTAAAAGAGTGGAAAGCACCGCCAACGAGTACGAAAGCAATACGGCCACCTACAACTATTTCGATCTTCCGGTCTTGTTTAGAATCAAATTCAAACAAGAAAAATTTGATTGGTACCTCCAACTGGGGCCTCAATTGAGCTATTGGCTCTCGGGTAAGGGAACATTTGATGTATACCAACCTGACCGCGACATCGTGATCAGCTATGACTACAAGGTAAATTTTGGTGAACCCATCAATACCTTCGAATATTTGAATGCTCCTGAGGCCAATCGAACACAGGTCAGTCTTGCACTGGGTGGTGGAGCTATTTGGAACATGAAAAATGCCAATTATCTGGTACTGGATATGCGGCTATCCTTTGGACATACCTACATGGGGGAATACAATAGTGCCTATATCCCGAACATTGGCCTTACTGACAATCTCGAATATACCAACAGGGTACTATCCGTTTCTGCAATATATTATTTCGATGTACTGGAGAAATTCCGACTGAGCAAAAACAAATACCGTAAAAGGTAATCGCTAAACCATCTGGTCAGGCTTCTGGATCACTTTTAATATGATCTCATGCTCATCTCCATCCTGATCCTGCAATAAGATATCGACAATAGGATTGTCCAATACGGTATTTTTTTCAATTTTCACTACCGTATAGTGTTTCAGTTTGCTACTTAATTCTGCCTGCAGCGCACAAAGTGCCTCTACAAACCTTACTTCAATAGGACTGGGGTTGTATTCTTTTGTGATCATAATCGCTTAATTTACCATTGGATAAGCGCCGAAGCCCATGTAAAACCACTGCCAAAAGCCGCAAGACATACCAAATCGTTTTCTTTAATTTTTCCTTCTGCCCATGCCTCACTTAAGGCAATAGGTATAGAGGCTGCTGTGGTATTTCCATAGCGCTGAATATTGCTATACACTTTGCTTTCGTCGAGTTGTAGTTTTTGTTGAATAAAATTGGTAATTCTTAAGTTGGCCTGGTGAGGGACGAGCAGATCGATGTCCTCTTTGGTTTTACCATTGGCTTGCAAGGCTTCAGCTATCACTTCCATAAAACGCACTACGGCATGTTTGAACACTAAATTGCCGTTCATGTGGGCTTTGATGCTCACTTCATCCAGCATATCGGCGGTAAGCCGCTCCTCGCGCTTGCGGCTGCTGCCCGGATCGCGCACGTACAATTCTTCCGCAAAGGTGCCATCAGCATGCATATGAGTGGACAATATGCCTTTGCCCGCAACATCGCTCGCCTGCAAAATGGCTGCTCCGGCACCATCGCCAAAAATAACCGAAACATGCCGCTGCCGGTCAGAAAACTCCAAAGCTGAAGACTGAATCTCTGCTCCAACTACAACAACCGTTTTGTACATGCCTGTTTTGATGAACTGATCGGCAATGGAAAGTCCGTAAACGAAGCCTGAGCATGCATTTCGTATGTCGATGGCCGCTATGGTCTTTTTATCGAGACCGAGCTCTCGTTGCATCAAAACACCTGATCCGGGAAACATATAATCTGGTGTGATGGTGGCAAAAACGATAAGGTCTATTTCAGAAGCGTCCACATGGGCTCTTTCCAGCGCCATTTTTGTAGCGCGTGCGCCCATATTGGCACACGTATCTTTGGTATGGTCAAAAAATCGTCGCTCGGATATGCCAGTCCGCTCGATTATCCAATCATTGCTTGTATCCATCAATTTCTCCAAATCCTGGTTGCTTACAACCTGATCAGGCACAAAATGCCCAACGCCCACTATCCTCGAATTTCTCATAAAGCCTTTATATTTAAAAATGCCAATTTAGTCAATTTGCCCAATTGAGCAGTATGTACTTATCGTTTTTGTGCCGACGACTATGGAGGATCAGCTCAATCAAACAAGGTGAGATTACCAAATTGATCAGCCGAAGGCGCTGCTGCAATCATCTGAGGGTGATCGGCAGTGGCTTTGTTCACCTGCGATGAGACGGTATAAGCCTCCATATTATCCGGATCAAATGGTCTCAATAATTCAATCAGCGCTCCGATCGATTGTTTTTTGTCCAGCCAGGCCTTTCCTGCTTCTGAATCTAAAATGGCAGGCATCCGGTCATGGATTTTTGAAACAATACGGTTGGCGTTGGTAGTGATAATGGTGAAGGTCTTGATGCGATTTTGATCTTCATCGTCGTACTCGTCCCATAGCCCGGCATAGGCAAACACATCATCATTTTTGTGCCTGATCCGGTACGGAACGCGCGATGTTTTGCTCATTCGCTTCCATTCATAAAATCCATCTGAAACAACGAGGCACCGGCGCTGAAGCAAAGCCGTTTTGAAACTAGCCTTTTCTAGAATGGATTCGGCACGGGCATTGATCAGTTTTGTGCTTACATTCTTCTCTTTGGCCCATCTTGGGATCATTCCCCAGTAATAAAATGAGAGCTCAGATGGATTATTATCAGAAATGACCGGCAGTAATTGTGTTGGAGCGGCGTTATATCTGGGTTGATAAGCGTCCGGAACCGAAACGTCAAATTTTTTTTCTATGGCCTCTGCTTTGGCAATTATGGTATATCTTCCACACATATTTTTTGTTTGATCCCGAAGATAAGAATAATATCATTCTATAAAGGCAGCCGCCTTAAATAGCATTTGTAAAAAAAGCGAAGAAACTGATTTGAGGGGTACTTTCGAGAAAGGCAAGGTTGTGCGCGGGGTCAGCATGCGACTGAAAGCCCTCTCATGTTGCCGGGGTAATTCTACTTTTTTCTTGCGCCGTTTTCTGAATGGAAATTCGGACAAAATTGAACCTATGATGAGAAAGAAATAATTTTAAATACGCTGCGGATCAGTTTACTTCTTACCAATCACTATAGAATAGACCCGTAAGCAATGGCCAAAAAAAAACCCGGGAGAACTGCTGAAATCCCGGGTTGTTAGTTGTGATATGAGGCTATAGCTACTATTTATAGCTCTCCACGTGCACATTTTTCACTGCACGACCCGAGGGGTCATTGGTATTGCGCAGGCTTTCGTCCCAGGCAAGTGCTTCTGGTGTGCTACAAGCCACAGAGGGCACCGATGGCACACAAGCCGCAGCCGAATCGGACGGAAAATTCTCTTTGAATATTGTCCTGTAATAGTATTCTTCTTTTGACATTGGCGGATTGATCGGGAAGCGGTATTTGGCATTCGCCAATTCTTCGTCAGAAATCCGCTCTTTGGTGATGGCCTTCAGGGTGTCTATCCAACTGTAGCCCACACCATCTGAAAACTGTTCCTTTTGCCTCCACACAATCTCCTTTGGCAAGTAGTCTTCAAAGGCCTTCCGAACCACCCATTTTTCTATCCTACCGTTTTTTATCATTTTGTCATCCGGATTTATCCTCATGGCCACATCCATAAATTCCTTATCCAGAAATGGCACACGGCCTTCCACTCCCCAGGCAGCAAGTGACTTGTTGGCCCTAAGACAGTCATATAAGTGGAGCTTGCCCAGTTTTCTTACTGTCTCTTCATGAAACAGTTCGGCATTGGGTGCTTTGTGAAAATACAAATAGCCGCCAAACAATTCGTCTGCTCCTTCGCCCGAAAGCACCATTTTCACGCCCATAGATTTGATAACCCTGGCCAACAGGTACATAGGTGTGGAAGCCCTGATGGTAGTGACATCATACGTTTCGAGATGATAAATCACATCTCTGATCGCATCGAGACCTTCCTGCACGGTAAAATGTATCTGGTGGTGCACCGTTCCGATATGGTCAGCGACCTTTTGCGCAGCTGCCAAATCGGGCGAACCAACCAAACCAACGGCAAAAGAATGTAATTGTGGCCACCAGGCACCGCTTTTGTCCTGGTTCTCTATTCTTTTGGCAGAGTATTTTTGGCAATCGCAGACACTACCGAAGAGTCGAGCCCTCCCGAAAGCAATACACCATAAGGCACATCAGACATCAACTGACGGTAAACGGCTGCTTCTAGTGCATTTCGCAGGTCTTCAATACTTGTGCTATTGTTTTTTACATTGTTATAGTCTTTCCACTCACGATCGTACCAGCGTATCAGTTCACCAGGCTTCTCGTTTGTCATGTAATGACCTGGCAAAAATTCCTTTATGTGGTTGCAAAATCCTTCCAACGCTTTGAGCTCTGAAGAGACATAAAAATTGCCATACTGATCCCAACCCATATACAGGGGGATGATGCCCATATGATCACGGGCTATCATATAGGTGTTGTTTTCTTCGTCGTAGAGTGCAAAGGCAAATATACCATTGAGGTCTTCCAGAAAATCGATCCCCTTTTTTCGGTACAGGGCCAGGATTACCTCGCAATCGGATTGGGTGAGAAAATCGTAGTCACCTTCAAAATTTTTTCTCAATTGCTGATGATTGTAAATTTCGCCATTGACAGCAAGCACAAGCTTTCGATCTTTGCTGAACAAAGGTTGCTTACCCGATTGTACATCGACAATAGACAGACGCTCATGCGCCAATATCGCCTTTTCTCCGCAGTATATGCCTGACCAATCAGGTCCCCGGTGTCTGAGCCGTTTGGACATTTGCAGCACCTGAGGCCTCAATTTTTGTGAATCTACTTTTAAGTCAAAAACTCCAACTATTCCACACATTTTTTTTCAAGATTATATGAATTGGTTTACTTATTTAAATAATTGATGAAGCAAGGAGGTGCCCGTTTATTTGTCCGCAAATACTGTCCATTTGCTCAAAGGATTGGGCTTTCAGGCAAAACTCCCACATTTTAATATTTACTATATTTTCACATTTTATTGAAAATCGGGCATAAAATTACTCTATATATTTAAATTTTATAAACGATACAGGGAAAAAGATACAAATTTTTTAAAAGTATTTAGGACATTTACAGAAATGGCAAAAATGGCGCAGGTATTTTAATGAATTGACAAAATGCCTTCATCAAGGTGGGTCGGATTGTCACATTTTCAATCCATTTTTATCCAGGTCTGCGGAAATCCATTCACTTTTGTGCAAAACTTTCACCTTTTCGATGCCAATTGACAAAAGAAGCTCACAAACTTCAGAAAAACGCCCGGTGATTTCTTCTGGGCGGTGGGCATCCGAATTGATCTGGACAGGAATGCCCATTTTTTTCATTTCATGCAAAATTGCCCTTCCCGGATATGGTTCCGGACTCAGTTTTTTATAGATGCCTCGGGTATTCACTTCTACAATAGCTCCACTGTTTTTTATTTCTTCCAGTGTATGGTACCAAGCTTTGTGATACCAGTCGGCATTTTCGTCCCAGAGTCCCCGGTTTTGCATTTTAATTTTATCCAAATGTCCGATAACATCCGGGCAGGCTTCACGCACCATTTGCCGTGTTAGCCTGAAATATTCGCTGATCACATGTCGAATGTCGCCACGGTAGATGGTCTGCAACCCTGCTAAAAATTGCTGGTGCGGACCATCGATTTCCCAAGGCGTTCCATCGTGAAATGAACCAACAAAATGAACTGAACCCAGCGTATAATCAAGCCCGGCAGCCTGAATGAGCCTGTCATTTGGCGCGATGATATTAGGAATGTAATCAATTTCGAGGCTTTTGTATATTTCGATGCGATCGGCAAACATCCTCCGCGCTTCATCGATTTCGTCCAGATAGGCTTGAATTTGCCCGGTCGGCATACTCCATTGGTTTTGAAAAGGGACGGGACAATGGCAGGTGAATCCCAGGCTGGCTACCTGCTGGTCTATGGCAGCCATAACGTGCTCCTTTACGCTGGCCTTACCATCGCAATAATGGCAATGATTATGATAATTGGTCCAGTACATCCTATATTTAAGTCATAGCTGCGATGCTAAGAGTATTCCGGCTAAAAGTCAAATTCTTAATACATTCTTAATACGGTCAAAAAGGGAAGCTCAGTGGAATGGTAATCTTGCGAGATATTCCCAGCAGGTCAACAATGAACAAAAGGAAGGTAAAAACCATCTACAATCAACTAGATGAGTTGTACGAGTCATCTAAAAAACTGGAAATAAACGAAGAGACAAGAGTCGTGATTTTTAGTGATCTGCACCTGGGCGATGGCAGTTCCAAAGATGATTTTATTCAGAATGCCCATTTGTTCCAAACGGCAGTCGAAAAGTATTATTTCAGCAAAGACTTCCATCTGGTGCTCAATGGAGACGTAGAGGAGTTGCAACGTTTTTCGATTAAAAGGATAAAGTCGAAGTGGAAAGATATTTATGAATTATTCCGGCGCTTCGATGAAAAGAACATGTTTCACAAACTTATTGGCAACCACGACCTCGCCCTGTGCCTGCCCAATAAGCCTGAGAGCGAATTCAACATCCTGCATTGCCTGACCTTGCAAACCACCGCTGGCGACATGCAGGTGTATCATGGCCATCAGGCATCAATGGTATATGAAAAACTTAATAAGTTGGTAGGCTATACCTTGCGCTACCTGGCCAACCCCTTCAGGATAAAAAATTATTCGATCGCCCACAGCAGCAGGAGGCAATACGCCATCGAAAAACGGGTTTACCACTATAGCAGCTACCGAAAGCGAGTTTCTATTATCGGACATACCCACAGGCCACTTTTTGAGTCAATGACCAAGGCAGAAAGGATCAAACACAAAATCGAGGCGCTCTGCCGGAAGTACATCGAGCTTGAAAGTGACGACGACCGTAAAAGTGTGAAAAAGATGATCAAAAGCCATAAAAAGGAATTAAATAAGATATTTTCTAAATCGAAACCCCCTTTTTTGGCAGTCATATTTATCATTCTATATTTCATGTGCCATGCTTGTTCAATTCAGGCTGTGTGATCGGCAAACGAGGTATGACCTGTCTGGAAATCGACAAAGATGAAATAGCCCTCGTGCATTGGTTCGACAAAAATATCAGTAAAAAATACCTTGACAAAAGGGGCTATGAGCCCGAACAATTTGAAGACACAAACTATTACCGCATGGTGTTGAATGTTGAAGACATCAATTACATTTTTTCGACCATCAATTTGCTTACATAAACTGCTGCCTGACCTTTTTTTCGTAAATTCGAAGCAATTATTTTTTCACCATATCCCTTGCTAAAATGAAAACACGTATCCTCACTCTATTTCTTGGAACAATGCTCTTTTTACCGGCTTGTTCACCCGAAAAAAAAGAAGATCAAAGCGATGCCCAAGGTGCCCCTTATCAATTGATGACTGTAGATCCTGGGCATTTTCATGCTGCATTGGTTCAGAAAATGCCCCTGGAAGGAGTTGATTCAGTGGTACATGTTTATGCTCCGGAAGGAAACGACGTGCAGGATCATCTCGATCGGATCAGAGGATACAATTCTAGGGAAGCGCAGCCAACCAACTGGGTGGAAGAAGTATATATCGGCCCTGACTTCTTTGAAAAAATGCTGCAGGAAAAGCCAGGAAACATTATGGTGGTCTCTGGCAACAATGCTCTCAAAACCGATTATATCAAAAAAGCCGTAGAAGCGGGGATAAATGTACTGGCAGACAAACCCATGGTAATCTCCGCCGACAAATTTGATCTGCTGGTAGAAGCCTTTGCCATCGCAGAAAAAAATGACGTATTGCTCTATGATATTATGACCGAGCGCTACGAAATCACCACCATGATTCAGAAAGCATTGTCTCAAGTGCCGGCACTTTTTGGTGAATTAGAGAAAGGCAGCCTGGAAAACCCGGCCGTGACCAAAGAATCTGTACACCACTTTTTCAAATATGTATCGGGAAACCCAATAAAAAGACCGGCTTGGTTTTTTGACATCTCTCAACAAGGAGAAGGTATTGTAGATGTGAATACGCACCTGGTTGATCTCATCCAATGGGAGTGCTTTCCGGGACAAATCATCGACTACAAAACGGATATTGAAGTATTGACCGCCAAAAGATGGGCTACAGAACTTACGCCTTCTATGTTCAACAAAGTGACGCATCTAGGTGCGTATCCCGAATACCTGAGTAAAGACCTGGTAAAAGATTCGGTACTCAGTGTGTATGCCAACGGTGAAATAAATTATACCATCAAAGGGGTACATGCCAAAGCATCGGTCATCTGGAACTATGAAGCGCCAGAAGGAACCAAAGACACGCACTATTCTATAATGCGCGGCACCAATGCCAACCTGGTGATAAGGCAGGGTGCACCGGAAAATTATGAAGCCACCTTGTACATAGAGAATGCGGGAAGTGCCTCCGATGCTGATTTTGTGGCTACTGCCCACGCTGCCATAGAGGGCTTGCAGCAAGAATATCCCGGAGTAGCACTGGTACAAAAAGAGGGTAAATTAGTGGTAGAAATCCCGGCAAAATATAAATATGGTCACGAGGCACATTTCACGCAAGTGACAGAAAAATACCTCGAATACCTGAAGGCCGGAAAACTGCCGGAATGGGAAGTGCCTAACATGATTGCCAAATACTATACTACCACCAAGGCCTGGGAGATGAGCAGATAGGACTGATGCATGCGACAATGGTCGCTGGCAATGAGGCAGTTGTGTCGGCGACCGGAAGCAATGTGCTGCCTGTCATAGGCAAAAATTATTTTCAGTCAAAAAATGAAGTACCGGCCTGATGACACCGGCATAAGGAGTCTTGGGCAGTTGGTCAAAATTAGTGCGTACCGGCAACCTGATTTCATATTCCCAACCCACACGCTTCAAATCAGCCCCCAATTCCTTAAACCGTCTGATCAGCTTGGCGTTGTCTGATAAAATAACACCGGTAAAAACTTTGATGCCAGCCATGCCGGCCAGATAGTACAATATGCCCAACAATATGGTTCCTACTCCTTTGCCCTGATACTCGTCGATGATGGTAAGGGCCAGCTCTGCTTCTTCGGGATAGGCTGCATTTCGCCGATAGCGTCCCACGCCTACCCCTGCGGTACTGTCTCCTTCAATATCGAAGGCTGCCCAGGCCACATGGTCTTTTTGGTCTATATTCAGCAGGTTTTCCAATTGCTCTTCTGTCAATTCTTTCATAAACCCAAAAAAACGATGGTAAATGGACTTAGGCGATAATTTTTGAAAACCTGCTATAAACATCTCCCTGTCGGTCTTTTCAAGGGTTTTGAAGCAAAGATATGCGCTGTCTTTGATAGGGTAAAAAAAGGAATTTCCGGCAAATACATTCAAATCTATCATGAGCATTGGGGAGTCATCATTTTTATCTTCCAATAATTTAAAGATAGGAATAAAGTTGATGTTTTTTGCAGATCGTCCACCCATGCCACTACGAGCGAGACCTGCCGTTTCTGAAATTATAACCTGCAATATAGCCAAAGAAAAAGCCTGGAATAGAAATGTTGATACAGATGGCCATGCTATAAAAAAATATCTTGAAGTGGAGCTTTTGAGCAAAAATTTCGAAGGTGCAATTTCAGTAAAGGCAACAGTAATCTTCAGCAATTTTATCTTAGCTACAAAAAGTTTTA
The DNA here is from genome assembly GCA_012033595.1 of Cyclobacteriaceae bacterium. Classification (GTDB taxonomy): domain Bacteria; phylum Bacteroidota; class Bacteroidia; order Cytophagales; family Cyclobacteriaceae; genus JAAUQL01. The sequence continues at coordinate 3,222 of JAAUQL010000057.1, read as the reverse complement.
GTAACCATTTAAATTCACTCTTGTTGAAGTACTTATAATAGTATGTTTTTAATAAAAAAATCAGATGTATGAATATATTAGTAATAGGTGCCAATGGGCAGATAGGAAAAATGGTAGTGGATAAAATCCACAGCAATAGCCCACACGATGCCATAGCAATGGTAAGGAAGGGATCTCAGCAGGAACAATTTAAAAAAAGAGGGATTGAAACCGTAACTGCCGACCTGGAAAACGATTTTAGTCATGCCTATGAAGGCAATAACGCGGTGATATTTGTTGCCGGCAGCGGAGCAGACACAGGTGCTGATAAAACGGATATGGTAGATCGCAAGGGAGCCATGAAGGCCATAGACCTGGCTGTGAAGCATAATTTTGTCCGTTTCATCATGCTCAGTGCTTTTGGCGCCGACCTCAATCCGCAAGAATGGCCAAAAAACATGGCACATTATTACGATGCAAAGGCCGCTGCAGATGATTACTTGCAGCAAACTAACCTTAATTACACGATTATAAGACCGGGAAGATTGACCAATGACAGCGGATCTGGCAAGGTGGATTTTGGAGAACGAACGGATGAAAGACAAGGTGCCATACCTCGCCAAGATGTAGCAGAAGTGCTGGTACAATGTCTTGATGCTGATAGCACCTACCGCAAGACCCTGGAACTATTGTCGGGCGATTGCACGATCAAACAAGCAATAGAAGCTATATAACTATGTAATGGAAGATGTTGGATTAAATACCGCTTTCGCGGGATTTAATCCAACAGTCCAATAACAATTATGTATTCGAATTCAGATACGCTTTCAACTTGTCCAGATACATTTCGATGTCAGGGTGTTCGCGGATAAAATGATCCAGTTGAACTTTGTCTTGAGCATGTATGAAGTAAAAAAAATTAGTTGAGTTTATCTTTGAGGGTAACCTGCCGATACATGTGTATTTATTTTTTTGTCATTGATATAATGCGCCATAGCTGGAATAAATCTGTGTTTTTTCCAAAGAATAAATGTTTGGTAGCTACAGTTAAAAAGTAGGCTTCATATTCCTTAAAAATCATTTTTTTTAGGACATAAAAAGATCCGGACATAGAAAGTGATATATGAGTTCATCATGTTATTCACCTTCTATCCGTTTGTCACCACCCCTTAGAAATACAAATACAGATTGTTACTAAAGACCCGGGCACCTAAACGTACGCTTCATTCACCAATCTTCTCCACCGGCGTTTTTGTCAGGGTGATCTAAATAAGCCATCCTTAGATCTTGTTTGTTACAAACAGCGTGTGTGCATCGCTATGGCATGCATGCTATGTTGACCTGCTTATCAGTTGGGTATATTTATTTTGAATGAGGGTTTTGCTCACTTTTGTTGTCGGAATAAAACAAATGCCCCTGCTGCCTCATCTTTGCGCAAATTAATTCCATCCTAATTGAAAATGAGGGTATTATCTGGCATTTTACCTGCCGGCCTTGCGCCGCTAACTGTGTAGGCGTTGTTGCTGCGTTGCAAAAATTCACTGATGGTCTGGGGCTGTCTTTATTTCAGCAATGGTAGAAGATCTGCATCTAAAATTAATTTCCGGATTCTTTGAGCTTTTTCATTTTATAATAGCTCTTCACCCAGGCAAGGGTTTGATCTATTCCGCTAGTGTAGCTGGTCTTGGGTAAGCGTCCAAAATGTTGCTCAAACTTTGAACCATCGAGCAAAAGCTTTTCCCTTTTGAGATACAACATTTCCAATACTTCGCCCGCTACAGGCATAAACAAGCCTCCGATTTTAAAAAGCCAATCGGAATCCATAGTAGCGATGTTGCTGTTGGAATGCGCCCTGTTCTTGATTTCTTCCAGGTATTTTTGTGCAGTGGTCACCTGATAGCCCGGAATATTGAAGGTCTGCCCATCGCTGTTGGTATCGAGTGCAACCATGGCCATGGCTTCGCCCCCGTCTTCAATGTAGATTAGTTCAATTTCCGTATCCAGGCGGCCTATCCATTGCATTTTTTCCCTTTCAGGGCGTTGAGATATAGCCGTTCAGAAAAAGTATTTATGACAAATGGCCCATAGAAATCGGGCATACGCACTATGCTATAGCTTAGCCCTCGCTCCACCCGGGACTTCTCCAGCATGGTTTCCATGGCTACACGGATCTTGCCCTTTTTTGTATGTGCTGCATGCGGATGGTTTTCATCTACAGGATTATATTGGGCATGCCCATATACATACACATTGCCCGGAAATACCAGCTTTACCTGGTGCTTAATCGCAGCCTCTATACTTTTGCTCAACAAGCTGGTGGCTTGCTTTTCCCATTTGTGATATGGAATATTGATGCAATAGTGCACTACAGCGACCCCATTAAATGCCTTGTCCAAATCGTCCGCATTTGTGGCATCCCCTTCCACAATTTCCAGGTTGACAATGCCCTGTGCAAATCGCAAAGCTTTTGTTTTGCTTCTCACCAACACTCTGATCGGAACCCCACGTTTGCTCAGCGCCACTGCAACAGCCCTGCCTATGCCCCCTGTAAATCCTAAAATTAGTTGTGTGTGTTGTTTTCCATTTTATAAATGATTTATCGAAAGTTATAAAAGATTAGTTGAAGGTCGCTTATAAAAAGTCATAGATATCATTTCCAGGTAGCAAAACCCATTTGATGTGGACTTGTTTTTAATGAATCATACTAAAGTGCCCCATTGGTTTGTCTCGAAATATAAATACACATAAGAAAACACAAATTAATTATATAGGAGCAAAATTCATTTCAATGCTGAAAACGTAGTCGGGGGATTTTCAGGTGCTGACTTTTTCACTTGCCAAAGAGCGGCTTATCTTTACTGTTTGTTCGATTTTGCCGGCCTTAACACAGCTCAACAAAAGACACAAATAGCTATGGAGCCATTAAATGATTGTTAAAACAATCCGCCAAAAGCAAAGCCTTACTTTAGCATAAAGCAAAAATGCCCGTGAGATATCCGTATCTGGCTCGTATGCGTAATGGATGAAAAACAGCCAGATAAAGGTGACGGTGTTATTTTTAACTCCCCGGTATTTGACTAACTATTTTCCGGAAAACCGCATCAAAAACACAGAATATTAACCCAACTTGCACCGGAAGGGCATCGAAAACACAAATTTTAAGATATTTTCTTGTACAAATCATGTACTGCGTGCTGGAATCGGGGTTTTGTGTTTAGAAAGTCGATTGTAGTGATGTATGGT
>JAAUQL010000056.1 GCA_012033595.1 Cyclobacteriaceae bacterium | reverse complement strand
GTGTGCCCACCGATGTGATTGTATATAAAGAACTAGGGGGAGAATAATGAAATGTCCACTTTATGGGGGTGGATTTTTGGGAATAAAATGGGGTGAAATGGGGCTTGGCGGTGGTGCCAGGCTATTTTTTTGATCTTTTGGTGATGTAGCCCTAAAAATAAAATTCAAATGTCCACTTTACGAAAAATTACTGTTTTTGTATAGGTGAAGCGGGCTATTTGATGCCTGCTTTCTGTATAGTACCAAAAACGCCCAAAAACATACCTGAAATGCCTAAAAATAGCCTTTTTTATTTACCTAAGATGATGCAAAACGATCATTTTCCCGACCTCGGCAAAATGATAAAAATAGCCAAAATACACTACTTTTTGCCATTAGGGTTACACTTAGGGTTACACTTAGGGTTACACATTTGCGACACAGACATACCGCTACACCCCCCCTCTATTCACTACTTTTGACACGTACAGACCCCTATAAGTACATATTTAGACACTTTAAATTTTTTGGAATATGCGTAAACGGGCAAATTGGGGGCATATTTGATGAAAATAGACCAAAAAAGCGTGTGTGTGCGTGGTGTGTTGGACATTTCAATTTCATTTTGTACTACCTAAGCACTTTTTAATATGGATTTAAACCTGCTCTACTTAATAGATACAATGCACGACACGCCTGATGCTGCAAGTAAAATGGAGCATGTGGTAAATGTGAATGAGATGCTACTGGATGCTAAAAAAAATGAGCTGAGCAAGGAGGCGTATTGGGAGAATAAACTGGTGTGCCTGGAACTAAAGGCTTATATGCAAGGATGAGATCAATTGATTTGCTTTTCTTTTTTGACCATAGCGGCATGTGCAAGGTCTATCAGCTTTGAATTTTCGATTTGTAGCCGCTCGATGTTTTTTTTTAACTCAATCTCGTTGAGTTCCATTTTTTTAATGAGTTCATCTTGCCGGGTAGCCACCTTTTCGAGAGTCTCTACAAGTGGTGTGCTCTTTTGTGGGATATAATCTTTTAACATCTCTCCTTTACCTGTTAATAGCCAATCCGCGCTTAAGTCATCAAAATGATTGATAATTATTTCACATTTGTCTGATCCAATATTCTCACCTTTATCCAAAAATCCATTTGACAAGCCTGTGATCTGATAAAATCTATACTTACTTATGCCTTTAAATGCAATAAAATCGCATATTCTTTGGACGACTCCCATTTTTTGAAATAAATAGAGTAATTTCTCATAATCTATTTTGATAATAGAACATTATCTATTATCATTGTATGAACAATAACAAATATATAATAATATTATGGATAAACGACAAACATCAAGGATTAGAAAGTATCCGGATAATCTGAAACTAAAAGACCCAGTAATAGAATCGGGAAGAACCATCAAACACATTGCTTCTAAAATAGGTGTGAGCAGAGAGGCACTATCTAACACACTGAATGGACACTATAAGGGATCAATAATTATCCCTAAACTCAAAAGGGAGCTTGGCATAAACGACCAGGACAATGAGTAGGCTACGCGACATAAATAAGGGCGCAGTGATGATGTGGGGCTTTGTGCTCTCAATTACCCTGGCTGCGAGTATAACCGTGCTGACCATAATCGCGCTCCTTCACCTGCACGCAATCAAGTAGCCTATGGTACCGGCTGATCTCAGAATAACAATTAAGCTATGAAAACTCAACTTCACATTTTACTGACCTTACAAGCTCCAGGCTCTGCATTAGAGCGCACACAGATTGAAATAACTGTGCCAGGTGAAAAAGGTTCTTTTGTTGCCGCACTTCCCCTACTAACGAGAGTTTGTGAGTATATGGATAGTCAGGTGGCAAAAAAGCTTCCGGATCAGGATGCTCATATTTACGAAGGCCATCGTCCTCCAATTTCAGATCATAGTAAGAGCTATACAAACGTAGCTGATCGACCAACATCTTATCCAGAGGCTGAATATGATTTGATAGATGATATGCGACATCAATATTGATATTGATCCTGTTTTTTTTGCTTTCCATCCCTAAATATATACAAATGAATAATGCATCTACAGCGCACGCATACGAAAAGCACAAAAACGAATATGGCGTGAAACTAAGCTACCTGGTATCGGACGAAGACAAGCGGCATGAGCAAAGCATTGATGCTTTTAAGTATAATTCTTACAAACTTAAATGCTACCGTAACTCAGCGTTTCGCTTGCGAGAAGGACGTGGCAAGGGCAACGAGGCGCTGGTGAGGTGGACGGCACTAGAGAAACATCAGCAACATGCGCTGATAGGCAAATGGGGACACCCTGATATGCACCTTGTAAAGGGCATGTGGCGCGACAACTATGTGCGAGACAGCAAGGCGGCGGAGTTTTATGCAAGCTATAGACTGGCAGATGGCCGGGGGCTTACGGATGCACAGCAAGAGGAGTATACTACCAATGCGTCTGTACTGAACACACTGGAAGTTGTGCTGATGAAGCGGCGTGAGATACGCAAAAAGAAAGGCAGTAGCACTGCTCCGGTATGGGATATAGTGACCGGCGATGTGCGAGAGTTTGGCAAAGAGAGTGGTCACACCATAAAGGTAGCCAACCTGCGCCGGGTGCTGCGGGACTATAAGGCTAGCGGATACAAGAGCCTGATAAGCGGTAAGCTTGGTAAGCGCAATGCCGCTAAGGTGTCGAATAAAGAACAGCGCGTAGTGCTGGAAGAGCTGATAGGTAAGCACCAGAATCTTGACAATGCCCAGGTGGCCGAGTGGTACAACGGACTGGCCGCTGCTAGCAAATGGAAACAAATTACCCCCACAACGGTAGCCAACCACCGCGAAAGAATGGGTCTGACGACCTACGCCGCCCGGCGAGGTGAATCGAACTTCCGAAACAAGATATCTATGCAGCACAAGCGTACCAGGCCAGGTGCTGCAATGACCTACTGGACACTCGACGGATGGGACGTGGAGCTGATGTACCAAAAAAAGGAAGATGGGGAAAACACGACATACCATAACCGCCCAACTGTGGTAATAGTGCTAGACCCATGCACCGACTACCCAGTAGGATACGCGATAGGCACGCATGAAGATAGCAACCTGATAAAAGAGGCCTGCAAGAGTGCGGTGGATCATACCAAATTGCTTTTTGGTAAGCGATACTATCCATTGCAACTGCAAAGCGACCACTATGGCAAGGGGTCTCTGACTCCATTTTACGAAGCCATGACCCGGTTATATACCCCCGCTAAGGTGAAAAACGCAAAAAGCAAAGTGATAGAGCCCTACTTTAAACACTTGAACAAACGCATACAGCGTGCACTAATGCCCAACTGGTCTGGCTTTGGTGTGACGAGCGAGAAGGAAGCACAGCCTAACAGCGACTACCTGGCCAAGATCAGAAAGAATTTTCCTGACTTTATGGGCGTGGTGCAGCAAGTGGAATGGCTGATAGCTGCCGAACGTGCCGAAAAGGTGGAAGCGTATATGGCTATGTGGGATAAGCTGCCTGAGGCTGACCGCATAGAGGTAGGCATGGAGAAGTACCTCGACATGTTTGGCATTACGACCGGATACACAAACAAACTGGAACCTGCTGGCATAATGCCAACCATCAACGGGGAGAAGATTACTTATGATTGCTTTGACATCAAATTTAGGGAACTGGCATACATGGATTGGGTGATCAAGCACGATCCGGCAGACCTCAACCAGGCGCTGGCTGTAAATGCAGAGCGCAAAAATGGACAAGTAACGGAGATAGGCACCTATAAGTTACTTTTGGAAAAGAAACACGAACAGCCTATGGCGCTGTATGACCGCAAAGATGGCGATGCAGAGCAGCTTGCAAGGATAAACAACTACAACAAGCAACTAGAGGGGCATATACTGGCACACAAGCAAGAAAACAGGGAAGTGCTGGAAGACCTATTCTGCTCTAACCCTGCACTTGAGACCTATCAGAAGCACCTGCTACCAGACAGCAAGGGACAGCACAAAGACAGAAGAAATGAAGCCAGAATAGGCAAGGCGAAAAAGGAAACCATACTGATACAACCGGTGAAACTGGACGAAGAGTATGAGGTGATATTTGACGCACAGGCCTATGTGAGGGCCCAATATTAAACACGATTCCCCAACACTTAAAATTTTTAAAAACATGAACAGGAACGGACTTATCAAACATGTAGAGCTATGGAAATCGAAGCTCGGCAGCTACTCGGCAGTAGCACGCAAATGCAGCATAAACGTAGGCGCACTCTCTACCATAATGGCCGGCAAATATGGCGCAGACGAGAGCAAGATGCTGCAAAAGATAGCCAACGCGCTCAGCTATCGCGAGAGCGATTGGGAGCTTGTAAGGCAAACCGGAAACTATGTGGTGATTGAAAATCTGTACCACGACGCTAAGGAGGAGAGCATGTGGTTTGCAATAAGCAACAAAGCAGGCAGTGGTAAGACTGCGGTGCTGGAAGACCTGTATAACCGCGACATGAGTGGCACGGTGGTCTTTATCCAGGCGGAGGAATGGAGTGGCCGACAGTTCCTGATCCGCCTGGTAGAAAAGACCCTTGGCGAGCATGCGTTGAAGGGCGGCTACAAGAACATGAGTGAGCTGCTGGATATGATTGTGAACTACTTCAACGACATGAGTCTTGACAGACCGGTGCTGTTGATCGACGAGGCTGACAAGCTAAGCCCAAGGGCACTGCGTACGCTGATACCCCTATATAATCGAACAGAAGACCGTATGGGGGTGATACTGTCCGGCACCGAGAATTTTGAGAAGCAAATGAAGACCGGCGTACGCCTAATGAAGAAGGGCTACGATGAGATAGAGAGCCGATTTGGCCGAGGATACATACACCTGCCCGGCGTGACTGAGCGCGAGGTAAAGCAGATATGCCAGGCCAACGGCCTGATGGATGAGGAGTACCAACAAATGGTGTGGGGTGAGGTGCCCAAGGAACGCGGACAGGCCTCTATACGCACCGCCACCGGCACCAAGGATGTGATGATAGACTTTGTGGAAGATTTGCGCCGCCTAAAGCGGGTGATAAAACAAAAGATGCTAATGAAAAAAAGAGCCGCATAGATGAAGCGAGGATTGAGCATGAACGACCTTAAAAGTAAAAAACACGAGACATTTGAATTTACAGGAGCGCTGCACGAGGCATTTGGCAACCCTGAGACTACCGGCGTATGGCTGGTATGGGGCAACAGCGGGGGTGGCAAGACGAGTTTTATGCTGCAACTGTGCATGGAGCTGGCAAAACATGGCCGTGTGGTCTATAACAGCCTGGAAGAAGGCACCCGCAAGACCCTGAAAGACTCGATAGAGAAGCTTGGGCTTGAAGCTCCAAAGAGCCGCTTCATTTTTGTGCGCGAAGATCAGGAGGAATTTGAAAAGCGACTCAGCAAAAATCGAGCACCAAAAATTGCAGTGATTGACAGCTTCCAGTATATGGGCATGAGCTTCGAGCAGTATGCCGCCTTTAGGGACAGGCATAGCAATAAGCTACTGATCTTTACCAGCCACGCAGACGGAAAGAAGCCCTACGGAAGACCGGCAAAGAAGGTGCTGTACGATGCAGACCTGAAAATATGGGTAGAAGGCTACAAGGCCTATAGCAATGGCCGATACATTGGTGAGAATGGAGGCGAGTTTACCATATGGCAGGAAGGGCATGAACAATATTACGGACGAAACCACGAACAAAATTTATTGGATAATGAAGACTAAACTACACGATGCGCCTGCACGCAAAGCAAATAAGCTATCGCAGATCGCTATGCGCAAAAACAAACTATCGAGCCTGCAGACGAAGGTTCAGGAGCTGCTTGGCTGGGATGAGCTGCAATACTGCACCTTGCAGTTTGAAAGCGGCCTGGACTTTATCGTCGGCTATTGCGGCTATATCGATCACTTTAGTAATATGATCGCCTACAACCCGATCTTTTGGAAGTGGTGGCGAAATCAGTATGGCGAAATCGATGAACTATTTGTACAGAATTGGCACAAGATAGAAGGAAAGTTTGAGCTCGACTTCTGGTACCGGATGATGCACGATGGGCGGGCTATAGCCTCTGAGAAGCACCCACACGCGAGCATAATAGATGCAAGCTATGAGAAGATGATCAAGGAGTTGATAGAAGAAGAAAAGAGAAGGCAATGATCAGGATGTCGATAACGGAAATAATGGATCATGCGGGCGAGATGCTTGGATGCGGACAGGATATAAAGCTGTGGGAATCGGTGCTACACTACATAGCTCCGCTACGAGGGCAAGATTTAGAATACATGGGTATGGTGAGCAACGCACACGACCTATTGAGTCGGGTAGCCTTTGCCATGATGGTAGAGGTGAGCGATATGCTTGGTAAATCTCATAAAAGACAATTTGTAGATGCCAGGTGTGTCTTCTCGGTGATCGCAATGCGGCATGGGTTTTCCGGGCCATTTTTGGCCAAACTCCTAAACAGGCAGTACACTACGATCTATCACTACAAGAAGCTGTACGATCACATCCTTATCAATGATCCGGAGATACAATCAATAATAAAATCAATAGAATCTAAACTTTTAATCAAATGAATGAAACTGATGTAAATGAACTAAGCGTGCAAGAGCTTGAAAATATGCTCGCAAGCAGAAAAGAGGCACTACGAATAGCAAGGGAAAAAGAACGCGCAGACTATGAAAAAGACCGCGACAAAAAGATAGCCGACATTATGCAAGAGGCTATAAGGTTGCAAAATCAAATTGCATTTTTCAAGCAAAAGTGTCACGAAATTATGGATGAGCAGGCCGCTAAGCTGGAAGCATACGGAGCCATACGCGGCAATAGCAAAGGGGGATTTAGCATCACCAATGCAGAGGGAAAGCTACGCGTTACCCGCAGGCGTGACACTATGCCCTACTGGGATGAGCGGGCAACAAAGGGAGTTGAGTTTATTAAGGAGTTTCTTCACTCGTTTGTGAAGAAACGCGACAAAAAGCTTTTCGAAATACTGATTTCATTTCTGGAAAAAAATAATGCCGGCGAATTGGAATATTCAAAGGTGATGCACCTCATGCGGCACGAGGATAAATTTACAGACCCTAAGTGGCAGGAAGGTCTTGCACTGATCAAAGAGGGCTATATGGTGACCATGAAAGCCTACGGCTACGAATTTCGGAAGATGACAGGTGACGGGAAATGGGAAAATATTGGCCTTAACTTTTCGAGTATTTAAGAAGCATACCCGGAATGGGAGTCTGGCCAATGGGGCCGGGGCCGCCTACTAAAACGGCGGCATTTTTTAATAATCATTTAAACCACTAAATCAAGCAGTAATGGATTACAAACAAACTTTAATCAAGCTCATTAAACTGACCGCTCAAACGCGAACGGCACAATATGAATATTTTAAGAGGATAGCACATGCTAAGAAGTCGCGTACAGCTGACGATTTTGCAGCAGCAGGCAGGGCGCTATCGCTCAGCAAAGATTTGGAGGCTGAATTGGATGCCTTTTTGGTTAGTACTTCAAAACAGATCGATATATGAATGCATTGATTGCCTTGCTCCTGATCTTGGGGGCATTTATCGCAGGATCACTGATCGGGATGATCGTGGCTGCGGCTATTGTTCAACGAAATAGATTTAACGAGAGATACTATGGCAACGAAACACCAGATTATAGCCATCTATGCCGCACTGGGAAAGGCAGGGCTAAGAGATGAAAAGGATAGCATTGTGGGCAAGTTTAGCGGAGGCCGTACTCATAGCGTCAGGAATATGAGCGTAGTAGAGGCCGCGGAACTGATCAGCGCACTGAAAGAGGTTGACCCGGTATATCACAAAGAGAATAAAATGCGCAGGCGAATCATATCTATGGCACATGAGATGGGATGGCACATCCCTGGCAGCAAGCAGATAAGCCTGGCGCGGATTGATGCATGGTGCAAGCAATATAGCTACAAACGCAAGCGGCTTAACAGCTACACCTATGCCGAGCTGCCGAGACTGGTAGCGCAATTTGAAATAGTGTACACCAAATTCATCAAAGGACTATGATAACAACGGAGCAAAAGACTGGACTTATCGACAGCTACATGCAGCGACCAAGGGGGCTAGATGATGTGCCGATATTGAAGGCCATCAAGACCGATCTGATAAAGCTTGCTACAAAGGGCACATCGAAGGCCAGCGAGCAAGACAATAAGCTATACAACGAGGCAATGGGCGTTTACAGGCAGTTCCTTAAGTCGAGGAACTCGCACCTGGACATGAAGGGTAAGAAGGCGATACAATATAGCCATGCCATGCGGGGCATTATCAGCTATATCCGAGGCTTTCAGCAGCAGAACGGCAAGGAAAGTGGAGATCAGTATGTGCTGGCCGGATTACGCTTTATGTTTGCCAACTGGGACAGGCTCAACACCTGGCACCAGAATCGTCTGGCACTGCCTGACATCTACGACAAAATAGAGGAAATAATTCCAATGATCAAAAATGGACACGACAAAAGGACACAAACTACCAGCACTATTGAGCAGCGCCAGGCAGAGCTTGAACAAAAGAGACAAGCCCGCGCTGATCAAGGCCATTAAGCAGCTTACTCCACTCAAGATTGCCGATGCCATAGAGCAACTTCACGAGCTGCAAAGCGATCTGGTATATCTGGACAAAAGCCTTCAATTTTTTAAGGAGGAGTATATAGGTGAGCGCCGCTCTATGTTTATAAGCTCTGTGCAAGCCAGTCGTGATACGGTATGCCAGGCAATAGACAAACTGGGCTCTATACATACTATTGCAGAGCTGATGGCAAGAGATGAGGAGAGCCTGATCGATGATCTGGAATATTTGCTACTTGATACCATCAAGTATATAGACGTGCCAAGGGCAGGCATTCTGGAGTATACCAGAGAGCTGGCGATGGAGATAGCGCTGGATCATAAGGGCTTTGCAATTGAAGATGTCATGCTTTGCCTGCAACGCGCTAAGGATGGCTACTACGGCGAGATATATGCCAGGCTGGATGGTCAGGTAGTGAAACGCTGGCTAAGGCAGTATGCTATCGAAAAGCAAGAGCAGATAGTAGCCAGGAATGTAAGCCGAAACATGGCCAGCAAGGCAGGACAAAATGAAGGAAGAAGCAAAGGGGAAGACCAATCAAAGTTGCTCGTAGAGGCAAAGATAACGCTGGGAAGACATGGCGAAATATGAGTTTGAACCGAAAAGAACAACATACGGATGGCGCATCAAGTGTTTTCATTTAAAAATTACGGCAATTGTTGACGATTGCTACAGAGGAACAATAGAAGAAACCCGCTGCTTGACCTGCGGAAAAACATTAAAAAGGGAGATAATAAGATGAAAGAAGAATCATACAAAATAGACACCACAACAGAAGGAAGTGTGAAAGGATACATCATGGAGCGCAAAATTTTAAGAGCGTTTTCCGGGTATAAGCATATAGAATTGATCACCTACAAAGTATTTAAGATGTCTGACAACACACTAAAGGTGGCATATGACCTTCTGTACGATGTGCAGCGTGCATATGATTATATCAATGCATATGGATATAGATACCCGAATAAAAGAAGGATAAATGCTGCTCAAAAATAATTTGAACAAATGGACCCCTGCAGGGTGTCCTACACGGGTAAAGTGCATGGATTGCAAGCACTACGAGCCTGATCGTTTAAATAAACTTACCGTATGCCCCTGGTTACCCAGAGGCAAATGCAGGGAGTGGGGTGGCTTCACCTATGGTCTTTGGTACGGGTGGCTAAATGTACACAAGCCGTCAGAGTACGAATTGGAAAAGGTGGTGTACAAACTAAAAAATGACTATTTAGTCAAAAAGCAACTCAAACTAAATTTATGACAATGAATAATCTTACGATCATGTTTGTGATGGGCATAGTGCCTATGCTCATCGAGGCGTTTATTGTTGACCCCTACTACTGGCGGCGCGGCAAGAGCGATAAGCCGTGGAGCACCGTGCTCCGGGTCTTCTTCACCATCTGTTTCATGCTCATCTTTGGGGCTGAGATATCACTGGCCATACTGGGCTGGTATATGTTCTTTGACCTGCTCACGGGCATGATTTTGCGCGGCAATCCATTCTATACCGGATCGGATTGGTGGGACAGGCAAATAGGCGGCCTGCCGTGGTTCTTTACCCTTGGCGGTCGGATTATACTGGCTTCTTTTTTTGGGGGGCTTTTGGTACATCAATAGCCGTGTGACCATATTCACAGCCGTGATCGACTGGCTAAACGATTGGATGTGATGGCCATGAATATGGATATTTCCGAAGGCTCATTACGCTATATTTTGTTATTAATAGACAGCAAAATCAAACAGCACGATGGTAAGATATTCATCGATTTTAACGAAGCCAGACAGTATGCTATAGATTGTATTAATGAAAATTATTCAGACAAGGCAGTAATAGGCATGTTTGCCTTAGACCATAATTCAAAAGAATCACTGATAACCCTGGTCGAGACAATTGGATTTAAAGGGGACAAAAGAGATGTCAATCAGTTACAGTTGTTTAAAAGGATTTAAAAAAAAATAATGACCAACACTTCAATATTGCCGCGCATTAAAAAATTTTCATTCAGACGTAAACAAATGCTTAACTGGTATAGAACAGCTAACCCTGAAACATGGCAGGACTTTCACTATACCAGATGGAAAGATTATGTAGGAGCGAAAACAATTAAAGAAGCTATTTACAAAGCAACGGAAGACCAATTAGATGACTTATATATCCTTCGTGAGGAATTACGTTTGGGGATATGAGCCATAACTGACGAGTATATGAGCAGTAAAAAATACGGAATAGAAGCACTAAACAAAATCTAGAAATTATGGAATACACATTTGAACAATTACGGCAATTCTTAATTGACACAACAGAAGAGTGTACGTTTGAAATAGAATGCGACTTTACAAAAGAATAAATCAAAGACTTTGACAAGGTAAAAGCATTAGAATACCTTATTGAATATTTAGATTTTGAGAGACACGCTTGGCAAAGGAAATACGCCTTGCAGAAACCTAAGCAGTAGTATATTTTATTGCATATAACGTTACGCAAGTATGAAACGTGCCAACACAAACCTTGATTGAAAAATGAACTTTGAAATTAACATAAATATTAACTTAGATGCACAATAGACATGTTTTATACTTGCTGTTAGGCATCTGTAAAATTTACGGATATGAAAAACGAGAAATTAAAGAAAAAAATTTTATTAGACTTACGATTAATAATTATTGCCATACCTTCATTTATTGTAGGTTTTTTAAGTGCCCCATTTGTTGAAAATAAATTTTTTAATGTAAATCCATTTATAAGTGGAGTTTGTGGCGCACCTGCTTTATTAATTATTATATACCTAATTATAAGTTGGATGTTTTATGATTACTTCTACAGGAAGTAATTTTTATTGTGCATAACGGATGGCGGTATGGTTATGTAAGCCCTGCCCATCGCTGTCCAATTACAACAAAACTATATAGGGCTTATTAACTATACCGCATGTTAGGCTTTCGTGCTTTGCGGCGGGAACACAAATATTATGAGAAACTATACAACATTAGATTTAGTAAGGTTTAACAGGCTTGCAAATGAAAACAAAGAGCTAAAGCCTATTGAGTTAATTAAATTATATAATGAAAAGTACCCTGAGAAAACAGCTAAAGAAAAGCTGATAAACTTATCAAAGGCTTTAGGAATTAATAACCTACACAAAGCATTAACTGGTAAAGACATTCCAGATGACGAGCGTTGGGAGCATGAAGCCTAACATCAAGCTATCTGCTGGTTGAGGCACGAAACTGGCTGGTAGCGGCTGTTATCGCACGTTTTAATGTGCGGAGCGAAAAAGGGGCTATAGTAGCACAATCATAGCCCGGCCTGAGCCCCTGAAATAACCATTCAGATCGCAGTAGCCGGGCTTTCTTAAAAAATATTTAGCACAAAACGCAGATATGTGAGCTGCCATATCATAACTTTTTTTGTACAAAGGCCAGCAATGGCCTTTTTTTGTGTCAAAGCAGTAAATCACCTATGTATAGCAATGCACATAAACTACGCATGATCCGCAAGGTGTGCGACATCTACCGACAGCACCAGGGCAAGGGGCTTACTACCCGCCACATCTATCGCCGCTACATCTACCCTGTGTACCCGATAAGCATGGGCACCCTGTACAACTACCTCAATACTCCGGTAGGCGCCAAAGAGCGCGAACTGGAAGAATCAGGGCGCACAACACTCACATAAGCATAGGGCTAGTAAGCCTCAGTAAAGTCCGTCACGTACCTGATGGCGACTACCTTGTAGCCGTCGCGCCGTGGCTCGCTTTGCATGCTGGTACGGGTAAGCCCTGCCATCTTGCCTAGATTATCGAAGCTTTGCAAATATTCGTGCACCTGATCTACGATATCGAAGCGGGCAAGGGCTTGCTGTCGCACGGTATCTGGCGCGTAGGTGTTTGTCTCTCCGGTGGTCTCAAACACCAGGCGCACCTGTACGCTGGCGCGAACATGTTGCTCCATATCTATCGCCTCGCCGGTATCTTCGGTGCTGTCGTAGTTGACAGTCACCAATGCCGCGGGGAACTCGATGGCAGGGCGTAGCTGGTAGTTGTCTGCCTGTCCGTAGTCTTCATCTATCCAGCGCAGCGCTGTGATGGTCTTTAGCTTTGCCGTGACGGCAAGAAATAACTCCTTCATTTTAAATTGGTTTTAATAATGCTAATAAACCTGCGTATGATCTTATCATTGATCTTAGCCATCAGTTGGGCACTCTCACCAATGATGGGACGTGCCGGTACGGTCGTTTTATTTCCTCGACCGGCGGTGTTGGTGCCAAACTGGTGCACCTTGGCATAGTTTGCTTGTGCCCCTTTATTTTGTGGATTGGCAAATACTATGGTCTTGCCGGGCGCCGTTTCATAATCAATGGAGTCGTGAAGCAGACCGGTACGGCCGGTCAGTATTTTGCGCTCACGGTCTGCCGGCCTGCTCTTGCTCCCGGTCATGCGCCGCTTTACCTCAGCCCACTTTATGAGCACCGTATTAGTGAAGCCCTCATTCTGAAAACCCTGCTGATAATGGTTTACGGCCTCTACGCCGATGACTCTCGGAAGGTCATTTTTAATGGATGACTGCAAATTGGAGCCCAGCCTTTGCATGCGCTTATCAAATTCTTTTAAGTCCATATAAACAATAAAGATTAATAATCGTATATTTGAAATGCAGGAGAGTCCCTCAGATGCGGACACTCCCCCAAGGGAGGTGAAATGATAAAACTTTTCACCTCCTTTATTTTTTATTGATCGCTTTTCTTAACGAAGAGACATCGTACCGTTTGAGCCTCCCGTCAGCATAGACTAGTATCACCTCCTTTATGCTCATTGCCCTATCACCTCGAAATGATGCTTTTAGGCCATTCATTATATCTACGTAACTGTATTCGTTTTGCAAATAAATTACCAACTCAGGTGCAGCTTGCCTACTTGCCGCCTTCACACTATTCTGGATCGCATTTTTCCCATTCAGTGTTTCGGGGGCTTTGGCCTCAGATGTAAGGCGCAACAAATCGCTGTAAGCATCAGGGCTCGAAATATTTTTCTCGTTTAGTACAGGCAATAGCTTGTATTTTTTGCCGTGTAACTTAGCTAGTGCTGTATATATCTTAATGTTTTTTGCCTCTTCCACCTTATTTTGTGATCCTGCAACAGGCTTATCCAGATAGCCGCCACTTTTGAAATTCGTTCTTTTGTATTCGACATTCAGTTTTGTAATCAGAGATTGCTCAATACTTGCCCGTTGCAACATAGCGGACATTAAAGCTTCGTCAGTACGCTTAGCATAGCCTGTTTCATCGATGTTAACAAACTTGGCGGTTTGTCCAGGATTGTTATTGAATACCGGGTCGATATTGCTTTCCCATCCTTCCGGCGGAGCGGTTACGGGTTTGTCCGTTGCCCTGATGCCACACAGGCAATTCCACAAACTTGGCGGGGTTTGTTTCGCCCAAAATGGATGCTCAATTGGCAATATGGTGCCCCAAAATCTACGATGCTCATCGCGAGGGTTCGCGGCGCGGCTGGGCATGTATTCCAGATTTGGGTACAGGTCTTTGGTTTCCTCAAACTTTTTCCAGTTCACAGCCATCCTTGCAGACCTTACGGCAGTGTTATACTCTGCCTCTAACCACTCCTTGCGCCACTTTGGGTCGATGATTTTCTTTACATCGCGCTTAAACTGCGAAATGGACTTTAGCGATCCATCGGCATTCGTCAATTGCATGGCGATCTCTTTGCCCTGATCATGAGCTTTGAACGCCGCAAACACAGCCGTGTTTGCTTTGAACTCGGCAGTAAAGGCGAGGTTCTTTTTCCCCCAGTCAACCCCTGCCTTGATAAATGCCTCGTTGATCCCGGCCTGCAGTGGATTGTTTCCTATGGCAAATAGGTGCTTATCGAATAGCTTGGCCGACTTACCTTTGGTCTCATAAATGTTATTTAGTGCCTGGTTAAATAGCTTATCTATCTCAAACCGTACATTGAGACTTTCATTATCTTCAAGCCTAATCAAAGAATTGATAGCCCCGACCGACCTGGCCGGGGCGTGGACGAAAAAATCAAACAGCCGTTTATGCCAACTATTGTTTACGGGATCAGGCGGCTCGGTTTCAGCCTCATCTATCGGCAGGCCAAACGCGCCGGGGACTTGCTTCTTTTTAGCAACAACCTGCCCTGCCTCCGGGCGGGGTATATCGTAGGTCTCATAGAAGTACTCCTCCGATATGTCTATGATCTCATTGAGCTGCATGTCTTTAGCAAGACGATCGGCTGTGCTGATGGACTCGCCAGCCTCCGGAAAAAAGAAGGTGCCACCAGACACAGGGAAGCCTCTTGCTTCGAGCATTGGCAGCAGGTCGTGGTTGAGCACGCGCTGTACAAATCTGCGGTCGCTTTTATTTTTGCCTTCCTCTACCTCCTTGTGTGTCTCAGACTGGCTCAGGCTGGAACCGTCGAGCGTGGTCATGGTTTGCCCAAGTATGGTAATGAGCAATTCTTCATTGCAAGCCTTTCGGAAGTCGTCGAAGCTGACCCCGTTACCGCCCTGCCCATTATTGTTTACCTCTACGTCGGTCTCCTTTGGCACTACCATGCTGGGCGCTGATCCTGCCGATTCGAATGCCTCTTCGAGTAGCCTGCGGCTCTCATTGTCATAGACACTGTACTTGCCTATGCGCTGTGGCATGCCAAACAACTCGATCCACTGCGCCCAGTCGCCAAAGCCACCGCGCTTATAGATGGCGTAGGGGGCAGTCTTGAGGAATAGCCCAAGGCTGGTGTCATCGCCTATTTGCAATATGAAAGGATCGCCCTCGTAGCTAATGCCTTTCTCGTCATACTCCTGCCTGATTACTTCCTTTTTGTCTGGCAATATGTGCTTGCGCGGAATTGAGTAGAACTTTAAGCCATCGGTAAAGTCGAACTCCAACAGGCTGATGCCCCAAAATTTTGAGAGCATGATTTCTTTTAGAAGCCTTTCAAACTCCGGGGTGTCAATCAGCTCTTCCAGCTCCTCGACTACCTCGCCTTCGCGCTGGAAGGTGAGTTCGGCATTGGTGATGGCATCAATGCGTTTATCGACGGCATCGGCAAGCACGCCATCGATAAGCAAATCTTCATACAAGTCGTACAGCTTAGACCGCCTGCCCCGGTCTGCCGACTTGATCGCATTGCGCCACTGCCCTATGTCGGTGGTGGATCGCACAGCCGGTTTCACCACCAGCTTATTGATAATAGGATTGTATTGTGCCATATTTTAGATCTAAAAGTGAAGTTCCTTTTTGTCGTTGCTATGGAAAGTAATTGGCTGAGTGCCCGGTTCCTGTTCGCCGCTTAGCGGGTCGGTGAGCTTAGGCAGGTCGATGGTTACGTTTCCTTTTTGCAGTTCCTTAAACCAGCTAACAGCCCGGTCGTATCGCTTTTCGCGCAAGTCGAGATCGGTAGTGGCATTGCATAGATTAACGAAGTGCCAAACAGCCATATCTTTGAGCCAGGTGAGCAATAGCGGATTGCGAAACTGGCCTATCTGTGTAAAGATGGTTTCGACATCGTAAGCACCCATGTAGCCCTTTGCCTCCGTTACTGCTGCCTGCAGGGCGGCAAATGCAATGGCAGGGTCTTCGCGCGAGATCACCGCAACGCTCTCGTTGCGAAGGTGCGTGTTCAAATCTTCAATTGTAATCATGATTAAAATCGTTTAGTTCGTCTTTTTTTTCCTACCCATATGTCGCCCTGCGCGATACGGCTCAGCTTCTGATTGATGATCCACACGCCGCCTTCTACAGCATCGGGGCCGTCGGCAGGCACGGTAAGTTTTGGTGTGACAGCAAGGAACTGCTCTTCGAGTCGCTGCATGTGTGGATTGCCCTTTTCGGCCTCGTTGAGCACAAGCAGACTCGCCCGGTTGAGCGGCTCTAAGTTGCCCTCTATGCGAGCAAACTTGTCGGGCTTCTTGCGGGTATCGGGCGATATGGGCAGGGTGTAGCCTGTATCCTTGCTGAACTTGGCGAATAGCGGCATAAAGACCTGCTCAAAGAAGGGGTCTTGCAGCGTGTTATTCTCGATGACATAGTAGACCTGAGTTTTGTCGCCAACCAGCGCTCTGATATCGTAGAACCACTGTACAAAATTTTCATTTCCGGTGGCATCAAGAAAGCAATTAATCACATAAAACTTATCATTTGCAAAGCCCATCATTACCACAGCCTTGGTGCTGGCTCCTTTCTTGTCTTTGTTGGACGTGGCAGGGTCGGCGTAGGCTACAATAAAGTTGAACTTGGACAGCCCTGGGCACTTGCCCCAGGTCATTTCCTTGAATACATCTCCAACGCTTACCGGATTGTTGTAATACTCCTTTTGAGCGGAGATAAAGCTGATCTTTGAAAGAATGTAATCGATGTCGCTTTCCTTATTCTTATACGGCCACGTACTCTTGCCATGCTTGTCGCGTATGTTTACCACGGTGTGCTTGTCTGCTTTTTTCATGGCCTCGGTAATGCAGCAGTACTTTGCGATGATGTTGCCATTAAATAGTATGCGACAGTTGCCAGAGACCGACACGGTAGGGATCAGGGCTTGCTCTATCCATTCCCATTTGGTTTTGATCCGTTCCGGGTTTCGACATTCCTCATCGGTGTCGATGTCATCTATCAGGATGGCATCGGGGCGCACGTTTTCGTTTTTGGTACCACGGGGGCTTTGTCCGGCACCAAGTGCCCTGAATGAACACCCGCTGCGGGTAGTGAACTCGTCGGCCTCCCATTGTCCAATAGCCTGCTGGTCGCCATAGTCGTTGATGATGCGCTTGTTGCGTTCCAGGTTCAGCTTGAAGGGCAGCAATAGCCTCACGGCATTGTCCCAACTGTTGCTTACAAGTACCACATTCTTAATTTCACCAGTTAAAGACATGTAGAGGAACTCCATCATCGATCGGGAAGACTTGGCCAGCTCTCTACTCCATGCCCTTACCTCATACCATCTTTTGTTATTGAGCAGCCTTTTGGTTGCTGACTTGTGGAATGTTGCAGGCTCGGCGGTGCAGTACTTTGGAAAATAATATTGAAACCACTCTTCCGGATTGGCTTCGAGCCTGGCTTTGCGCAGTATCTTATCGCTCTCAGTCTCTGAGCTGTCTACCACTACGTCCTCTATGAACTGTAGAAAGAATCCAGTCCACGCTTTGTAGGCCTCCTTGTCGGTGATCCTTCTTTTTGACATTAGAGGCAGGATTTAATAAACGCATCGAACAGCGTGGCAATGCGATTGCTCAGATCGAAGTCACCTATCTTTCGCACAAAGCGTAGGAACTCCTTGCCGGTCTCCATCTTTTCAGCAAGGGAGGTATCGGACTCTAAATTTTTGATAGCTGCGGTGAGCTTGCTGATCAGGTCGCCTTCGGCGGTGGTCGGCCACTTCTTTCCCGCTGCTCTATGTCTTTCTTGAGTGCATCCAGTTGTCGATACAGGCTCACGAGTTGCTCCTCCTTGGTGGTAAGCAGAGATATGCGCAGCTCGTCCCATTTGTCCTTCTTTATCCAGGTGTTAATGGATTTGCTGGATACCCCGGCTCGCTTGGCTACTTCGGCCTGTGTCATACCGTCTCCAGACAGATAAAGCCTTTTGGCGTAGTCTTTTTTTTGTTGCAACGTCAGTCCTGCCATGCTCTTTTTAAGGCAAATCTGGCCGCAAATCGGGTCGTGTGCAAAAAAGCAACCAACGCTTGAGTGCTATTTTGCACGGCTTTGATGTCTGCCGTACTATTGCCATGACTTTAATGCACAAATAATTGGCAAAGACTTTTATTCTACATGACGAATCGGTTAACACGTATGGCTATCGGATGCTGACAGCCGGGGCAGACCTGGCACAGTTCAAAAAAAATCCTGCGATGTTCTTCCAGCACAATGATTACGATGTGCCGATAGGCCGTTGGGAAAACCTAAGGGTGGAAGGGTCTAAAATACTCGCCGATGCCGTTTTTGACATGGACGATGAGTTCGCAAGGACTATTGCCGGTAAGGTGGATCGAGGATTCCTAAAGATGGCCAGCATAGGTGCTTGGCCGCTGGAGTTCAATGACAGCCCGGCGCTAATGATCACAGGACAGCAAGAGCCAACCATTACGAAATGGAGGCTGCGAGAAGCCAGCGTAGTGAGCATAGGCGCTAACCACAACGCCGTAGCGCTATACGATGAGCAAGGGAAAATAATCTCTGAGCCACAATTGGTGCAACTGAAAGACCGAATTATTAAAAAACCTGAGAATAAAATGAAAGAAATCGCAATTGCACTGAAGCTGGCCGACACTGCCAGCGAACAAGAAGTCTTGGTGAAATTAAACGAACTGCAAGGGGCAAATGCAACCCTTGCGCAAGAAAAGGCCGATCTGGAAGGCAGGGTAAAGACCCTGAGCGATGCAGAAGCGGCAAGGCTCAAAGCCGAAGCTGCTGCCATGGTGGATGCCGCCATATTGGACGGTCGAATCAATGCAGACGGCAAAGCGCAAATGCTGTCGCTGTTTGACAAAGACCACACCGCTGCTAAGTCGGTGCTGGAAAATATGCCAAAGCGCGTGAGGCTCTCTGGGCAGGTGGAAGGGAAAAATACACAGCTGAATGGCCGTGAGGACTGGACGTACATGGATTGGGCAAAGAAGGATGCAAAGGGCTTGAATGACATGCGCCTTAAAGACAACGCCGCTTTTGTGGCTCTGAGGACGCAGTATGTCGCTCAGGTTTAAATCAAGAAATTTAAAAATTTAAAAAATCTATTAAAATGGCAATTGAAAAGCAAATCTGGATCGATGTGATCAAAGAGGGGATGTACCCCGAAAACTCATTCCTGACCGAGTCGGTGGACATGAGTGAGTTTGTTAACTACAATAAGATCAACCTTGCCGAGGCAGGTGTTGACCCTTCGGTATTGGTGGATAACACCGTGTTTCCTGTTCCTACCGTGTCACGTACCGACGTGCCAAAGGAAATTCCGCTGCACACCTTCGACACGGTGAACACCGTGGTGAGGAATGTAGAGGAGAAGGAGACAGCTTACAACAAGATGGACTCTGTGGTGAGAGGTCACAGGAATGCGCTGAGGCTGTACGATGGCTCATTGTCAGCGAACAACTGGGCTCCTGCATCTAATGCAGCGCTTACCCCAGTGCTTGCCACGACTGGCGCAAACAACGCCTACACCCTCAAGAAGTTGACCTTCGAAGATGTGTTGGATTTGGAAAGCAAGTTCATGATGATCGATGCCAACATGGACGAGCTCGTGCTCTTGCTCAACCCCATTCACCTTGCCGACCTCAAGTCGCAGGATATTAAGCTCTACAAGGAGATCATGACCGACATGAAGTTATTCAGCTTTAAGCTGTACACCTACTCGAAAAATCCATACTACACTGCTGCAGGGGCGAAGAAGGCCTTTGGCTCTACGCCTGCAGGCACCGATACTATGGCATCGATTGCCTGGATGCGCAGTGAAGTAATGAAGTGCGAGGGTGATTATGAGGTCTTTGCTAAATACAAAGACCCGGGAGAGCGCGGTGACGTCATCGGCTTTCAACAAAGATTCCACGCCATGCCGATCCGAAACAAATACATCGGAGCAATCTATTCGGCAGCAGGAGCATAGCATTAGTTTTTTGTGTGGTTGGTAAGATCAACCCCGCCCCTGAGATATGGGGTGGGGATTGATATACCACAATGAGTAAGCAATGAGCACTAAGAAAAAAGCAATTCAAAAATCCATCGCGCAGCCTAAAGGGAAGTATCGCACCGCAGACGGGCAATATTTCAAGGCATGGAGTTGGGCATACTATCATGCCCAGACGCTTGAAAATAAGGAAATCATAACGCTGGAATGAGTAGAAAAGAACTTCAATTTTTAGTGATTCACGCTACCGCCACACCGGAAGGGCGGCAAGTCTCTGCCGATGACATTCGAAACTGGCACCTGTCACCGAAGCCAAAGGGCAACGGATGGAAGCAGGTAGGCTACACCGACATGGTGCATCTGAACGGGCTCATAGAGCAGCTCGTGGCAAACAATGACGACGGCTATGTGGACAGTTGGGAGATTACGAATGGTGTGGCAGGGCACAACAGTACCGCAAGGCATATAGTGTATGTAGGCGGGGCGGATGCAAAAGGCAAGGCAAAGGATACCAGGACGGTGCAGCAAAAGGAGGCCTTATGGCGCTTTGTGAGCGAGTTCCTGAAAAGAAATACATCGGTAAAGGTAGCGGGGCATTATCAGTTTGACTCGCGCAAGCAATGCCCCAGCTTCGATGTACCAGCCTGGCTAAGATCGCATGGAGTGAAACCAGCGCACATTTACGAGCAAAAACCGACAAAGAAATGAGTGAGGCAATTTGGGGCATATTAGGCGCAGGTGTATCCGGGTTCTTTGCATGGCTCTACAGCAAGTTAAAAACTAAGCGCGAACGAAAGCAAAGCGACCTGGAATTGATCAATGAAGCTATACAACCGCTACTTAACTCTATTCAAAAGGTGACATCGAGCAATGATGAACTGATGCAACGCTACATCTCTGCTCAAAATGAAAAAATAAAATTGTTAGATGAAAAATCAGACCTGCTCAAAGACAGGGGCACCTTGATGGACAAGGTGGAAGGACTTGAAAAAGAGATCGTAAAACTAAATGCAAAAATTAATTCACTTATCAAAAATGTTGCAAAAAACAATAATACTAGCACTAATACTGATAGCAGCGGCAAGCTGTAAGCCATTTAAGATTCCCGACCGCGTAGAGACGGATATCACCATCGTAGAGACACTACGAGACACAACAGTTTATCTCACCGATAGCGCGAGCATCAGAGCCCTGGTAGTCTGTGACAGCCTTGGGCAGGTGCAGATCAAGGAGATTCAATCGCTTAGGAGTGGTAAGCACATCAAGCCACCTGACATCAAGATCATAAGGATAAGCCCTGTACAAAGCATCATAGAATCTACGTGTAAGATCGACAGCCAGGCCGTTTACTTAAAAATTAAAGACAGGGAAATCAATAATATGACTACCGTCACTAAGACGATAATTAAAAAGAGACCGTGGACGGCCTGGCAAAAGGCGCAACTGTGGTTTGGTCGACTCTCTTTTGTAGGCTTGATCATATACCTTGGCTTTGTGACCGGGCTCTTTAAAATGATTTTAAAAGCAATTAAACCAATTTAAAATATCATGGCTGAAACCAGATCAATAGGACTGAAATCAATTAAGATGGGGGCGATCGATGCCGGAGGCGGCATGGGCACTGTCCTCACAGCACTGGGCGTTACCTACCGTGGAACGGGCTCGTTTACGGTCGAGGATGCTACCCGGCAGGAGTTCTTTTCTGAAGAGAATAACTTCACTGCTGAGGAAACCATTATATCCGAACCGGGCCTTACCCAGTTGAAATTTGCGATTATCAACGTGGCGCCAGATGCGCTTCAGCGGGTGTTTGGTGGTACGGTGACCGGGGACAAATGGTCTGCACCACGCGACATATTTGAGGTCGAGCAATCTGTAGAGGTAATTACTTCCTACAATGTTAAGATTGAAATTCCCCGCGCAAAGATTAGTGCAAGAATCAACTGGAATTTGTCCAGAACAGAGATTGCGCAGGTAGAGATCACTGCCGTAGTGCTGACTCCAACCCTGCTGACTGCTGCGCCTTACAGCATTGAACAAATCTAAATGAATGAAGGAAGTTGAAATAGAAGCTTCTGAACTACTGCTTGATAAAGGTGTGCGTGTGCAAATCCGTGCACCTTTTTTTATGGCCTGGCTTTGGAAGTATATCGGGATAACGGTGAGGCGGCCAGTGCTCGGAACTATGATGCGCATATCTAATCTATACCTGCGCATGGACGTGGAGATAGAAAAGATAGATGCCGGAGACCTGAAAGAAGCACACAGACTGTTGGCCGAGCATGGCACAAACGTGAGCCACATTGTGGCTATGGGCATGATCCGTGGCAGACTGGCAGGGGCAATACTTTCCCCTGCGCTGGGCTGGTACCTCAGGTGGAGTTGCGATGCCATTAGCCTGGCTAAGATCGCGGTGCTTTTGATACAGCTTAGTGGTGTGCAACATTTTACCAATACTATCAGATTTCTGTCGGCAATGAAGATGACAGCGCCGAGGAATCAGAGCCCGGAGGAGAAGGGGAGTCAACAGGCAGAATGAAAGGCCTGCATAGCCCCTTTGGCATCATTTGGCAAATAGCCACGGCCACCGGCTGGACGGTGAGACAAATAATGTGGTCGATGTCTTGGCCTGCCATACAAATGATGATAGCCGATGCGCCGAGCTACCGCTCTGAGCGCAAAGGAAAAGTGAAGATGATCGAGAGTGAACAGGAGCAAAATAGCTTTTTTGGCATAAAATAAAATGGAACCAGTACGCATAGAGTTTGTAATGGCGGGCGACCTGAACAAGGGCATAGCCCAGGTGCGCAATAGTGTGCAGGGTCTCGATAAGGATGTTGCAAAGACCTATTCCGGCATTGAGAGCATGGGCAAACGCGTAGGTGGCCTTATTGCCGGGTATCTTAGCTTTAATGCCGCCCAAAGCCTGGTGAGTTCGCTTATACAAGTGCGAGGTGAGTTCCAGAAGCTCGACATATCGTTACAGACTATCCTTGGGAATAAGAAGGAGGCCGATGCTTTGTTTGCACAGGTGGTAGAGCTGGCTGCAAAGACCCCTTTTCAGCTTACTGAGGTTGGGCAGGCTACCAAACAGCTGCTGGCCTATAAGGTATCGTCTGATGAGGTGATCGATGTAACGCGCCGACTCGGTGACGTATCGGCTGGGCTTTCCATTCCACTCAATGATCTGATCTATCTGTATGGCACTACACGCATTCAGAACCGCCTCTATACTCGTGACCTCATCCAGTTTACCGGGCGAGGTATAGACCTTACCTCTTCGCTGGCTAAGCAATTTGGCGTGACAGACGAAAAGGTAAGAAGCCTGGTCGAAAGCGGGAAGGTAGGCTTTGAAAATGTAAAAGTGGCAATTGAGGAAATGACCAACGCCGGCGGATCATTTTACAATCTGATGGAAAAGCAAAGTTCAACCGTAACAGGGCAGCTATCTAACTTAAAAGATGCCTGGGAAGTACTGCTCAACACTATTGGCGAAGCAAATGAAGGAGTGCTATTCGGTTCGATATCCGGCTTAAAGAGCTTGATAGAAAACTATGAGGATGTGCTGCACATCCTAAAAGTTATCATCATCACATACGGCACCTATAGAGCGGCACTCATAGCCACAGCCGCCGCGCAGGGAGGCCTGGCCGTAGCCAGTCTGAAATTTACAAGCATCATCGCCAGGCTGGTGAATGGTATTCGCATACTCAATGTGACGATGGCCGCAAACCCGGCTGCTGCGGTAGCCACGGCGCTGTTTGCACTCACAAGCACCTTGATCCTTTTTAGAAAGGAGCTATTTTCCACAGCAGATGCACAAAAGCGATTTAACGACTTTCAGGAAGAATCAAAGAAACAATTCGAAGATGAAATAAAGAAAATTGAAGATTGGATAACGGTGGCAACTGATCAAAAGCAATTGCTTGTTGATCGGGAAAATGCCTTAAAATCATTACAACAATATGCAAAAGGCAACCTGGACAATCTGACACTTGAGACTATAGCTACAGCAAAGGGTACAGAGGCTATTGAAAAATTCACGAAAGCCAAAAGGCTGCAACTCGAACAGGAGCGACTATCGAATCAGGAGATTGAACTAAGAAAACGCATTGAAACACTGAGTGAGCCGGTGCCTAAAAACCGGAGGTACCAATCTCAGTTTCAAGGCACAGACTACCTATCTACCAGGGACAACTCTCTCAGTATAACAAAGGCACAGGAAGACCTGGAGGAAAACCTGGCACGACAAAAGGAACTGAACAAAGAGCAGGACAAGCAGATAGATGAGGCCACCAAAGCCCAGATAGCATCTATCGAATACTTTCAGCAGCAGATCAAGGCGCTGCAAGATAAGCAGAATCAGGAGGCTACAAACGCGACCCAGTTCAAACAATACCAGCAGGAGATATATGCGCTTGAAGAAAAGATAAGAGGCATAACGGGTGAGCTGAGCAAAGTGCAACAGTCGCGTATAGAAGGCTATGCCCGCGTTCGCGAAGAGCTGGCAGGCATCAATGAGGATATCCGTATAGCCAGCCTGTCGGGCAACGATCAGGAGATTGAGCAGGCAAAGACCAAGTATGCCGAACTGCTCGTACTGGCAAAGGGTAATACTGCACTGCTTGCTGAAATAGAGCTGACCCGAGACAATGAGATAGCGGCATTGCGTAAAAGGCAAAAAGATAAGGCTGATGAAGAAGACCAGAAGCGGCAAAAAGATGCCTACGACGAACTCTATGAGCGTACCAAATCTTACCAACAGCGATTGCTCGATCTCGAAAAGAAATACCTAGCCGAAAGAAACAAACTAACCACAAAGGGCGAGCTGGGCAATGTGGCTGTGCTCGATGCACAGTATCAGCAGCAGCGCGAAGATATAGCCAGGGAAATCGCTGCACAAAATGAAATGGTTGAGCTACTCTTTGGCGATATAGAGCAACTTGGCAAAGATGCCGTACGCGACATTATTACCCAGGTCAATGCACTGATCGATAATATTCTCGAGCCTGTAGCTGGCAAGAATAGCAAGGTAGTACAAGAGCTACGCAAGCAAATTCAGGCTATACAAAATGATATTGGCGACGGATTCTTGGGCAATACAATCGCAAGCCTGTCAGAGGTGCTCCGGTCGGCGGGCGATGCAACATTTAAAATCAGCGCGAATTTTTCGATTTCCATACAGCAAATAAGTCGTTTGCTCGACGATGTTAATACAATAATCGATAGCAAGGCAAACACCAGCGCTAAGGTTGGTTCTATTGTTAGTGCTGTCAGCTTTGTAATCACATCGGCACGAGATGCGATGCTGTCGGCGGCTGATGTGGCTACGGAGATGGATAGTCAGGTAGAAGATCATAAGATTATCACCTCCCAGATCGCGGCACAAAATCTACTGCTCGAAAGGCAAAAGACATTATTGGAAGATTTGCGAGGTGTAGAGCGTGTCGAGGCAACCTTTGCGCAAATCAAGAGCTTTGAGGATAGCAGAAAAGAAGCCCTCGAACAATTGAAACAGGCTCAAATAGACGTGATCAAGTCACAAGAAGAAGTCGGTATAGACCCGCTATTCGGAAATCAGCCAAAAATTAAAGGATTTGGCGGGTTTTTAATTAATGCACTTACGCTTGGCCAGGCAAAGACCAAAATAAAATATGAATTTGAAAGTGTAGACACCTCCGGGCTCGATGACATAGAGGACTTTATCCGGTTGCGTGCAGAGATCGCTGAAAACGGAGGTAAGATCGGTGGCAAGGAAGTAGTACAAGCTGATATAGATACGCTTGATGCGCTTATCCAAAAGTATCAGGAGGCAGAAGCAGCTGCTAAACAATATGCGGAAATATACAAGCAGATACTTACCGGCACTACAGAGGCCAGTATTGCCGACTCAATCATAGAAGGGTTCAGGGCAGGCAAAAGAGGAGCAGAAGACTTTGCTGATGATTTTGAAAAGTTGATGCAAAATGCGATCCTATCGGCACTCAAGTACCAGGTGCTAGAAGAGCCGCTTCAAAAGTTTTATGAGCAATTTGCAGCATACACAGAGTCAAACGGCGAGTTAAGCTCTTTTGAGGTAGCAAGGTTGCAGTATGAATATGATAAGATCATACTCAACGCTGAGCGATCTTTTGAAAATCTAAAAAAGGTAAGCAACATCGGGTTTGAAAGTTCGGAGCTTGATAAAGGCTTATCAGGTGGCATAGAGCGACAATTGACAGAGGATACCGGCAAGGAGATCGTTGGCATATTCAACGGCATGCGCATTCAAATGTCTGCACTCAACACCACAGCCGACAGGCAGCTCGATCGCATGACAAAAAACATGCTGCACCTGGCTCGAATAGAGCAGAACACGGAGTATTGTCGCAAGCTCGAGAGTATAGACAACCGGCTCGGCAGGCTGGAAACAGACGGAATGAAAATAAGATAATGGCATTAAGCGGATATTGGCTACTCGATAGCCTGGACATATACGACACATACGGGGCGATGATCGCACGGGGAGGCTATGCCGACCTGCT
The DNA here is from genome assembly GCA_012033595.1 of Cyclobacteriaceae bacterium. Taxonomy (GTDB): domain Bacteria; phylum Bacteroidota; class Bacteroidia; order Cytophagales; family Cyclobacteriaceae; genus JAAUQL01. The sequence goes on along the minus strand of JAAUQL010000056.1, from coordinate 11,313 downwards.
CAAGAGCCCAAAGCGCAAGCCTTCGCTGTTTAACAACTGGCCGGAGGAAAATGGATTGGAGATCGACCTTGATAACCCCACTTTTGAGGAGATGGAGGTATCGATACCCTTCTACATGGTCGGTGATAAGCCCGACTTCTTTGCAAATCACAAGGCCTTCTTTGACAAAATCAAAGGACCCGGTTTGATGTCTCTTCAAGTTAATCCTTTAGAAAAGACCTTTATGCTTTATTACAAAAACACAAATAATCTCAGCCTTTTTCAGGGAGGCGCCCGCTACGTGGCAGCATTTACCCTGGTGATGGGCATTAGTGACATTATAGATACCCCTGCACCTGTGGTTGGGGTAGGCTATATGTCGATAGGTACAACATTCGTAATCAATTAATATAATGCCAATAAAATCAAAAACCGCACTTAAATCAGCCTTCCAGACTGGTGATATACCGACTCAGGCCGATTTTGAAGACCTGATTGACAGCTTCAAAGACAATGTGGCTATCACAAAGGAAGATGTAGGGTTAGGGAACGTTATAGACGTGCCCCAAATTCCCGCATCGCAAAAAGGCGCCAACAACGGTGTAGCTGAGCTGGATGCAAATGGCAAAGTGCTAAGCTCGCAGCTCCCTGCTTATGTCGATGACGTACTTGAATTTGCAAACCTGGCTGCATTTCCGGCAACTGGTACGAGCGGCATCATCTATGTAGCAGTCAATACTAATCTATCGTACAGGTGGTCTGGCAGTGCATATGTGGCGCTATCAAGCTCAGTGGCTTTGGGCGAGACTTCTTCTACTGCATATCGCGGCGACAGGGGTAAGATCGCATATGATCACAGCCAGGTGGCGCACGTTCAGCCTGCTGAGCTGGATGCACTCAAAATTAAAAGAGTGTCCGGAGAGGTACAAAGTGGCCTGCTCGACTTTGATGGCAAGGATTATTCCACCATCGACCTTACAGGAGACCTTACAATCACCGGCATTAGCGGACTCGATACCGGAGTAGGAAATAAGATATTTAAATTGAACGGGTTTAATCTGCTGATTAGTACTGCACTGATCCCTGCTTCCCGTCAGGCTCCACTTACGGTGTGGGACAATGATACCGTGTTTATCAGGTTCATAAACACCGGCACGCTGGCTACACCATTTTATTTTAGTGGCGACGGCAACGGCTCAGCCATAACTGCACCTCCTGCTGGAGACACTACTCCTCCGAACGAATCGAACATTAGCGTATCAGGGCAAACGCAGACAAGCTTAATTTTCAATATTCAAAGTGATGAGGCCGCGACTATCTATGCTATTGCAAAGAGCAATGTAGCGGATAATGATCCGTTAAATATATCTGAGATCATCAACGGAGTAGGGGCAATTGCCCAGACAACACCCAAGACTACATTAGGGAGTTCGGTGGAAAGTCTTGGTTTCAGCGGTCTGACTAACGGAACTACCTTTAAGATATATGCCTGTATCATAGATGCTGCCGGTAATAATAAGGGCGTGTTGGGGCCATACACAGGAACAACAGTTGCCGTAGATACCACTCCACCGGTGCTTACATTGGCTCAGGTAATTAATAACACATCGCAGGGCGGCACCTTGTCCATCAGGTCTAACGAAGCAGCAACACTACACCTTTCTGTCTATGCAAACAATGCCACCGCTCCTACGCCAACAGCCGTGAAAAATGGCACCGGCGATGTGGCTTCTGCAAATACGACAACACAGGGAGGCATTACCGAACTGATACCCTTTTCCGGACTTGATCCAAATACTGCGTATGATCTATACTTTGTTGCAGAAGATAACGCAGGTAACCTGTCGACTACAGTGACAAAGATCGACTTTAGCACGCTGGCCACCGGAGTGCCTGATTCACTAACGATCAAGTATAAGGCAACAAGCGGCCAAACAGCCCTGACCAAATACGACTATTTGTTATACCTTCCTGAGAATTACAATCCAGCCGTAGCCTACCCTCTCATACTTCATTTGCACGGACTTGGTGAAAAAGGTTCCGATCCGACAATGTTGGATAATAACGGCTTGGGCAAAGCACTTGCATTAGATCAGTGTAATCCGCAGGCGATATGTGTATTACCACAAAGTTGGTCTGGCTATTGGAGTGATACAGATAACCAGCCTGTGCTTAAGCAATTCATTGACTACGTGTTGGACGAATCTAAGTTTGGGCATAAGATCAACCACAGCAAGTGCGGTATCTCAGGCCTGTCTCTAGGAGGAGGTGGAACGGTGGAGACAATGAAAGACCCGGTGTATCGTGCAAAATTCGCATGGATGGCGCCTATGTCAGGTCACATCAACGGTCAGACCTCAGCCAGCGGTTGGGACGACATCGCCTATTGGGGCTTCCACGGAGCGACTGACGCCAATTCGGCAACTCCTGTTAGCAACACATATCTGACATATTACGGATGTTTGCAACAAAGCAATCCGGTTACGCCTCCACGGATGACCATATACACAAGCGGCACGCACAGCGACAACGTGTGGGCTGAAACATGGTCTGGAGCTAATCACGATGATGCGGTAAGCAATTATAGCTACAATGCCGTTCCTCTTAACTCGACACAACATACGGCGGCAAACGACTTCCTGACCTGGGCATTATCACAGACCAAGGCCGGAGGCGATACTACTCCTCCTACTCAATTGACACCTACCACCACGGCAGTAACAAACAACACTGCGGATGGCAGGTTCCAGTCAAACGAGAACGGAAGTGTATTTGCAGCAGTATATCCCTCAGCGACTACACTGAGATCGCGGAGTGAAATCGAACAAGGAACAGGCGCTGTCGCCTACATACAAGGGGGCAGCGCAGTAGTAGCCAATGTGCTCAAGACCTGGCAATTTACAGGCCTGACAGCGGGCACTGGGTACAAAGTACATTCCTTTGTGCTCGATGTAAGCGGCAATCAAAGCAACATTTTGATGTCAGCAACCTTCACCACATTAGCTGCTGATACTACAGCGCCAACTCTGAGTCTTGTGTCAATTGACAATCCAGGACTCACTACGATGGATGGTCATGCCCGGATCAACGAAGCTGGCACCATCTACGTGGCATGGACACTTGCAGCAGCGGCGGCACTCACTCATGCACAGATTGTAGCAGGCACTGGCAACGGCATAGTATTCGCGGCAAATAAGGCCACTGTTGGCAATGTGACGGAAAACTTTGCAGCTACCGGGCTGGCAAACGGTACAAACTATAAGATGCAGGTCACTGCAATTGACAGCGCAAGCAACGCCATCGTTACTCCAACAGTAACGAGCAATCTTAGCACAACTGCACCGGCAACCTCAACGAGGATATTGATAAGCTTAGGTGATTCAGGCAGTAGCGATCTGTCAGGTGAGGCAGTTGCCTGGAACGTGTGGAATGCAAATGTAGGCTCCGGAGGAAATGGCACCTCAATTCCATTGGACTATGAAGATGGTACGCCATCAGGAGCATCGTTAATCAAAGTGCTTGGATATGTAACGCCAGGCACCGGATTGGGAACAACTGGCGGGATATACCCTAACGCTGCAACAATCGACTACTGGTTTAATGCTGATACAACAGGATGGAAGATGAAGTTTGCAGGATTAAAGGCAAGTCAAACATATGATCTTGATTGCTTTCCAGCCAGGGCAACAGTAGCAGGCACAAGGCGAACAAACTTCACCATGGTTGGCGGTACGGTTCAGGGAGGGTCAACAGAGGGAGGCAAGAGCATAGTGGCTAACCCAATCGAAGCGATAAGCAACTCTAATAAAGTGGTGCGAATCAGGTTTACAACAAATGCGAGTGGGGAGAGCGGTGATTTGAGTATTGTGAAGTATAGTGCTGACCAGTATGCCTACCTGAATGTGATGGAATTAAACGAAGTTTAACATGTCGAAGCAAATCAACGTGATCGGAATCATTGAGTTTACACTCAAAGGAAAAGAGGTAAAGAGATATAGCATTACACGTACAGGAGCAACCCTTACGGAAGTGAAAGAAAGTATTCTTCTCGAATTCTTTCAGAATTACCCAAAAGCGAAAGTAGCAAACGAAACCTGGATTTAAATGGCCTGGCATAAACACGACAGTTCAAATCCTCAGCCCGGTGCTCCGGCATCGGCACAGGATGGGGACTTTATAATAGATGGAAGTAACACTACTGTAAGTGGTAAGCCTGCAATAGATACGCAGCTTGCAAGATTCAGTGTTGGACAGAACTCAACGATGCTGTATAGCGGGTTGGTGAATGGTCAAAAAGGCAATACAGTTTGGGTGAAAGGAGGAGATTACGAACGCTTCACCTTTGATGCAAGAGATGTGTTTGGAGTTCCCGGCAATCCGGTTAAGATTGTCAATTATGGAGGGCAAGTGAAGTCCAGACGATTTAGTTGGTTATACACGGAGCACATCAAGATTAGCGGAAAATACGCAAATGGATTTGGAGACGTATCTTTTCGTGGGCATGATGTAGGTTACACAAACTCAAAGGAAAAGTATGGCTGGTATGCTGATAATAAATGGTATGGAACTTTGACCACCTATTCAGGTGGCACTGTAATGCGCTATGGTGACATTTTATGGTCATTCAGTGGCGTAAATCCGATCACCGGCAATAACTGTCATGATGTAGAGTTGGAATATTTCGGCATAGGAAATGGAGGATTTACCGGGCTGATGATTAAGACGAATGGATCATTATTGCCTATGTATAACTTCAAGATACATGACGGAGCAATATTCGATACAGATGCGGAAAGTACCTATTTTGGGTATGGGGGCATCGGTTCAAATTTTGATACACAGGTACAGCACGAAATCATTAATTTTGAAATGTACAATTGCAGGTTACTCAGGGCAGGAGGTGAAGCTGTACAAATGACCCCTTGTAGGGAGGTAAACTTCCACAACAATGTAGTAATAGCAAGTGGGTGTAATTGGCGCAATGCCTGGTCACAATCACAAGATGGTTTATTACAACTTAATCCAATAGGATCAAACTGGTTTCATCATAATATTCTTACAGGTGGTCGCGTGGTTGGGGCATTTAGTCCGGATGTGATCAGTCCATTACTTGCAGCACATCAAGCATACAATCCTCCAGTATTTGAAATTACGGACAATTACTTTGGAGATAGTCATGGAGGTAACATTTACTACGGACGGGGATATAATCAGGATTCTTACACTGTAAGGCGGTTTAATAGGAACTTCCTTGATGAAAGTAAGAATAGAACCGATGAACTAACAGGAGGTACTACTTACCCCACATGGTTTGATAAGCAATCCGCGTGGATTAACTTTTCAAATCAAGGTCTTGGAGCTTATGAGTTCTTAAACAATAAGATTTATCCTCAAAAGGTAATGCCTGGCAATAGCTCAACAGTTTCCAGTTCTGGGAATGTTAGCGAGGCTCCGGACAAGCCAGCGTATAATAACTCGGGGTATCCTGCGGGTTGGGATTATAGTTTATTTTCCCACTATACAGCTAAGTACTTCGAGGTGTGGGCTGCAATCAATCCAGGTGACATAGTTAAATATACTAATAAAGCTATGACTCCAGTCTATTACCCAGCAGGTACAAGGGTTCGGGTAGGCATTAATAACCTTGGAACCAGGTTTTATGAACTGAACGTCGGGCAAACCGGTGTAGATGGAAGTGGTGATCCTATAATACCTGGCGCTGAGAATTCGGACACAGCCTGGACAGAGATAGCTAATCCTGCTGATGATTACACTCTTGTTGAAGGGAGCACTTATGAGCAGCTTGGGATTGGGCTCACGGATGTTCCAATAGTACTTCCTCCAGAGCCTCCATCTACACACATAAGCAACAAAGGCAGGCGATTGATGATATGATAGATGTAATAAGGGATTCAGTCGTAATTTTCAGCATCGATCCGCAGCCCGACAGCACGCATGTAAAGCGGGTGATGAGCGATAATGTACTCAACATTCACCTAAAGGTAGTGCAGCCTGTTATCTTCCAGATTGGGGATCAGGTACAGTTTGAGGGCGAGACATTCACACTCAATCGCCTGCCTACACAAAAGCAGATCAGTACACGCGAATATGAATACAATTGCACCTTTGAGGGATTGGATTATGAGCTTTTAAAAGTTGTTTATAAACTCTTTAACGAGACACCAATCCCCGCCCAAACCAACTTCCCTTTGATGGGGAATTGTATGGTTTTTCTCCAATTGCTCGTTGATAACCTAAACGAGTTTACACCTGGCTGGCAGATAGGCGAGGTGATTGATTCGCCTTATCGAAATTTGCAATTTGCCAATGAGACGTGTAAATCAGTGCTCGAACGTTTGGCAGATGAATATGAAACAGAGTATTGGATCACTCCCGATAAGCGCATACACCTGACCAAACAGGTGTTGGCCATTACCCCGCCTATCCTTGAATATGGCAAGGGCAAAGGTCTGAAAGAGGTGATCCGGTCTAACCGCGACGACAGCAACTTGGTAACGAGGCTTTATGCCTTTGGCTCTGAACGAAACATCAAAGCTGGATACCGAGGTGGCGCAAAGCGATTGCTAATGCCTGGAAGCAGTCAGTATATAGAGCAGCATGTGGCTGAGTTTGGGGTGATAGAGCATGTTATTGAATTTAATGACATTTACCCGCGATTGCATGCAGGCCCAGGTGAGGCGGGTAAGGTAACTGCCGTCAATAGCCTATACAAGTTTATCGATTCAAATATTGATTTTGACATCAATGACCAACTATTACCTGGCATCACAGCCAAATTAATCTTTAACACCGGCCAGCTTGCCGGGCAAGAGTTTGAAATAAGCAGGTACGAGCCGGCAACCAAAGAGATCACCATTATCCCTAATAACTTTGAAGATGCCGGAGAGCTGCCTATAGTTGGCATAGAGGCAGCTGTTGGCGACGAGTATGTGCTTATCGATGTAGATATGCCACAGGCTTATATAGACCGTGCCGAGCTGGAACTATTCAATAAAGCGACGGAATACCTTACAGATAATAGCAGCATCAGAGATTCACTCACCGTGCAGTGCGATATACTTCATATCAAAAGAGAAGACATGAACTTTACGCCTGGGCAACTCGTGCACATCAAAGCCACGCCAATCGGCATAGACAGGGAGATCAGGGTAGTAGGATATACCAGGGCAATCAGGCAAAAATACGACTACAGGCTAGAGCTGGCAGACACCATCACTCCCGGCCGTATAGATCGGATAGAGGCGGGAGTTGAAAACAATGAAAAGCAGGTCGAGCTAAAATCAGGCAAAGATCGCATGTACACCAGGCGTTCATTTGCCAATGTACGCGAAACGATTGACCTGATGTACGACCCGGACGGTGACTATTTTACCGATGTCGTAAAGCCTATTGTAGTCGAGACAGCCCAACTTGTAGTAGGCACAGAGTCGCAACAATTTGACTTTAAGAATTTACGATTCCGGCCAAACTATTCTGGGAATCCTAATGACTTTCGATGGACAGCCGGTAGTCTGGAACATGTGAGCCTGAGCAGGAGCTGGGCAATAGCTGCCGGGCAATTACCAGCGCTTACAAGTGCCACGGCCTACTACATATATGCCCGGTGCCCGAATGTTGGCAGTACATTTAGCATCATCCAGAGCATCACGCCCATCGCTACCGAATCGGTGCCCGGGTTTTATCACTTTTGGATCGGTATAATAAGTTCAGTCACCAACAATAACAGAAGCTGGCAGCCGCTGCATGGCTTCACCGAAATCACTGGCCAATACATCACCACGGGGGTGATTAAAAGCTCCGACGGGCTTACCTACTTCGATCTCAACGCTGGTGAGATCGGAGGCCGTATAGTGTTCAAATCAGGCGCAATCACCGGGGATGAGTTGGCAGATCAGGCTAATGACACGAAGGATTACATTGATAATGTATTGCCTTCTATTTTGGATGGATTTCAAAATCAATTGGACGGCGTTATTGAGCAATTCTTTGAAGAGTATGACCCTTCACTTGCCAACGAGCCTGCGCTAAGCTGGACAACTACCTCAGACAAAGAGGTTCACTTGGGGGATTTGTTTTATAATACGCTATCAGGGAAGGTATTCAGATGGGTGAAGTCCGGAACAACATACTTTTGGCAAGAGCTGCAGGACGGCGAAGTCGCTCAGGCATTAGCGGTAGCTAATAACGCACTCGCATTAGCAGGTACGAAGCGCCGTATATTTACAGTCCAGCCTTACACTCCATACGAGATCGGTGATTTGTGGGTGCAGGGAACTGCCGGTGACATTATGCGTTGCGCCACGGCTCGGGCAACTGGCGCATACACCCCGCCAGATTGGGTAAAGGCATCAAAGTACACCGATAACACAGTCGTAAACACCCTTATAGGCAACCTAAAGGGGTTGGCCTATAAGGATTTGGTAGAGACGGCACAACTAGGCACTACAGTGATCCAAGGCGGGTACATTAAGTCGACGCTCTTAGATGTTAGTTCCATCATTGTGCAGGGAGGTTTAGAGACTACCTCAGGAGCGCAGTCAAAAGCCAACACGGCACAAGCCAATGCCGCAACAGATGCCACGGCTAAGATGAACACTGCACTGAGCGCTGCGGCTACAGCTCAAAGTAGTGCAAACAATGCTCAAAGCTCAGCTAACAATGCCCAATCAACCGCCAATGCTGCAAATGGGCTGCTGGCAGATATAGCCTCAGACAGTAAACTAACCCCAGCCGAAAAGCAGGCCGCTTATAGGGAATGGTTGATCATAGAAGGGGAAAAGCCGAAGATCGATGCCAGCGCCGATCAGTTTAGTGTATCTAAGACGGCATACAACACCATGTACGTTGCACTACAAACATACCTAACGCCACTGTTTAATAATCTGTCTATTACGAGCAGTATAGTTGCGGCAGACTTTAGGACGCGTTTTAAAGAGTATTACGATGCCCGTCAAGATTTGCTCAATGCTATTGCCGCTAAGTCGAAGCAGCTTGCGGATAATGCTCAGGCAACAGTCAATGGGCTATTAGCAAGCTTAGGCGATCTGGCATATGACGATGCTGTGAGCATTGCTAAGCTCGATAGCACTATCATACAGGGCGGGTATATCAAGACTTCCTTGATAGACGTGAACTTGATCGTAGCAAAACATGTACTTACCTCCCCAACAGGGCGAAGGGTGCATATCGACGGAGGCAATAACAGAATGTTATTTTATGACACTGCTGGGTCTGAAATTTTCCGGCTTGACGATAATGTCGGTACCGATTCAGCCGGCAATATGGTAGGTGGTATGGCCGTGAAGAATGGAACCAGGCGAACATATATAAGTGGTGCCGGAGTCTTTTCAAATGCTTCAAAATTATCATTCTTGCCAGCCACGCTGGGAATAAGCACCAATTCCAGTCTGGTAGGCTTGCTATTTGAGCGCAATACTGATTACAATGGTATAAGTGCGGCCGTGGTTGGTCTCGATCAAACCAGTAGTGGCAATAGCGACAGCTATGGGGGCTACTTTGATTCTATATTTACCGGCTCAATGCACTTATCGGTTATCAGAATCACTTCCAACACTACTATCACCAGTCAGGTTCACGTAGGTTGCTACAATTTGAGTTCGAATATTACGGTGAATCTGCCTGCCTCTCCTAAGACTGGAAGATTTGTAATGATAGCAAGGAACACCACTCGGAATGTGACTGTACAGGGCAATGGTACGTATATCAGAAAGTACGAATCCAATAATAATTCAGAAGTTCTGGGAGGCTATGACAAAGGAGGTATATTTGTGTACGACGGATCGGCTTGGAGTATGCTAGAAATTATCGCTTAATATATGGAAATAATAAAGTTTGACATCAACAAAGTAGTGGCAAAAGACCTCACAGGAGAGGTGATACCCGTTAAGGTCTGTGAAACAATCGGCAATGTAATCTACATGAGGGCCACTACATTAGACTGGGACGGCATAGCACGCAAGCTTTACGCTGGCGAGGTGGTTGATCTCACCATAGATCAGCTTAACGTCATGGAACAAGTCCTACTATCACCCGACACGCCAATCTACCTCATTGTCAAGCGACCATTGAGAGATTATATTGATTCACTCAAGCAAGCGGGTTTAAAAGAGGTTTAAATAGGTTAATATAGTCTAATTATTACTCGAGGATTCAGTGCGCCTGCCTAGCTCGCCCATTGCCTGGTTAAAGGTAGCGGTAATATCGGTATCGCCAGTCTTATCTTCGATAAACAAATTTACCCCAATTGCTTTTGAGACATTTGTGAATGTACGCATGTTGGGGCAATATTGAAGATTAAACATTCGGCTAATGTTTGACTGCTTTAGACCTGTTAGATCGGCAAGTTGCCCCTGGCTTATGCCTTTAGATTCCGCGATCTTTCGCAAAAGCAAAACGAACAGCTTCCATGACTGCTCGTTTGAATTATTATTTTCCCCCCTCATTGTCAGTTAAATTATATTGCCCTCGAAATCCATTCTCATGCCGGTGTTTGGGCAAATGTAACTCTCATTGTAAATTTCGTACATCAGGTCATTAAATTGGCTGTTGATGTAGTTGAGCCTTTTTATTTCATCAGCTATTTCTTCGGATGTGGCAAATCTTTCTCTGAATGTTAGGCCAAAGCAGCCTGCTTTTTTAAACATTGGGTCTCGCGCAAGCATTTCACGTAAAGTTAAGTGACCACAAAATTTACCAGATAGGTAATCGGCCATAAAAATTATTTTGCCATTTTCGAATTCGAGTACTTTCGTTGAGTTTTTCATAATTATTTAGTTTGATTTAAAACATCACTTTTAAAAGCATTATCATCACCGCAAGCATCGCAAATGGCAACTATAATGCTAACATCTCCATTGTACCAAGTGATACATTGTGTCTCTCCACATTCACATCGGCAACTTGTCTTTTTAAAAAGACCGCCAGCTAAACTATTGTCAGATACATGCTCATTGATTATGGCTTTTTCTTCTGTTTGAACTGCGGTATAAATTTTCATCGTTTTATTTTTTATAAGTGCTATATCTTACTGACTAAGTAAAGATACATATCATAAATGATATACGCAAGCAAGTGGCGAATTATTTTATCATAAATGATATAATAATTTATTTACCTATTGAACGGCTATCTAAATTTTTGGACATTTGAATTTTATAAAGTGGACATTTGAATTTTTCGATTATAAATCGCATGATTGCCTGCGAACTCACCAATGGCGCTATGGCATTGTTTCCTCCACCACATAGTTTTATTGGGCGCGGGAAACCGAAGAAAACCTGGGCTATAGCTGGT
>JAAUQL010000055.1 GCA_012033595.1 Cyclobacteriaceae bacterium | reverse complement strand
AGGTGCTCGGCCTACCGTAGCAGCTTACAACTTTAATTCTATTTGTATTGGGTCTGTTACCTAAGTTGATAAACCCGGATGGGGAGATCATCCACGCAAACAATATGGATCGACGGTTTTTGTGGCAGCTTAAAATCCGCATGGAAAAAACATATGTTAGCCTACCACTACACCAGATAGGGGCTGGTCAAAAAGGTGTTCATTGGCCAGGTGCTTCAAATGCTCACTGTTTGTTTGGTCTATTTCATCAAATATGCGATCATAATAGTCGAGTCCCAAATCGTAAAAATATATGTTTTTCAGCTTGTCGGCCAGGGCAAATGGCGAAGTGAGGGTGTTGAGTACCGACCCTTTCAGGTAATTTTTTACCTCCTGAAGTTCATCTGCACCTACAAGATCACTTTTAAGCCTGTCAATTTCTTTCTGTATTTCCGTCAGGCTTTCCTCTTTGTGCTGTTTTTTTACGTCAGTGCTCACTACAAAGTAGGCATCGTTTTTCAAGGTGACAAAGTGGCTGTGAATTCCGTACGTAAATCCTTTGTCTTCCCTTATATTTTGCATGAGCCTGGAGCCGAAGTAGCCACCAAATACCTCGTTGAGCAATAGCAAAGCGCCATAGCCTTTTGTATTTCTGTTGGTACACCGCCGCCCTAAAAAGATGGAAGATTGCAGGCTTGCTTCCTTGTCGATATGCTTTGTGAAATGTGGTGGTTCTGTGCGTTCCCTGCCGGTAAAACCATGACTTTTGCTTTTCTGATATTGAAAGGCATTGAAGATGCTTTGCTCGACGACCTCATCAAAATCTCCCGTAAGGAAAATATCGAAACTCCCCATCCAATTGTCAAAGTGTGCTCTTACCTGGTCAACACTGCTGTTTTGTATGCTTTCAGCGTCCATTACATGGCCATAGGGAGACTGAGGGTATAAACCGGATCTAAGCAGGCGCGAAGCTACATAGTTGTTTTTCTGTTCTTGCACACTGAGCTGACGGGTCTGAATCTGCTTCATGAGCTCAAACTCTCCTTCCGGAAAAGTGGGCGCAAATAGCATTTCCTGCAAAACAGGAATAATTTTAATAAAATGCCTGCTGGGAATGTGTACACTAAAGTTGATGTAGTCAAAACCCGGCTGCAATTCTACAAAAGCCCCATATTGATCGAGCTTTTCGGCGATATCTTTAGATGTGAAGGAGTCAGTGCCTTCGCTAAGCATTTTTCCTGCAAAGTATGCGATACCGGGCTGTGTTTCGAACCATGACCCTGCCTTAAAAATTATTTCGAGTCTCACTACGGGCTGATCACCGGTCTTTAGAAGAAAAAACCGGGCACCTTGATCGAATGTGATGCACCTTGGCTCAGGAAGTTTGAATTTTTTTGGCTCCACAAATGCCGGAGCAATCGTTCTATCAAGCATTAATTGGTGCCTTCGTTGATGATGGATTCCTGAATTTTTCGGGTTTCGAAATTGAAATGAATGGTAAAGCGCAATGTTTCGGCTAGCGGATGTTCCCTGGTAGTGGGTACCAGATAGGCGAAATCGACACCAAAAACATTGTAGCGAAGACCAACGCCCATGGTAAAAAACTTGCGGTCTCCTTTATTGGCATCTTCCCAGAAATACCCTCCGCGCACGGCAAATATGTCTTTGTACCAATACTCCACACCAGTGCTGATCATCACTTCGCGCAATTCTTCTCCAAAGCCATCGGGCGCATCGCTGAAAGAACCAAATACCCCTCTTAGAAACGGTCTGTCCGGGTCTTTGCCCCGGGCAATGGCTTGTTGGCCATTTTGATCTAGTACCGGGTCACCATTCTCATCTACTTCATAAATGGGAGGTGTAGGAACCATAAGTTTGGTAAAATCCAGTGCAAGGGTGAGCGAGTTGTTGGGGTCTAAGTGGTAGGTGTACGCGCCTCCAAGCCTGAAGGTAGTCGGGATAAATTCCTTTTGTTCATCGTTTGAATAGGTAAGTTTATTGCCAAGATCGGTGATGGTGGCACCCAACGCCAGATCCGATTTCAATCCCAATTCGGTTTTCCAATACCACCCGATATCCGCCGCCACACTTACGCCCGCCTGACCATTGCCGCCAAGGCTGCTGGTATACACATTTCCCGTAAGGTTGGAATATATGAATTTCAAGGTGACCCCCAGGCTCATGTCTTCTGACAACAGCCGTGCATAAGAACCCGAAAAGGCAAATTCTCTGGGGTTGAAGTTTTGAATGGGCTTGGCGTCATTATCTGTAAAGGTCATATCCCCAAGGTCGAAGTAGGTAAGTGACGCAGACACCACCTGCTCTTTATTGATCTTATAATATCCCGATAGATAAGACAAACTCATGTCGTTGATGATCTTACCCAACCACGGCGACACAGAAAGGCTAAAGCCGATATCGTTTTTAATGTAGGCCAGCTTGGCGATATTCCAGTGGGCAGCATTGGCATCGGCACTTGTAGCCACTCCGGCGTCTCCCATGGCTCCGGCACGGGCGTCCGGGGCTATCATCAGAAAAGGCACTGCCGTGGTGATGACCCTCCGCGAAGTGTCTTGGCCGGCTACATTAACCTGCGCAAAAGCAGTGCTGGCTCCGGCGATCAACGCAATTGAAAAAACAATGATTTTTACTTTCATTAATAGAAATGCTAATGATTTTTAAATATAATTAATTAATAATTACCAGCTTTTGATTTGCCTGATTTTTACTCCCGTCGTTCAAAGATCGAACAAAAAGACGGAGAAAATATAAACCGCTTGTCAGTTTGCCGCCACTGTCGCTGCTGCCATCCCATTCCAAATCATTTATTCGCGATGCACTGTGAGGCCTCATGGTGGTGAATTTATGTACTAATTTTCCCTGTAGGGAATATATTTCGATCGAAATCTCCAAATCGTCGCCTGCCCTGTTGTGTTCAAAGCCCACACGGGTGAAATCTCGAAATGGATTGGGAAAGCCGGCCAACTTGTCTATTGTCAGTTCCCTGTTTTTCGTTACGTTAAAGACAATTTCCGCCTCGCTTCCATTGCCATGGATATCCCAGGCATTCAGGCGGATATTATGTTCCCCAATGGATAAGTCTTTGAATAGATAGGTAACCCAACCTTGCTGGTAGGTATCTTTTTCGCTGGTATAAAAGGCATTAAGTATCACCTGGTGCGCCCCATCCAGCGTTGCCGACAGTTCCTCACCTTCCATGGCATTTGAAATCCTGATGCCACTCTCATCACTCAAACGCGCCATCAAAGTCACGTCTTTGCCGGTGATGCCACCAGGCAAAAAGCTGTCGTCATTGATAAAAAGTTCAATTTTAGGGGGCTCAGTGTCGTTGCTGAGTTCATCCCCCGGCCCGCCTATCACATATTCGATATTCGATCCGGCAGCGTCTATATGTTGCGAAGCATCTACTGCATAAATATTTATTTTAGCCTTGTCGAAATGAAATTCCAGGTTGTTGGGTACAATAAATTCGAGGCTAAACTCCCCGTCTGCCACGCTGGCTTCTCCTTTAAAAATCAAATTGTCTCTGGCCATGTAGCGCATCGGCGCATCTTCATCGCCAAGGGTGGTCACCTCCCTGGCCCGGTCGTAAACGGTGGCATAGGCGCTGCCGTTAAAACCCCCGTTCAGCACTCCGTTGCTGTCGAGTACCCGGCCTTTTATCTTCACTTTGGCCGGGATATGGAGCGTGTCTCCGGGTTGGTGGACATCTTCACCGGCAACGAGCACCACCTCATCCGGTGCACATGCCAATACCATCGACGGATCGGCCAGCAATGAAAAATTCCGGTTGACGCTGCCATTGAGGGATTGGTTTTTGGTGCGGCGAAATACTTCTCCGAGTGTACGGTAGCGACCGTTTTCTTTCTGAAAGACATTTTGATAGAATGCTTTATTGAGAATGTAGTTGGTGCTGGAGAATACCGGCCTCGCTGTGGTAAGGAGACCAATCGCCCCTCCATCAGGGTTGAGTAGCAAATATTCAGCTCCGGATACCAGCTTGGGAGTATCGTGCCTGCCAAACTCACAAGTGGCAGTGACAAACAGCGGAAGGCGCTCATAGTTTTTAAAACCAAGTACACTCGATATGTTCAGGATGGTTTCATGCGTCCAACGCGTGGTCGAGCCATGGCCTGTAAAATTGAAGATGAGGCCTCCTTTTTCTACATTGCGGTCTATGTCGGCATTAAGTTCCGGAGAAACTTTTTCTAATGAGGCTAAAACCTGCGGGTACGCATCGAGGTACATTTTGTTCACATTAAATTGCGTGTATGCCGTATCTACCAGGGTTGCCAATTTGTCGGCATCGCGCTGGTGCAGGTTGCCGTCGCCATCGTCTGCTATAAAAAAGAGCTCGTTTCTCCAGGAGCCAAAGGCATCGGGACTGGTGGCATATCGCACCAGCTTGTCCACCACTACGCTGGCTTCATCCGGGGTTTTCACCGGGAGACGCCCTATCCCTATATCCATCAGATGATCGCCCAAATACGATTCTTCCCATTCCCCTTCGTCTTCATCAAGAAATCCATAGAAATCATCAGAAGAGTAGCTGTTGATGGGATGTACAGAATTTCTGGAAGTGTATATTGGCACATAGTTGGTGTTGCGGTCTATCCGGTCTTTGTAGTCAAATGTACCTTTGCCAAACAGCAATACGTTTTGCAGCCTGTCGTTTCCCTCCCCTTGGTCATATACATACTTAATGAAATCACGGATGGCCGAAACATCTTGTTTTCCCGACGAAAATTCATTGTAAATCTGCCCAACGGTGACTACTTCCACGTCCAGGCCATCGTGGTTGCGGCGCAGCGCAGCAAGGCGCTCGGCTTCGGATATAAATGACAAATGACTGATGATGAGGAGATCAGCGGCGCCCAATCCATGCAGGTCTTGATTAGGAATTTTTTGGGCGGGGTAGGGTAGCATATAATTCTGATCGCTAAAGGCAATAAATTCATGTAGCTGGTTGCTGAAGGCTCCAAAAGCCACATTTTCACCGACAATGGATATTTTTTGCTGCCGGGGTTTCAAAGGATCGCTGATGTCCCAGACCTGCACCTGGCTGCCTGCCCCTTCGATGGTATAAGTAGCCATGGCATGCTGCAAGGTCTCTATTGATCTAAAGATGGTTTGGCTTCCATAGAGTTTCAGTTTTCGTTTGGCGCTAACCAATAAATAATCCAGTTTGGCTTCCGACTTGCCTGTGCCTACCGGGCGAAAGGTCATTCTGATGGTGAATTTGTCGCTTGCAGGTACTTCACTGGTGTTGATGGCAAATTCATCTTTTTGTGTAGATCCTACGGCCAGATACGCTCCTTCTACTATGGCATTGATGTTTTGCTTTCCAATGCTTTTTCCATTTACATACAATTCCAGTTCGGTCGCTTCATAGGTCTGCCCCAGCACCTTGGAGGTCACTTTGAGCATGGTATTTGGCACCAGGCCATCAAAGTCAAATTTGAAATCATAGGTGTTGGTGCTGGCAAATCTCTGGCCATACCAATCGCGTCCCGAGTCATTTACGTTGTACTCATTTTTTTCGTACACCAAAAAATCGTCAAAAGTGCTGATCGCAGGCTGGTCGAGACCCAGGTTTTCCTGTGTGCTTATTCTTGCGCCATCATTCGCGCCAAGCGTAATAAAATAATAGGTGGTGTCGCTGTAGAAGTTGTGCCGATAATCTGGTTCGCCATCTTCATTCATTTTGAGGTGGTGAGGGCTCTGGCCATAAAACAACAGGAAATCATTTTTGTCAAATTTTCCATCAGCTTCTCCTGACACCCAAATTGCATTTTCAATGAGGTCATCAGGCCTTGGGTCGCTGTTTTTTTGGGGAAGCATACCGCCACCATTGCCAAAGAGCTTTATTTTTCGGGGATTGATGCCTTCCATATTCAGACCCGAATTCCTAAGGTAGTTGTAGTCGATTTTGTAGATTCCATTTTCCGTTACCGGAATTTTGAACCATTCGCCCTGCGCCAACACCGAGTGCGCCGCTTCCTGCGACGTGCGCAAATGAGCTTTACCGGACTTTTGGTTGCTTTTGGCAAAGTCAAGCACAAGATGTTGCACCAGAGCGTATCGATTGGCAAGGCTGTCGTACACAAATGGAAGGATATCGAGTACGGCCACTTCGTGCCCCCGGTCGGTCATTTTTTTTAGCTGTAGCAAAGACCCCTTTGCGGGAAATTGTGCCGCGATTCGTTCTGATTGTGCAGGAGAGATCTCTTTTTTTACCAAATGGACAATTTCGGGAAGCGTAGCAGCACCATGTTGTAAGGCTATGGAAAAGACTGGAAGACCGGGATTAGTAGGCCGGTACACCGCTTCTTCAAAAGTGTATGTTCCCCCCGCATCCAGCGTCCAATGGATAGGAATGTCCAGCCTGCCCGTCTGGCCTATCGCCGGCATGGCCCATGACAAAAGCCAGACCGCTACATAAATCGGATAGGATTTGGATATGAAAACCAGTGATGCCAACACAATTATTATTAATGATATACTGTATAACTATTGTTAAAGTAAAGTGACTTATGAAATTATCTTTTCAAAAGGTAGGCTAATCTGAAAAGCAAAGTTACAATTATTTTTTGAAATTGGATGCCAGGGATAGCAGTAGGTACCAGATGATGATGAGGGGGAGGGCGATGAACTTGAATAATGCCAATAACGCCAGCGATACAAAAAGCAGTAGGTACCGGGGGCGGTTGGCATTGAAGGAAAAATTCTTGAATTTAAGCGACATCAACCGTATGTCAGATACCATCATGGCCGACAAAAATATGGCGCTGCCAACGAGCACCACTACCATGGCATCGGAAGATAGGCCGGCAAAACCAGCCGATAAAAGAAATGGCAAGGCACTGACAAAAATACCACTGGCGGGCACGGGAAGGCCGTGGAAATTTTCTGTTTGTCGGGTATCATTATTGAATTTGGAAAGACGAAGCGCGCCAAAGACCACAAGCAAAAAACCGCTATAGGCAAGCCAGGGCCAGCGGGCATTTTGGTAAATAGACCAGTAAAGCATGGCTCCGGGCAGAAAACAAAAGGTGACCAGGTCTGCGAGCGAATCGAGGTCTTTGCCTATAAGCGAATAGCGCTTGAGCATTCGGGCAGCAAATCCATCGAAAAAATCGAATAAAGCACCGGCCCAAATCATCATTGCTCCCAACTGCAAGTCGCCCTTGAATACGGCCACTACGCCAAAACACCCGCAAGCGAGGTTGCACAACGTCAGAAAATTCGGGATATGCTTAGTTACCTGCATAAAGTTAAAAATAAAGATATATAAAGCTCAAATCACAAATCACAAATCACAAAGCTCAAAACACAAAGCTCAAAACACAAATCCAAATTCACCCTTCACTCTTCACCCATCACCCTTCCCTTACACCACTCCAGCCCCGCAAAAAGGATTGTATTGCTTTTCGTAGCCGATGGTGGTGCTTGGACCATGTCCGCAATATACGGTGGTGGCATCGTGGAGGGCAAAAAGTTTTTCCTTTATGCTGTTCATCAGGGTGTCAAAATCACCGCCAGGCAGGTCGGTGCGGCCGATACTCTGCCTAAACAGCACATCGCCGCCAAAGCATTTGTTTTCGGCTTCATTTACAAATGCCACATGACCCGGTGCATGGCCCGGTACAAAGATGACTTTGAGCTCCGTATTGCCAAAAGCCAGGATGTCACCTTCTTCTACATAATGGTCAGCCGTGGCTGCTTCATAGCTTTGAAAACCGTACAGCGGCGCCACGATATCGTTTGCTTTGAGTGTTTCAATGTCTTTTTTATGGATAGTAAGACCAACTTTATACGTTCTTTTCACAAAGCTATTGCCCAACACATGATCTATGTGGCAGTGGGTGTTTAGCAACATTTTTACGCTCAATTGCTCGCCGGAGATAAAGCGGCTTAGTGTCGATTGCTCTTGTGCATCGTAGCAACCGGGGTCGATAATCACACATTCTTTTGTGGCGTCGTACACCACATAGGTGTTCTCGCCCAGCGCATTAAATTCAAATTGTTTTACCGTCATTTTGCACATTTTAGTGAGGACAAATTTGGTTTAAAAAAATATAAATTCAAGCTTTTTCGTTATTTCGCTGCATGAAACACGATTACCTTATCGTTGGCCGGGGACTGGCCGGCAGCACTTTGGCCTACCAGTTGCTGCAGGGCGGCAGTACAGTAGCCATTGTCGACGAAGACGGACCGAGTAGTTCATCCAGGGTGGCAGCTGGCATGGCCAATCCCTTTACCGGGCCGAGGATGGCCAAGTCGTGGAAAGCTGAAATTCTTTTTCCTTATTTTATTCCATTTTACAAAAGACTGGAAGAAGAAACCCGATCGGAGTTTTTTGAGGAGCGGATCATATTCAGGCCTTTTGGTTCGGTGGAAGAACTCAATGACTGGGATGGCAGGAGTACCCGGCCAAACTATCAAAAATTTGTGAATGTGACCAGGGACTCAGGCAGGCATGAGGGCTGCATTCACGAGCCACATGGAGGGATAGAAATACAAGGCTATGTGCTCCGGGTGTCAGCCTATCTGATCGCACTTCAGCGATATTTCCACGATCGCTGTACTTTAGTAAAGGATGTTGTGGACGAAGACCAACTTGAAATTGGCCCGGGTGGCATCGTGTATAAAGGATTGGAAGCAAAGCGTATCGTCTTTTGCACCGGGTACAAAGCGATGGATTCGAAGCTTTTTGGCTGGCTGCCCCTTGCGCCCGTCAAAGGGGAGATTCTTCATTTAAAAATGAATAAGCAGTTCGAAACCATTTACAACCAATCCTGTTTTATTATTCCTGCTCAAAATGGTGTGTACAAAGCCGGCTCGACCTACGACAGGCATGACCTCAGCGAAGCGCCAACAGAAAAGGGTAAAAATGAAATAAGAAAAAAGCTTGATACGTTATTGAAAGCGAACTACGAGATTGTACTCCACGAAGCAGGTATCAGACCGGGAACGGTATCGCGAAGGCCTTTAATGGGCGCGCATCCGGTGTATTCCAATGTTTTCGCCTTCAACGGACTGGGTACCAAGGGGGTGTCGCTGGTGCCATATTACAGCGAACAAATGGTAAGATATCTGGAAGGCGACAACAATCTTGATCAGGAAGTGGATATTAAAAAGTATTATTCATTATATTTCAATTCACATTTTTCCGATAACAATTGAGGCATATCAAGATCATATTCATCGTTTTCATCCTATGTGCTATTTCCTCCGGAAGCACACTGGCTCAAGAAGCCGTGGAGAAATTTGGCAAGAACAGGGTGCAATACAAAAATTTTAAGTGGCGGTATTATAGTACCGAAAACTTCGATATATACTTTTATGACGGGGGCGACGAAATAGCCCGAATTGCCACCACGTACCTCGAAAAGGAGTTTGACCGGATTACAGATATTCTGGGTACCATATCCTACACCAAGACGGAAATATACCTCTACAATTCTCCTACAGATTTGCTGCAAAGCAATATCGGTGTAAATGAAAACAGTTTTGATGTGGCCGGCCAGACTGATTTCTTAAAACCTCTTGTGGAAATTGCCTACCCGGGAAATACCGAGGAATTTAAAAACATGCTGATCTACAAGCTGTCGTCTATGCTCATCAATGACATGATGTTCGGTGGCAGTCTGTCTGATATGTTCCAAAATAGTTACCTCTTGCTCTTGCCCGAATGGTTTATGGATGGCGCCGCTCGCTACACAGCTTATGGTTGGGATGTGGAAATGGACGATTACGTGCGCGATGTAATCAGGAACAAAAGTACCAAAAACCTCAATAAATTTTCGGGTCAGGAAGCCACCCTCATTGGCCAGTCTATTTGGAATTTTATAGCCGAGAGATATGGAGTGGGCTATATCTCAAACATCCTCAACCTCACCAGAATCATCCGCAACGAAGAGCGATCGATTGCCGGTACGCTCGGCATATCTTTCAAGAATTTTATGAAAGAGTGGAATAATTACTATACCGAGCAAACCAATTTTGTAGATCAGAATTATGTGCTGCCAGATAAAAATGCGGCGATCATTACCAGCAAAAAGGGAATGGACATAAAAGACATAAAACTGAGCCCCGAAGGAAACTACATCGCCTATGCTACCAACAATAGGGGAAAATATAGAGTGCACTTATCCAAGACGGGCAAAAAAAGGGACAAGGTAATCATGAAAGGCGGGTACAAAGTGATCAACCAGGAACCGGACAAAAGCATCCCCCTGCTGAGCTGGAAAGATGAAAATACACTGGGCATTGTTCATAACAGATACGGCAAAAGCTTTTTGACGATTTATGAAATCAGTTCAAACAAAAAATTCAGGAAAGAACTCACCACCATCAATCAGGTAAAAGATTTTGATATTGTGCCCAATGGCAATCTGGCCGTGTTGAGCGCTGACCGCAACGGCGACAATGACCTCTACCTTATCAGCCTGAAGCGCAACTCCGTAAAGCGGATCACCCATGATTTTTACGACGACGTAAACCCACGCTTTGTGCCCGGCACCAGTTCCATCATTTTCAGTAGCAACCGCACCACAGATACCATCAATGTGAAAGGGCGCAAAATCGAAGATATCACCAACACGTACAATATCTTTATTTATAATATCGATAGCACCAAAAATACCGTGCATCGGCTCACCAACACCCTCAGCTCCAATATTAAACCTATGGCGGTGAGTGAAAAGGAATTTTTTTTCGTAAGTGAGCAGCAAGGCATTTTCAATCTTTTCAAATACGACCTCAGTAAAGGAATATATCATCAGGTATCCAATTTCGCCTCTGGTATCAAAGAATTCGATATCAGCAAAGACAAGCAGCATTTTGGTTTTGTAATGTCGGAAGATGGCAAAGACAAGCTCTACATGATGCCTGATTTCAATCTGGATCAAAACATCTTTACCGCCCAGACCAAGAGACAACAATACCTCAATGCCAAATTTGTGGCGCAAAGGCTAAAAAAATCTAGAGAGAAAAAAGCCCTAGAAGAGGAGGCTGCCCGCGATAGCATCATTGCAGAAAATGATGTTCCATTGGCTAAAACAGAAAAAACAAGGGAACCCGCTGTGCCTACCTTTTTAGATCAATACAGTGATCAGATGGGTTCAGGAGAGCAATTGATAGACACCAAAAACTATGATTTTGGCCAGCAGGAAAACTCCGGACGCAAAGAACAAACCCCCAAAGAAGAGGAAGAAATCCTGGACACCAACAATTATGTGTTCGATACGGATGTAGTAAGCAAAGATACCCGGGGGCCTTCACTGCTGAGCTCGTACCGCAGGCTGAAAAAAGAAAGCGATATTTCCGGCCCCTTCCCATACCAGACCAGGTTCAGTGCCGACAATGTGGTGACTTCGATTGTCGTTGACCCCCTGTTGGGCTTTGGCATGCGGCTCGAAGCACAAATGAACGACCAACTCGAAAACCATAAGTTTTACGGTGGCTTGTTGGCCACTACTGATCTAAAGAGCGGCAGCTTCTATGGCGAATATTTGTTTTTGAAATATAATGTTGATTTTCACGCACGCTATGAACGCAAGTCGTTATTTCGGCCAACGGAAGAATTTGGCTATCTTCAAAAATACACCCTCAACACCTTTGAGCTGGGAGCTTCCCTGCCTTTTAGTGTGACAAGCAGATTGTCTATTGTTCCTTTCTTTGAGACCACGCGGTTCTGGGATTTAGATCCTACCAGCGTATTGGCTCCGCCCAGTGGGCCGGTTACCTCGGCTTTTGACTATGCCGGGGTCAAATTTGAATTTGTGTATGACAATACCGTAGTGGGCGGGCTCAACCTGATACAAGGGACACGGGGAAAAATAGGCCTGCGTCATAATGAAGGCCTTACCGACAGTAAAAAAACGTTTAGCAATTTCTATCTCGACTTGCGGCACTACCAAAAATTACACCGTGAATTGGTACTGGCTACACGCCTGTTTTACGGAAGGTATTGGGGAGCCAATCCCCAAAAATACCTGCTGGGAGGCATGGACAACTGGTTGTTTAACAATACCAATGACACCGGAGAGGGCGATCCGCTTCAACAAGTTGCCAGAGAAGATGGTTCGAACATACTGTTTACAGAATATGTGACCAGCTTGCGAGGATTCGACTACAATACCTTTAATGGAGAAAATGCGCTTTTGTTCAATGCGGAGCTGCGGATACCTTTGATCAAATATTTGTATCAGGGCCCAATCGCCTCAAATTTCCTGCGAAATATCCAATTCATAGGGTTTTATGATATAGGCTCAGCCTGGACGGGCTCCTCACCCTTTGCCACAGAAAACAGTGTGAACACAGAAATCATAGTGAAAGAAGGGTCTTCTTTTAAAGCCAGGATACAAAATTTCAAAAGCCCATGGCTGTCGAGCTATGGCTTTGGAGCCCGAACGGTTTTGTTGGGCTATTATGTAAAGCTGGACGTAGCCTACCCGATAGAGGATTTGATACAACAAAAAACCCAATACATGGTGACCTTGGGCTATGATTTTTAGCAGTCGATTTATCAGACAATTTTTGAATCATTAAACAATCCAATTTGAAACTTTATCATAAAACATACGGCGAAGGGGAGCCCTTCATTATTTTACATGGTCTGTTTGGCTCATCCGACAACTGGATGAGTGTGGCAAAGCTTCTTCCAAAAAAATACCATATCGTGCTTGCTGACTTGCGCAACCATGGAGAATCGCCTCATAGCGATCAGTGGAATTATAAGCTGATGGCCCAAGATGTACGAGACCTCGCCAATGAGCTTGGGGTTGAGCATTTTCACCTGATGGGGCACTCGATGGGCGGCAAGGTGGCCATGACCCTGGCTGCGGAATTTCCCGGGATACTCACCAAATTGATCGTGGCTGATATTGCGCCCAAGTCTTACCCTGTGAGACACCAGAAAATAATCGATGCTCTGCTGAGTATAGACCTGAAGCACCTCGAAAGCCGCAAAGAGGCGGAAGACAAACTCGCCGTGTATATCCATGAAGCAGGAGTGAGGCAATTTTTGCTTAAAAACCTGTCTCGAGACTCAGACGAAAGCTACTCATGGAAGCTAAACCTGGAGGTGATCAATAAATTGCTCGAAAATGTAGGGGAGGCTACCATACCACAAGAGACCATCGATACGCCCACACTCTTTATCCGGGGCAGTCATTCCGACTATGTTACCGATGACGACGTAGCAGAAATCAGAAAATACTATGCCAATGCCAAAGTAGAAACGCTGGGCAATGCCGGGCATTGGCTCCATGCTGAGCGCCCCGATGCTTTTGTAGAGACCGTGCTGGATTTTTTGGAAAAATAATATAGCGTGATTTTTGACTGACGGAGCCTGAGCATGAAGTATCAGAGGGGCTATAGTTTTGTCTTGAATTTTATTTGATTACTTTCTTTTCCCCGATGAAAAGATAGTAACAACCAGGCACTATCTGGTCAATTGCAGTTAGGCGCTCACATAAAGCAAAATACTGGTAATTAACCCGGTAAGATGATAATTGGAGGGATTCAGTAAACCCAATTTAATATGGTCATTTGACGCACCCATTTTCATATACAACACCCACCGGAGGGTACATTGCCCAAAATACCTTTACTTTGCACCCACAAAAAAACGGTACAAACACAATGAAGCACTCCCAAAAAGGAAAATTATACTTGATTCCAACTCCTCTGGCAGACAATACCCTTGACAAAATGGTGACTATGGAAATGAATGAGGTGATCGGAAAGCTCGATTATTTCCTCGTTGAGAACCTGCGGACTGCGCGCCGTTTTGTGAGTAGCCTCAAGTTGGGCAGGGTTATAGAAGAGCTGCGCTTCGAGATAGTGGATAAGGCCACCAAACCCCAAATGGTTGCTGCCCTGTGTGCCCCGCTGCTCAGAGGCAAAGATATAGGCCTCATGTCGGAGGCCGGGTGTCCGGGCATAGCCGATCCGGGCAGTCTTGCTGTTGCTTTTGCTCACCAGCATGAGGTCGCCGTAGTGCCCCTTGTTGGCCCTTCCGCTATATTTATCGCCCTCATGGCATCCGGCTTCAACGGTCAGGCGTTTGCATTCCATGGCTACCTGCCTATCGAAAAGCCAAAGCGGGTACAGGCCATCAAGGCCCTGGAACGCGAAAGCTCCAGCAAAAAACAAACACAGATTTTTATGGAAACGCCATTTCGCAATGAACACTTGCTGCTGGATATCCTCACCAATTGCCAGCCACAGACCCTGCTTTGCATTGCCAGAGACATCAATGGCGAAAGTGAAATGATATGTACCAAATCAGTTAAAGACTGGAAAACATCAATCCCCAAGCTGCATAAAATACCCACGGTTTTTTTGATTGCTACGTAAAAATCCTGCACCAGGAGCGATGGCAACGCAAGGTGCTTCCTGACAGGAAAAAAAGTGGTTTTCTAAGTCCTTTAGAATAAATACCCAATAGAAAGCTGGAGTACGCGGTTGGTGTAGCGCTTTTCATAAATTATATCCTGCGGGCTGGTATTGGTAATGCCCAGGTTATAGCGAATGCCAAACGTAAACTCGTCATTGAGGGTATAGCAAAGCCCAAAAAGTAATGCAAAATCATTTTTTTTCAACTCCCCCGATTGATTTTGCGCATAATAATCATTCTTATCAACGGCTTTTAACTGCCGGCCATACTGCACGCCTAGTTCAAAGCATGCATCCTCATAGAAATAGACCTTGGCCATGAGCGGTACATTGAGGTAATGATAGTTGAGATAGATATTTTGCGAGCGGTCGATGGCCGCACCTTGCAGCGAATAGACCAGTTCTGTTTGCAAGCTAAAAAATGGCGTGGTGATAAACTCGGCCGTAGCGCCGGCATGGTAGGCGATCCGTGGCAAAAAGCCAAGGCTGGAGCTGCCAAGGGTGGCTACGTTCATGCCGGCTTTCATCCCAAATTGCACATCCTGGGCGAAAGAAGTCGATATATAAAAAATAGTGATGGCGGATAAAAGAAAGCTTTTTTTCATGGTGTTATCATTGTACCCGGTAAATTTATAAATAAAATAAAAGAATCGACGGCCAAACCAGTCTCATGAATATTTTTATCATTCCGTCATGGTATCCTTCTGCAGCACATCCGATTACTGGAATATTTTTTCGCGAGCAAGCCAAAGCTTTGGGTGTACAATACCCTTCTGCAAATATCGGCATAAGCCTCTGGGGGCAAAATGATGAACGACTCCTGCTCTGGGCTGCGGAACCCGCCAATAGTCTGCGAAAAATAAGGAACAGAAAACAAATCAACCCCGGAGAATTATATGTGACGGAGCGCAATGTTGTCGAATATTTTTGTCCGGCCTTTACGTGGACCTCGAAAATACTTAAGGGAAATTTCCCTAACATCATTAAAGCAAATCTGTACAATCTGAATCGATTTGAACAATGCTTTGGAAAGGTTGACATCATTCATGCGCAGGTCGGCTTTCCTGCAGGTTATATAGCCAATAGATTAGCCACGATCCATAAAGTGCCTTATGTAATCACCGAGCAAATGACTCCATTTCCTCATCTATTCCTGCGGTCTGGCAATGGAAAATTGGTTCCAAAGCTCTCTATTGCCTATGCTGGTGCAGCGAAAAATATAGCTATTTCAAGGGCCTTGAACGAGTCCATGCAGGCAGCCGAAATTAAAAATCGTTGTGTTATTCCCAACTTGGTGGATGATGCCTTTTTTAATGATATAGATCCCAAGCCAAATAGGAATTTTACTTTTTTCTGCCTTGGCAGAATGGTGTCTCAAAAAGGTGTTGATATACTTTTAAAAGCAGTTGCATTGATGAAATCAAGTGTTCGTCTGCGTATAGGGGGAGACGGTGAAGAGATATTGGATTATAAGGCTATGGCCGGGGAACTCGGTATTGAAGACCGTGTCGAATGGCTCGGTGAACTGGACAGAACCCGTGCTCTACGGGAATTTCAACACTGCGATGCCTTTGTGTTGGCCAGCAGACACGAATCTATGGGCGTGGTATTTGCCGAGGCACTGGCTTGCGGCAAGCCAGTGATAGCCACAAGATGTGGCGGCCCCGAAGAATTTACAAATCGCCGAAACGGTTACGTGGTAGCGCCAGGAGATATCTGTGCCCTGGCAAATGCCATGGAAAACATGGTAACAAATATTAGCCTGTTTGATGCGCGCCAAATTAGTGCATGGTGCAAAAGGCGCTTTGGTGCCCGGGAGGTTTGCGCACAAATCATGAAGGTCTATGAGCAGGTCATTGATTCCTATACCGGTAAATAGCCTATATTTGCCAATTATCAATTTATAGCATGAAACGAATACGTAAAATCCTTAAAGGCATATTTTTTACTTTTCTGGCGTTGGCAGCCATTTTTTCTTTTTTGTACATGTACACCTCGGGTCGCTGGCATGTGGCGCAAACTGTTGCTCAGGATAGTACAATAGCCCACATCAGTGTCGATAATGTGGTGTTTCATGCCGAATCTTTTGGAAGTGATTCTGCGCAAACAGTAATTGTGGTGCATGGTGGTCCCGGGCAAGACTACCGATACCTGCTGCCGCTCAAAGCGCTGGCAGACCAGTATCGGGTGGTTTTTTACGACCAGCGGGGCACTGGTTTATCACCGCGAGTCGATGCTTCCGAACTCACCTTGCAGAGTTCCATTGAAGATCTGAACCGGATTGTGAACTACTACAGTCCAGACCGTAAAGTAAACATTATTGGCCATTCGTGGGGTGCCATGCTTGCCTCGGCCTATCTGGGCGTACATCCTGATAAAGTGCATAAAATCGTACTGGCGGAGCCGGGCTTTCTCAATGCTGAAATGGCAGCTGAGTTTATGGAGCGCACCAATGGATTTGCCATTGACATGTCCTTTGGCAATATGTTGTTCATCGCCAAAACGGTGCTGCAATCTATGCACCTTCGGGGCCCTGATGATCAGGCCATCCGGGATTATATTTATACCGGTCTGGTGCAGGCACCCATTTCCGACCATCCAATGAGCGGGTATTTTTGCGACAATCAGCTTGATACCGCCAAAATGCCCGTCTGGCGAATGAGTATGGTGGCTTCACAGGCCATTCAACAATCGGGCATGGATCAAGAGGGCAACATGAATATTGATCTGATAAAAGGAGTGGGAAACTATGAAGATACGGTACTTTTTGTCTCCGGGGAGTGCAATACGCTAATCGGCCCCGACTACCAGCGACGCCAAGCGTCCTATTTCCCCAAACATCGCTTCGAAGTAATCTCAAATGCAGGGCATTTTATGTTTGCCGACCAACCCGAAGTATTTTTTACGCTCATCAGGGCTTACTTTCAACAGCAATAAAAAACTATTTTTTCCAGCAATATTATTCAAATCAAGCTCCAATATTTTTTATTCGCCCAAGCCTAAATTCTTTTCTCAAAGAAATACTTTGCGCTGCTCACGCCCCCAATCCGTTCTTTGAATTCGATGAGCGAAGCCTGGTTGGTGCCATCCTTTTCGGTCGAAATACCCAAATCGAGCAATTCGAACTGATGCTCCCTGGCGTAGCGGTACAGGCCTTCATTGAGCATTACCGCCGGACTGTAGGTTTTATGCTTTTGCAGGCTGCCCGGCAAAAAATTATATAGAATTTGTTTATGGACTTTTACTGCCACTGTGGCTGCCATGAGGGTGTGTCTGTGCCGTATGCTGAACAATAAATAATGTTGCGGGAAGAGCGATAAATACTCCAGCAATTGAGCTTTCGTAATAGACAGCTCTAAGCCCTGCTCTCCACGGCATGCTCCGAGATAGTCATATATCTCTTCAGCACATGTAGCATCTTCATGGTGGAAGGTAAAGCCCTCGTTGATGCTTTTGCTTAGTCTGCGCACCTCCATAGGATGCATGCGTTCTGTCAATGGGTTTTCGTTAATGTCGATGTGGTGATTAACTGCTTCCAAAACCACCGAAAAGCCCGATTTTTCCATCGCCTGTTTGATGATTTCTACTTTGCGGGGCGCATAGCACCCTGCATAATTGGTGATTTTTACCTGGCTTATCCCCCTGGTATGCAAGTCGTTTTGAATATGTTCCCAAAATTCCGGGAGCAAATTGGGGTGTAACCTGGGGCTGAATTCAAATGAACCAAATAAGGAGCGGTATGGGCTATAAGCAGTATGGCCGCTTAATAGAAAATGAATCTTACCTTCAATGCGTTTTTTTATGTTGTTGATGATAAAGTAGTCGGCTCGTTCGGCAATTCCCTGAGTATTAATGTGCTTTATCTTATTGAACAAGTAATTGTCGAAATTGTAGGCATAGCCAAAAGGCAGTTGATCTGTAATAAAATCGAAGGTTTTCAAGAGCTGCTATTTAGCTGGCAAAATTAGTATGAATTTGAAAAGGAAAGCTTTTTCTTTGTGCCAAATTTCCTCCCCATGATATATTTGATTCTCGGTATCGCGGCAAATGCGGCCATTTTTTTGGTTTTCCGGGCATTTTCCAGCTACAAAATCGACAATATGCAGGCTATCGTGGTCAATTACATGGTCTGTGTAGCGGTAGGGCTTCTCTTTATTGACCAGCCGGCGATTTTGCTCACTATGGACTATCGTGCGCCCTGGAGTTTGATGGCCATTTTTATTGGCGTCATGTTGGTCATCGGTTTTTATGCGGCTTCGCTTACCGCACAGTTGCTTGGAGTTTCGGTGGCTTCCGTTGCCAGCAAAATGTCGCTGATGTTCCCCGTGCTTTTCAGCTTGTTGTTTATGAAAATCGAAGTCAAGGCCTTTTCGTTGTTCAATTATGCAGGGATGGCGCTAGCCTTAGTGGCCATTTATCTCAGTTCCATCCGCAAAAATACCGGTGTTCGAATTTCGCATGGCAAAGGATATTTGCTCCTTCTCCCTTTTATTGTATTTGTTTCCGGCGGTTTGATAGACATTTCGCTCAACTACAGCAATCATCAACTCATCAATCCCACCAATGTAGGCGCATTTACCATTGCGCTATTTGCCGGGGCTTCCGTGGCTGGTCTCATCTCGCTCATTTTTCGCAAGGGCAAATTTGATTTGAAAAATGTACTTGGAGGCGCTGCGCTAGGTATTGTCAATTATTTCTCCCTGTTTTTTGTATTGCGCGCCCTCACAGCGTTCAATAACAATGGGGCGGTTTTTTATCCGATTTACAACGTGGGCATCATCATGCTTTCATCCGTTGCCGCCATGGTGTTGTTCAGGGAGCGTCTTTCCGCGATCAATTTTGTGGGTCTTGCGCTCGCCGTATTGTCCTTGTTTTTGCTTTCATATCAGGATATCCTCGACTACCTAATGAGATAGTGGCAAATAGAGATACATACCTGACGCTCGGTGGCTTTGCTGAGGGTTTTACAAGGAAAAAGGCAGCAAGTTTTTTTCCTTAGCTTACCCGGTAGATCACGAAGATGCAATAAAAGAAATACTGGCAGCGCTCAAAAAGAAATACCACGATGCGCGTCACCTTTGCTATGCGTATGTCTTAGGCCATGATGGGGAAAAATTCCGTGCCAACGACGATGGCGAACCGGGGCATTCGGCAGGCGACCCCATTCTCGGACAGATCAGGTCACATGGTCTCACCAATGTACTGATAGTGGTGGTACGCTACTTTGGCGGTACCAAGCTGGGGGTGGGCGGCCTGGTGAATGCGTACAAGCGCGCTGCTGCGGACGCCATTGCCAACAATAGCATTGAGGAAATTGCTATCCTCAGTGAACTGACCTTGCACTTCGCTTATGAGCAATTAAGCCATGTAATGAAGTTGGTGAAAGATTTTGATGCGCAAATCCGGTGGCAGAACATGTCGGCCAATTGCACCATGAAAATCGGTGTGAAGCAAAGCCAGGTTCATGCCCTCAAAATGACCCTGGACTATACGGTGGAGTTCGAAGAGTGATAAAAAAGCCAAATGGTGCAAAAATCAGTTGGCCAATAAAGTTGCGGACGGAACGTTCCAGACAAGAATTATATGAAAATCCCATACACCTTTGCCGGCATTTGATCAGACCGCAAAAGACATATTTAGTCCAAAACGAGACCTGGACAGATGGCCGGAATATGCCGGGTTAAATTATGCAAATGTTAAGATCGCACATCTCAATATAATCCTTACTTTTATGTTTTTTACCGGCACCAAGGCAGCAACCGGGAATATGCTTAATTTTCACGCACCTTACGCTAAACACCATGTTCGACAGTTTGATAGATCATTCTTATTATGAATTTCCTTCCTTTAAGGTGGCGGTTTTTTCTTTGCTCTTGGCCTTTGTGCTCAGCACTGTCATCGCCTTCACCTACAAATACACCTTTAGAGGAATTTCCTATTCTGGCAATTTTTTTCAGGCCATGATCTTGTCTTCCCCGGCCACAGCCATGGTCATTATGTCCGTCGGTAATAATGTCGCTGTAGGTTTTGGGATCATTGGCGCCATTGCCATTATCCGGTTTAGGACTCGGGTCAACGAACCTCGCAATATCATCTTCATCTTTGCCAGCATTGGCGTGGGCATAGCTGCCGGAGTTTATGGCTATTCCATCGCTATAGCCGGAACGCTAATTTTTTGCTCTGTGGCGTTTATGCTTTATTTTTCGCCTCATGGCAAGTCGTACCTATATCTGTACACGCTCACGTTTAATCTGGCACAGAAAGATACCATAACTGAAGTGGTCGGTTTTATGGAAAAGAATTGCGACAGTTATTTTTTTATGAGCCTGGGTCAGGGCAAGGCAGAAAGCGAGCGCTACGAATACCGCATCTCACTAAAAAACGATAGCGGGCAGAAGGATCTCACCCGCAATCTGATGCAAATAGCCGGGGTGAGCAATGTAAAACTGATTCGAAGGGACAATTCCGAAAGGCTATGATCATAATCAAAAAATACCTTTTTATCCTCTTTTTCGCGCTCATCGTAGTATCCTTACTATTGTTCTCATTGGTTTTCAGAGAAACCACACACGCCATTACCGCGCAGGTGGAGCCTATGAAAATGGCGGTGAGCTACCACAAGGCCGTAAAAATCATTGAAATATATGTGATGGCCGGGCAAACCGTACAGCCCGGCGATTTGTTGGTGAAAGTGGAGCGACCCGACCTGCGTCTGGATGTAGAGAAGAAGAACAACGATATAGCCAGACTGGAGTTGGAGCGGGCTTTGGCCGCTTCAAAATTTGCTGCAAAGCAAATGCAGCAGGCCATAGAAAAGGATGCTGATCTTCGCAAGCTTGATGGTGAGGTAGAACAACTAAAAATAATTGAGCGGAGCAACAGACAGTTATCGGACAAATTTGGCAAACTGACGGGCATGAACGATAGCAGCCGCAGTAGTGGAGGGTCGTATTACGAAGTGCAACTGGGTGTATTGACTAATCAACGCGAACTTGTGCTGAAGCAATACCAGCTTGAAACATCCGCTTCCCGGCAGGTGCATGATGAGGAGATGAAGAACTATGAGATACTAGCCGGCCAGTTGCAAAAGGAACTGGAAATGCTGCTTCTCGAAGAAAGTGAACTGGTGAAAAAGGCCGGGATCAACGGCACGGTAGGAAGTGTAAATGCGCAGACAGGCGAACTCCTATCACCCTATTCCACCATACTTTCGATCTACGAATCAAATCCCACGGTGATCAAAGCGGTGATGAACGAAGGTTATAAATACGAGATGGAAGTGGGTAAAGGGGTAACTGTAGAATCGACAAACCGCAGCTATAGCATCGAAGGCAAGGTGACCGAAATTGGCTCACGAATCATTGAATACCCCAGCAGGCTCAAAAGCAATCAAAATATACAGATGTGGGGACAGGAGGTGTTTATCAAAATACCCGAAAACAACAAGTTTTTGAATGGTGAACGCGTATTTGTAATCATCAAAAATTAGCCTATGAAGTCTGGATTTTCGCTTGCTATATTGATGTGGCTGGTATTTTTACCAATATTTTCCGGTGCACAGTTCAGTTTAGATTCCTTTCTCTCATCGGCCCGCAACGACAATGCATTGGCACCTGCCCAAGCCAAGCTTAACTTTTTGAAAGACAACAATTTCAATAGTCCATGGATCAATCGTCTGGAGGTGAGAATTGGCTCAGAAAATGCCGATTTCACGCTCGACGATTATCGCCTGCGCGTTACCCCGGGCAACCCCTCCGAACTCAAAGCCAACAAAAGATACCATCACAAGCAGGTGAGCCTGCTCAATACCGTGTACCAGGACAAGCTTAACGACGCACTCCTTGAACGATACAGTTTGGTGCTGGAGCACTACTTTGAATATAAAAAGAAGGAGAACATAGAAAGGCTGCTGTCAACCAGCAGAGAAATAATAGACATGATGAGCCAGGGCAAAGGCGTATATGCCATGGACATGGGAGATCTGATCGATGCGGAATCCGACGAATTGGACTTGAAAATGGATTTGGTCGATGCCAAGTTGTCAATTGATGAGTTGGAGTATATGATGAAAGATATGCAGTCATTTGAGGGCAGCATTTCCTGGCGCAACGCCGCGCTCCTTGAAACGCAGGATATCCTCAACCTTTTCGCATTGTTCAAAGAGCAGCCTGGGGGCAAGCACATTGAGCTGGTGAAGATCGACCAGCAAAATGCGCTGGAAGCAGAGCGATTCAATATCGAAAAATCTGAATCGCTGCGCAATATCGGGTACTTTCAGGCCGGTTTCGATGTGAATAGAGGGGATGGTTTTTCGGATCATTTCGGGTACCAAATCGGGGTACGCATTCCTATCGTCAATCCGGACAAAGCGCAGCTCAATCGCCGCAAGCTGAACCTGATGGATAATGAAGCCATTTTGTACGCACAAACCGAGACCAACCGGAGGGATATTGAGCTGGCCGTCTTGAGGATGGATCATTTTGCCGGTCAATACCACGAAATTTCCAATAAACTAAAAAACATGGATCGGCAAAATCCACTTAACCTTCAAATTCCCGGTAAGGGAATAAAAATGTCGGATCTGATCAAATGGAATGAATTTTTGATTGAACTCATGGACAAAAAGATCCAAACTGAGCGCAGTATATTCAAGACATATATAAGCTACCTCAACCTGACAGGAAAGCTCATTGAAGCGCCCTTGAGAAACTACCTATCCAAAGACCTGAATGAGTTTTGATTTGCCGTAAGGCATTTCAGGCGGGTAAGCTAAGCGTGCCGACTTGCCTGCACATACCATTTCAAATAGCCTCTTCTGCCAATTCTGATTTGTCTTTCATTTTATAGTCATTGTAGCCTGCCAGCACACTGATCAAACCATTATGGCCACGGTGTAGTACACAAACGAGGGCACAGGCACCGGGTCGCCCGAGGCATAGGAGTGCAAACCAGACAGGTAATAATTGACCCCAAAGTAGGTCATCAGTACCGAACTAAAAGCAAACATAGAGAGCAGGTTGAAGGAAAAAGTACTTCTAAAACCAGGGATAAGCCGCATGTGCAGGATGAATGAATATACAATGATGGTCACCAGCGACCAGGTTTCCTTGGGATCCCAGCCCCAATACCGACCCCAGGACTCATTTGCCCATACACCACCCAAAAAGTTGCCAATCACCAGCAGAATGAGGCCAATAGTAAAGGACAATTCGATGATCAGCGAGAGCTCTTTGAGTGTCAGGTTTACCCGCAAGGCGTTGTCTTTGTTCCTGAATATCATAATCATCAGGTTGAGGAAAGCGGTGAGTCCGCCAAGGGCCAAAAAGCCATAGCTGGCCGTGATGGTGGCCACGTGAATGGTGAGCCAATACGACTTGAGCACCGGCACCAGGTTGGTAATTTCGGGATTCATCCAACTCATATGTGCGGTAAGCAGGGTAACTCCGGTAAGCAAAGATGTCACCGACAATATGATGGGCGCTTTTCGCATAAAGATAAAACCCGCGAGCATAGTGGCCCAGGCAATATAGATCATCGACTCATAGCCATTGCTCCAGGGGGCATGGCCGGCGATGTACCATCTGAGACCAAGGCCTACTGTCTGTGCGGCAAAGCAAAGCAAGAGTATGCCAACGAAAATGTTGAGCACCAGCCTGAACTGCAGAGCAGGCTTAAATATTTGAATGAAGAAAAAGCCAAACAAAACGATGCCGGCCATCATAAACACCGGGAAGAGGTTTTTGAAAATATTGGTATTATTATAAAAAACCTCCACGTTTATTTTGGTCTGAGAAGGAATGATGCTGCCTCCATTTGTTATCTGAAAAGCCTTTAGAGCTTGCAGGGCCGCATCTGCCTCGCTATAGTTGCCCGAAGGTATCGCCTTGTACAGTGCGCCCAGGTAGTCCATAAAAAGTCTGGTGCCCGTGGTCACGCTCTCGGCGGTGGCATGTTGATGCAGATCCAGCGGCGACTCCCAATGGCCATTGGGCTCATTGGCGTTGGGTAATATTTTGAAAATAGAGCCATTGAATATCATATAGGCCACATTCACCCTTTCATCCACATAGATCAGTTCTTTGTCGAACATGTTGCGCATGGCAGGTTTTTTGGCGTAGGCCGCATCTATCTGTTGTTTGAGGATGTACTGGCCATTTTGGTCAAAAAATTGGTTGATGCTGGCATAATTGCCGCTAATGCCCAGCGTCTTTTGCAAGTCGGGGTCACTGACTTTTATGATTGGCTGGTTTTTCCAATGCTCAGCGTTCGATATCATTCCCAGAAAGACCTGATCCGGAGTGAGCCCCTCAAAACTGCTCTTCTTGTACATCTTCATGAGCGTTTGGTTTGAGGTGGTATTTACCGGAATAATACGACCATCTTTGTTTTGAATCAGCAGTTTACCAAAGGCAGCGGCATGAGCTTTACTGATCTCGTTGGCATCTTTGGCCAAAACCGGAAAGGCAGCCACACTGGTGAGCAGCAGTACCATGGCCGTCGTTACTAGCTTTTTGCGTTGCTCGTGGGTCTCTTTAATCTGCTCCGAAACCCGGGTAAAACGGGTCTTTTTGGTAAAGAATGACACGATTAGGCTGCCAAAGAGCAAAGCATAGCCAAAATAAGTGACCGCTGTACCCCAGAAGTCGTGGTTGACGGAGAGTATGGTGCCTTTTTCGTCTTGGTCGTACGACGACTGATAAAAACGATAGCCCTGATACGCAAGAATATTGTTCATAAATATCCGGAACGGACGTTCCACATTGTTTTCTTTATCTATCAGGGTGATTTCGCTGGCAAAAGAGGAGGGGCTCATGGAGCCGGGATATCTTTCGAGCTGAAACTCGTTGAGTCGCAAAGAAAAAGGAAGCACCCAGTTTTGGTTGCCAAAGCGCAAAGATACCAGGTCTCCATCCATGTCTATTTGCTCCCAAGCCCCCATCTTAATATACCTTTCGGTTTTTTCACCGTTTTTTTCTACGGTTGCCCTGGCCACCTGTGCGGTGGCCTGTCCGGCTTCTTGTGTCGGCAAATAACTAAAAACTGCCTTCTCGGCAAAGTCCTTCACCATCATGTTCATATTGGGCAGTTGCATTACTTCCCCCGCTTTTACGGGGGCAAAACCGGTTGCGTGGAGGGTATCGGCAATCATGGCAAAAAGGGTGCTTTTCACCTTTAGCTGGCCATTGACTATTGTAAACTGAATATCGCCCGACGTGTCACCCGTACCAAAACTAATGGAGGAACCGTTGGCCATGGCCGTTTGGCCATCGTGAAGTATAAAATCTTCCCGGCCATTTGGTCCGGCGGTGGCAAGGCTAAGCAATGCAGACCCATTGGCATCTGGCACCAGCGCTTCGGTGGCATTGGGCAGGTAGCGATCGAGCGAGATGGTATATTCGGAATTATTAAAATTCATATTTTCATGAAAGAGGGATGAATTGACCGGAGATAGCCAGATGCGTTTGCTGATGTCGCTCTGTACACCGCCATTTTCAATATGCACGTTCATGTAGTGGTCGAGCGAAGTATAGCGATTGGAGGTTTCACCTTGTCTAATGTGCATTTGACCCTCAAAACCTACGTATCGGGTAATGGCCGCTCCGATAATAATAACCACCAAAGCCACATGGATCACCAGGATGTTGAGCTTGCTTTTGCGATATAGTTGCCGGGTGAAGATCATGCCGGCAAAGTTGACCACCATCAACAACATCAGTACTTCAAACCATCGGGCATTGTAGATGAGCATTTTGGCTGTGGTAGAGTCGAAGTCGTTTTCTAGAAAGGTAGCATAGCCTATTGATATGGCAAATATGACGAGCAACATCCCCATAAAAGATCCTGAAAATAAAAACCTGAAATATTTCATCTTATCAGCAATTAGTCATTTGTAAATCGAATAGATAAATTCCGGAATATTGAATCCGCTGTGATCGGTATGGATTGCGTGGTGAATAAGTCCAAAATAAACCATTTTCCTCAATCAAAACTATGATTTAAGTTAGCTTATTGGAAAATGAAGCCACAAAATGTGCAGGATACCCGCGGAAAAATGGACTTACGGTTGGATTAATGGTTGGTGGCGTATCAAAATGAAAATGCATATTTCATGGCAACACGCCACTTAAGATTAATGTGCGTTTTACTGAGCGAAATAGAAATAGTTTCCTTCTACATTGTGCCCATGCAGACCAAAAAAAAGCAGCATCTTTAGAATGCTGCTTACAATTTTCTTCCACCTCACATTCAAACGGGTTGTGGGGTCATGCGCAGGTAAGGCTTCACTTCTTTAAATCCTTTTGGGAACAAATCTTTGGCCTGCTCGTTGCTTACCGCCGGTGAAATGACGCAATCATCGCCGTATTTCCAGTTGACCGGGGTTGCCACCTTGTGGTAGGCGGTCAGTTGCAGCGAATCGATGACACGCAGCAATTCGTCGAAGTTGCGGCCGGTAGAGGCAGGGTAGGTGATGATCAATTTCACCTTCTTGTCCGGGCCAATAACAAATACCGAGCGAACCGTCAATTTGTCGTTGGAGTTGGGGTGTATCATGTCATAAAGCGAAGACACTTTGCGGTCTTCATCGGCTATGATCGGGAAGTTGACCGCCGTGCCCTGAGTTTCTTCGATATCTCCGATCCAGTCTTTGTGCGATTGCAGGCCATCGACACTCAGGGCCATTACTTTTACATTGCGTTTGTCAAATTCGCCTTTGTATTTGGCCGCTGCGCCCAACTCAGTAGTGCAGACCGGCGTGTAGTCGGCAGGATGCGAAAATAAAATACCCCAGCTGTCGCCGAGCCATTCGTGAAAATTGATTTTGCCTTCGGTAGTTTCGGCAGTGAAATTTGGGGCTTCATCCCCAAGTCTGATCGTTGACATAGTTTTTAGATTAAATTTTTTGGATTGTTAAACGAATAATACAATTGTGTTTTATGCTTCAAATGCTTTAAAATTAACGGTTGACACGCGATTATGTTTATGAAAATTGAAAGGCCACTCAGACCTTGGAAGCCAATAAATCGAAGGTTTAGCTGCTTCAGCCAGTATTTAACCACTTATAGCCCAAAAACAAAAAGCAAGACGACAGGCCTGGATGCCGCAGGGTTTGGGAGCCCAACCAATTTTGTGTTGCCCGATGTTTTCAACAAGACCACATTTTCTTTAAGTTCATGGCCAAAATGCGTATTTTAAAATAATTATTTCCATCATATCCGTTAAACAAAAAAACACCTATATGGGCAAGCTATTAATCTTTTGGACTATGCTTTTTTCATGGTATTAATGAGTGTATTGTATCCGGTAGTGCATGCACAAGCCCCATACAGTGTCACCCATGAAGACTGGAAGGACTTATTTAATGGTAAAGATATTGACGATTGGATCGTGAAAATACATCACCATGAGGTGGGGGAAAACTATGGTGAGACCTTTCGTGTGGAAGATGGCATTATCAAAGCACGATACGATCAATACGGAGGGGCTTTCAACGATCAGTTTGGGCATCTGTATTACACGCAACCCTATTCTTATTATAAACTAAGGCTGGAGTACCGTCTGGTGGGTGAGCTGTATCCGGGAGCGCCGGGCTACACCATTATGAACAGTGGTGTGATGTTTCACTCACAAGACCCCCGTACCATGCCAAAAGACCAAAACTGGCCCATTTCTGTGGAAATGCAGTTTCTTGGTGGTCTGGGCGATGGCCAACCCAGGCCAACCGGCAATATGTGCTCACCCGGCACCGAGATAGTCTATGAGGGGCAACGCTATCCCGGACATTGCCTCAACTCCAGCTCGCCCACCATCGAAGGAGATCAATGGGTACAGGCCGAGCTGATTGTCTATGGCGATTCGAAGATTATTCACCTCATCAACGGCGATACGGTATTGCAATACAATGATCCCCAAATAGGTGGTGGGGTGGTAGAAGGCTATGACCCGGCGCTGAAACCTGATGGCAAATTGCTTACCCAAGGGTACATCGCATTGCAAAGCGAAGGCCAGCCGGTCGATTTCCGCAACATCACCTTGCTCAACCTCGAAGGCTGCATGGATCCCAAGGCGGTAAATTTCAAGGATTACTATGTGAAGTCGAAACCGGAGGAATGCAGATATAAATAGCAGTTAGCTGCCGGGCGATAGCTTTAATGACATGATAGCTTAGCAGGTTGGCTTAAGCTGCGGGTGTGTAGAGGTCAAACACGTATAATATCATCAGCGTAAATCACATGAGACTGACAACCAGCGACGATCAACCTGCAACAACCCCACATTGCTTTGTGGTATTTGGCCTGTACCCATATAGCGATTAGACTAAAACTTTTTTTTATTTTGCAGGGTGATAACAAAATTTGGCATAAGCTATTGAGGTGAAAGAAGAACTGAACCAGTTGGTAAACCAGATGGCAAACGACGACAGAAAAGCGTTTGAACGCTTTTTCAATTTGCTGTATCCGAGGTTTTACCGCTATGCCTTTTTGTATCTCAAATCAGATATGCTCAGTGAAGAGTTGGTCTCCGATGTTTTTTTAAAATTGTGGAACGCCCGAAAAAACCTGGTGGAGGTAAAAGAATTAGAATTTTACTTGTTCAGATCGGTTAAGAACCAGGCACTCACCTATCTGAAAAGAAACAGAAACCACCCGGAAGAACTATCAGAATTTGTCCAATCGAGCCTGGTGGAATACCGCCAACCCGAGAACCTGATGATAGCCGGAGAACTATACACGCAAATAGAACGAACCATAGCCAACCTGCCTGAGAAGTGCCAGGTGATATTCAGGATGATACGTGAAGACATGATGAGCTACAAGCAAGTAGCCGAACTCTTGCAGTTGTCGCCAAAAACCATCGAAAATCAGATGGGCATAGCCCTAAAGAAAATCCGGAAGGCGATAGATGATTATTACGGGAGCGAACAACGGGGATCGACCGGGCAGGCGTTGCTTAGCCTTTTTTTGTAACCGGTGCCATACGGAGTCAAAAAAAAAAGACCTAACTGGCAGATAAATAGCCAATTAGGTCTTTTAGATTGTACCCAGAACAGGAGTCGAACCTGCACAGCCTTGCGGCCACTGGTCCCTGAAACCAGCGCGTCTACCAATTTCGCCATCTGGGCATATTGGCACTTAGCCATTTAGAGAGCAAAAGCCTCAACGTTTGAGGCTTTGAGTACCGAAGGTGGGAATCGAACCCACACTCCCGAAAGAACACGATTTTGAGTCGTGCGCGTCTACCAATTCCGCCACTTCGGCTTTTTAAAATCAAACCCCAAGGCATGATTTTTCAATCGGGGCACAAATCTATTGAAAATGTCAGACTAAAAAAATATCTGTAAAAAATTATAAGATAAAATTACTGTATATCGACCGGCACAGTCAATGGTGCCACGGAGGCAGCTAAGATGGTGCTGAGAAAGTTGGTGCGCTGCCAAAGGGATCATTCTCTCCGTAATAATTCTTTTGAGCAATGTTGGCGGCACAGGAAGTATCTGCTGGGCAGGCAAGCCAGCAAAGTTGGCTAACCGAATCAGCCTACAAGGTCGCAAAGCGGTTGCCAGGATATTAAAGCATGCCTTTCCATAGCTGATAAGTGTGCGGAAACGTCGGGAATGGTTCTTCATCGAAAATGCCATAAATACACGATCCCGAACCAGACATGGCCGCATATAGCGCGCCGGCATCATAAAGCTTTGTTTTTATTTTAGCCAACACCGGATACTTTTCGAATAGGTTTTTTTCGAAATCATTGACCAGCAATGTTTTCCACTGGCTTATGGGGGTTTCTTCTACAATATGCTTTATACCCACCTGGGGTTTTTGGGGATGTACTCCAGCATAAGCTTCCCTGGTAGAGATGTGAATATCAGGATACACCAATACCATATAATACCCATCCAGGGACAAACTGGTGCTGGTGAGTTGCTCTCCGATTCCACTGGCCAGCATTGCTTTATTTTTAACAAAAAAAGGGCAATCTGCACCAAGTTTAAGCGCGGCCTGCATGAGTTGCGTATCGGTCAGCGACAGGGAAAATAGTGAATTCAACAGTTTGAGGGCAAAAGCAGCATCGGCAGATCCACCTCCCAGTCCGGCTCCAATAGGTATGGCTTTGTGCAGGTGAATCTGAACCGGTGGCATCTGATGTTCTTTGGCAAGCAAGTGATAGGCTTTCAACACGATGTTGTCATCCTCACCCGGAACGTCGATGCCGGTCACGGTCATTTTTAAAGTTTCAGCCTCTGTTATTTCCAGCGCTTCCTGCCACATGACAGGGTAAAAGCAGGTCTCCAACTCATGATATCCATCTGGCCTGCGGCTGATAATATTGAGTCCGAGGTTTATTTTGGCATTGGGAAAAACAAGCATTATTACCTGTCTTGTTTGGCTTCGGCACCTTTTAGATAGTCGATAAATTCGTAGGTAATTCCGGAATTAGAAAAACCACCATCATGCATCAGGTTTTGCATGGTCACCATTCTGGTAAAGTCAGAGAACATGGACACGATATAATCGGCACATGAAGCGGCAGTGGCATTGCCCAGGGGTGACATTTTATCTGCAAATTCATGAAAAATATCAAAACCAGTGACGCCGGTGCCTGCTGTAGTTACCGTGGGCGATTGCGAAATGGTATTTACACGTACTTTTTTGTCTCTGGCCATTCTGTAGCCGTAGCTTCTGGCGATGGACTCCAGCATGGCTTTGGCCTGTGCCATGTCCGAATAGTCAGGATAGGTTCGTTGAGAGGCTATGTAAGACAGGGCAATGATGGAACCCCATTCATTCATCAGATCCAATTTTTCAGCGACCTGCATCACTTTATGAAATGAAAGTGCCGAAATGTCCAGGGTCTTCAAAAACCATTCGTAATTGAGGTCTCCATAGTCACGTCCTTTGCGCACATTTGGGCTCATACCTATCGAATGGAGAATAAAGTCAATTTTACCGCCAAGGATTTCTGAGGATTCTTTATATAAGTTTTCGATGTCTTCTACCGAGGTGGCATCTGCAGGTATCACCTGGCTGTTTCCGCATCTTTCGGCGAGTTCGTGTATTTTGCCCATTCTCATGGCGATGGGTGCATTGGTCAACACAAATTGGCCACCTTCTTCATGAACTTTTTCTGCCGTCAACCAAGCAATTGACTTCTCGTCGAGTGCACCAAAGATGATCCCTCTTTTACCTTTTAGTAAGTTGTATGCCATTATTTATGAGTTGTTGAATTTTGAGCGTACAAAAATAGGCATTTAAAATCGTTCTAAACAAAAAGTTCGGAATTTATGGTGCAAAGGCCGATTATAAATTGATTTCACCAATCATAAAGGTGACTGCCTCTCCGGCGATAAGCACCCGGTCATTTTTGTGCTCACAAAACAATGTGCCTGTACGCTTCGACAACTGCCTGGCATTGAGTTTTGATTTGCCCAGCCGGCTCGCCCAATAGGGCACCAGCATGCAATGTGCCGATCCGGTGACGGGGTCTTCATTGATGCCTACTTTGGGGCCAAAAAACCTGGACACAAAATCAACATTTTCTCCAGGGGCTGTCGCGATCACCCCCATGCAGTCCAGTTTTGCCATTTCCACAAAATCAGGTTGCAATTCCAGGATGTCCTGTTCAGACTCATAAATGGCCATAGCATCCCTTGCTTTGAAAA
Source organism: Cyclobacteriaceae bacterium (assembly GCA_012033595.1). Lineage (GTDB taxonomy): Bacteria > Bacteroidota > Bacteroidia > Cytophagales > Cyclobacteriaceae > JAAUQL01. The sequence goes on along the minus strand of JAAUQL010000055.1, from coordinate 6,222 downwards.
CCTCCCCGGGCTTTTTGCGCATGGCCATGGTAAGTTGGTCGGTGACAGGCGCCTCCATTGAGGCTATGGCCGGAAAATTCATTGACAACAATTTACCCTCTTTTTGTACCGATAGCAGTCCGCCGCCATAGCGGAAATTAATATGCGGCTTTTGGTAGTGGAGATGATGAAAAATGACATGAGCCGAAGCAAGTGTGGCATGGCCGCAGAGGTCAATCTCTACCTCAGGCGTAAACCACCTGATGTGAAAACCATCTTCTTCCTGCACAAAAAAGGCGGTCTCCGAAAGATTGTTTTCCATGGCTATTTGCTGCATTAGCTCGTCCTTAGGCCAACGTTGCATAGGGCAAACAGCAGCGGGATTGCCACCAAAGACATGGTCTGTAAATGCATCTACCTGGTATATGATCATGTTGGTAATTGGGTTATTGGGTTTGAGGCATCGAAATATATTGTAAAATGAACTGGACTAAATTCAAATAAACTTTTGGCTAATAAGCCGTTCATAATCTCTATTCAAACACTAATTGACAAAATCAAACAATAAAAAATGGTCAAAACTCAAAAACCAAGTGCTCAAAAGCCCCTGCGGGTTTTGAATTTCGCGCTTTTGGAGTTTTTCTGAGCTTTGTCACTTGAGATTTGGGATTGTTGAAGTTTCACACGAGCATGCATCAAATACAAGCTTTTACTATTCTAATGATTTAAATTTTACAATATATCCATTATTACCTTTGCCCTCAGAAGAAATATACAAATTCGCTTCGGGGTCAAAGCATATGCCTTCTGGCTGGATGAGGATATCCGGATCTAGTGGCAGCAGATCGATCAGGGCGCCTTTCATATCCAAGACAGCCAGCATGTGTCCGACAGAAGCAATAACAAAAATAAAATTAGTTTTTGGATGTACTGCGATGCCACTGGGTTTAAAGGGCAAATGGTTTTTTTGCGGTAATCTATTTTGCTTCAATTTTTCCATAAAATCTTTTTCATTCAGCAGAAAGGCCGGATCAGGTATAAATTGATTGGTGCGCAGTTCTACACTATATATGGCTCTGGTCTTGGGCAATTTGTCTTCGCCCACGCCCGCCTTTTCTTTGCAAGCAATCAGCAGGCGGTTGGAGCCTGCTGCAAATCCAAGTCCTTCGGTGTCATTTTTAGCTTGCAGCCCGGTCTTAATTTTGTTTACCTCGCCAATGGAATCTGCACCAATCGCAAAAAAGAGGATTTCTCCATTGCTCTTCAGTACATAAGCGGTATCTCGCACGATTTCCACCCCTTCATAATCTCCTTTTTTAGCAAATTTTTCTTCACGCACTACCTCTTTTTTTATCAAATCATAGAAGTACAGCCTGCCTTTTTCGTCTTGTACACAAGTCAATAGATCATTTTTATAATAAGAAAGGCCGGAAATCTCCATCAATTCCCCAGGCAATTCCCATCGAGCTGCCGGCTGCTGAAGATCATACTTCATGGAGTTTATTTCTAAACTAAAAACCTTCCCGTCATAACTTGTTTGGTGATAAAACAAAAAGTAAAAAGATAATAGCGCCAGCAGTATCGCCGCGCCAAAGACAAACACATAAAAGTTCTGTTTCACTGTAAAACTTGTTTATAAAATGGTTGCAATCAGGCTCCATTGCCAAATTTAGCCTTGATCAGCATATATTTTTGAGCTTATGGTACTAAAATTTCCCAGTCGAACCACCTAAGCCCATACAAGATTTGCATGCATTTTACACCAGGCTCCGACTATAGTGCACCCCAAGGCCGAAGTATTACATGATAAAGTTGTCAATTTTAAGCTGAAAATAGAAATGATGCCGTACCAAATCCACCAGATATTTACGTAAATTTAGCATTGAAATGATCTTTATCCAGTGACGTAATCATAAAGGATCGCATTCTAAAAATTTGAATTGGAGTGCATTTTGGCTTGTTTTTTCAGTTTTGAGTAAAAGTTTTTTGCTTTACCTCCATCCCTGGAAAGCCACTGAATTACCCGATTAATATTAAATAATAAAAAGTTGATAAAAGGGGTTACCAATTACATGGATTAGAAATTAATGACATGTAAACCAATAGAAGCTTGAATATTAATATTCCAACATGCAATTGTTTTTAAATAATATTTAGCGCTAAGTTTGCAACGCAAAAAGCATTTAAAGCTATAGTAGAATTAACGTAGAATTGATTGGACAAGCCGTTGACGGTGCCAAGAACTATTATTTAATGATGAATAAATTCATTTTGTTATGATAAAAAGAATACATCTTCCAGCCACCTTCAGTATCATTTTGATGCTCTTATCAGGGCTTCATACCATTTCAATGGCAGCAAATTGTGACTCGATCAATGCTCCGTTGACTTCAAAATTCAGGTTTCTTGGCTCCTGGGATGCTAATGGCAAGCCCAATTACCTTGAGCCGGAAAACGATCTGGTATCCAGCAACCTGATCAAATTTGTGACCACGGCGCTGCCAGAAACGGTGAGTGTGGCAGAAAACGACGAATATTTCAATGACGAGGTTAGGTTCAATACCGAACTAAATGAAGCCAGCGAGGTATTTCTGACCATGGTACATGAAGGTGCCGGCTGGAAAAACACGCTAGGATACTATACCTACGACATCAACAACCCACCTTCCACGGTATATGACTTGGACAGCATGGTGGTGCTTTTTCCAAATGTAAGCCAACCCGGCACTGTAAATCCTGGCGAGAAAATTCTGCTGGGGTCGTTTCCGGCAGGCACAGGAATCGGCTACTTCCTTATTGCCAAAGGCTGGAATGAAGGTTCCATTTGTATTGATTCGCACATTGTGTTTACAGACCCAAAGCTGAATACTTATACTACCCCGGAATTCAGACAACAAACCATTTTGTTGAATTATGAGCAAGATGAGAAACTTCTGCTCTGCTTCGAAGACAATAAAAGACCTGCCGGTGATGATGACTTCAACGATGCAGTATTCTACATCACTGCCAACCCCGGAGCCATTGACACTACCGATATTCCAAAAATACCAACAGCCAAAATCAGTGGAGACACCAGTATTTGTGATGTAAATGCACCGGCCAAATTAAAAGTGGCCCTGACAGGCAAAGCACCGTGGTCATTTGTCATTACCAACGGCACCGAAACAGCAAAGTATGAAGATGTTCAGGTAAATGACTATGTTTTAGAAACTGTATTAAAAGGAACCATAACGCTGACATCGGTAAAGGACAAGAACAAAAACGGTATAGTGAGTGGAGAAGCCACTGTGCTTAATCATTTACCAACAGCCCAAATTGAAGAATTCATCAATGGCTGCACCATCAATGATCCGGTGGCCAAAGTTTCGCTCACAGGCCAAGGCCCCTGGACGGTGGCTTATTCTATCAACGGAAAAAGCTATAGCGCCAATTCCTCAGCAGATATGCTGGATATTCCAATTACAGAAGAAGGGGAGTTTGCCTTGCTTAGTGTTACGGATGCCTTATGTTCTGGTAGTGCCGAGGGGAGCATCGAGGTGGCCTTAATCCCATCGCCCAGGGCAATGATATCCACCGAAGGTGTACTGTGCAATGATGGTGTGGCAACGGTAAAAGTAAGCCTTAGCGGAGTAGCGCCTTTTAGTTTTGTGTATACAGATGGCAGTACAGAAACCACAGTGACCACCAGTGAAAGCAGCTACGAATTTGCCGTAAGCGAAACGGGTACATATTCCCTGGTAAGGGTAGATGACGCCAATTGTGGTGGTGAAGTAAATGGGTTGGCCGTAGTGAGCGATGGCACTGAAGATATCAATGTAGAAATAGATGCCCCTGCAAGCACTTGCTTTGGCGAAGATATTGCGTTGGCTCTGCTTGGTGAAACTGATGGCCTTGCTGTGAAGTGGACAACCGAAGGCCAGGGCGTAATCAACAATGCTGACCAACTCAATGCCAGCTATTCCCCCGCGGACAATGAAACCGGTGAAGTGGTGTTTTATGCCGAAGTTGATAACGGCTGTGCAGTGAAAACGGTAAGCAAAAAGGTAGTCATCAACGAGGCTATCGACGCATCGTTCGAATATTCACCTGCTGATGATATTCTTACCAATTCTACCATCACCTTTGTCCCGGCAATGAACAGCTACGATGAGTATGCCTGGGATTTTGGTGATGAAAACACCAGCTCTGCGACATTAGCTTCGACAGAATACACCCAGGGTGGTGTATATACGGTGACACTGGTAGTGACCCAGGATGGTTGCTCGGGCGAAGGTAATGCTGAATTGGCCGTATTGTCAAAAGACGAACTTTATGTGCCTAATGCTTTTAACCCCACGGCCCAAAATCCTGAAAACCAAGTGGTAAAAGTATATGGAAACAATGTAGATGAAGATGGGTTCGATTTTAAAATTGTGAACCGATGGGGAAAAGTAATGTACCAAAGCAATAGTTTTGCAGAAGCCAATTCTGTAGGCTGGAACGGCGTGAATAACAACAATAACGTGCAGCAGGAATTGAATGTGTACACCTATCTATTAAAAGGTAAATTTATTGAAGGCGAAAAATTTGAACGCACCGGCACCATTACCCAGGTAAAGTAAACACAAATGCTAAAAAGTATAGTTTTAGGAATCTTCACCCTGGTATTGGCAGGGGCGGTTCAGGTACATGGGCAAGATCCGGTTTTCTCGCAGTTCTATAACTCTGCCGTTTACCTCAACCCGGCCTTGATTGGTGAAGAGGAGAACATGTACCTCAACTTTGCCCACAGGTCTCAATGGGGTAGTCTCGATTTTCCTTACACCACCACCCAGGTTTCACTCATCATACCCTATTTTTCCGATAAGCATGTCATCCCCGAAGGTCATATCGGCGGTGTGGGCTTGTCTTTTTATGGCGATGAGGCGGGTCAGGGATCAAGCTTGAAGACCTATGGAGGAAATGCCTCCTTTGCCTACAATATTCACCTTTCCAACAAGTCCGTTAACAGGCTCACCTTTGGTATGCAGTTGGGTTTTATTCATAAAAACATAGACCGTGATAAGCTGCAATGGGGCGAACAATACAATCCCTTCATTGGCTTTGACAACACCGTGGTACCGACCGAATTTGACCAATTGCAGAATCGTACTTTTTTGGATATAACCGCCGGAGCCTTCTGGAGATATTTTGCCAATTCAGACCAGAAGAATATCAGGAGCATGTACGCTGGTTTTAGTGCCGGCCACCTCAACCATCCTGATGAATCGGTTTTGGACGGCAACCTGAACAGGCTGCCGGTACTGTACAAACTTCACGGCGGGATGATATTTGCGCTTAGTCAAAAAGCCTCCCTTTCTGCTAATTTCCTATCTCAATTGCAAGATCAGGTAAACCAAACCAATTTTGGTTCATTTCTTTCGTATCAATTGCCTTTTGATACCAGAGGACAAATGAGTAATTTGATCACCAGAGTGGGGGCATGGTACAGGGTTCAGGACGCAGTGATAGGAAGCATAGAATTTTTGACGAACAATCTCCAGTTTGGCTTCAGCTACGACTGGAATGTTACTTCACTGAGATATAACAACAGAGGCACTGGATCATTTGAAATTTCGATGGGTTACAGGTTTTTTAAACCTGCCGCCCCTAAAGTTCGCTATTGATTACAACCATATTCCAACTAATAAAACCGGCCTGCTGCCAACACACCAAGGGTAGATGCAGCAAGAGGCAGAATGCTAAATAAAAGACAGATGAAAAAATTTTACTTCTTTGCGTTGCTCCTTATGGCGCTCAATTCCTATGGACAGTCGGTAAAATGGGCTGACAAAGTCCTGGAGCACTCGTCGGAATTTGGGAAAAGGCAATATTCGGTCAATCAGGTGCTAGGCAAGCCCAATGTGTTGCCCAATCTTGGCGCCAGCCCCAATGCCTGGTCGCCAAAGAAAAAGGGCAAGGAAGAATTTGTGAAGGTGGGGTTTAACGAACCCATGCGCATCAGGCAAATCGCCATAGCCGAGACTCATAATCCGGGTGGCATCCACCAAATATTTGCCTACGACAGCAATGGTCAGGAGTATCTTTTGAATACGTTCGAGCCCAATTTCATTCCCATAGAAGGTCGCCTGTTCAGGTTCTTTTTCGACCAGACTCCTTATGATGTTGCGGCCATAAAAATCACCATTAATGGGCAATTGCTTACAGGGCATTTTGGCATCGATGCATTGGTATTTCGGATAGCAACGAGCCGATTGCCGTCGA
>JAAUQL010000054.1 GCA_012033595.1 Cyclobacteriaceae bacterium | reverse complement strand
GACATCAATATCAATGATTACCAAATCATTTATAATACACTTTCTAAAGACAACTCTAATTCGGAAAAGAAGCTGTAGAGCAGATCTACCGCCAACTTAGAAATTCAGAGGCACCTGATGAGCAAACAGCAAGGGATATCATCCAAAGCTTGTTTTTCTCAGACAAGCGATACGATCTTGGAGAAGTAGGAAGATATAGAATTAATAAAAAGCTCGGACTGGATATCGATTCAAATGTCAGGGTATTAACCAAAGAGGATATCATCCTCATTGTCAAATATCTTATTGGATTGATCAATTCCAAAGCCGTAGTCGATGATATTGACCACCTCAGCAATAGACGCGTTAGAACTGTCGGTGAGCAACTTTACACCCAGTTTGGTGTTGGTTTGGCCAGAATGGCCCGAACGATCAAGGAGCGAATGAACGTGCGCGACAATGAGGACTTTAAACCAGTCGATCTGATCAATGCACGGACTCTATCGTCCGTGATCAATTCCTTTTTTGGCACCAACCAATTATCTCAGTTTATGGATCAGACCAATCCATTGGCAGAGATCACCCACAAGCGACGTATGTCAGCCTTAGGGCCAGGTGGTTTGTCGAGAGAAAGGGCTGGTTTTGAAGTTCGTGATGTTCACTATACCCACTATGGCCGTTTGTGTACCATTGAGACACCCGAAGGACCAAATATTGGTCTGATTTCGTCGCTATGTGTACATGCCAAAGTAAATGGTATGGGTTTTATAGAAACACCATACAGAAAGGCCGACAACGGCAAGGTGAATATGTCTAGTAATGTCATTTATCTCACCGCAGAAGAAGAGGATACGCATAATATTGCCCAGGCCAATGCACCGCTCAAAGATGACGGTTTGTTCATCAATGAAAAGGTGAAAGCAAGATTTGAAGGCGATTTTCCTATCGTAGAAAAAGGAGAAGTGTCGTATATGGATGTGGCGCCAAACCAAATAGTTTCTGTGGCCGCTTCGCTGATACCTTTCCTGGAACATGACGATGCCAACCGTGCTTTGATGGGATCCAACATGATGCGCCAGGCTGTTCCTCTCATGAAACCCCAGGCTCCTATTGTTGGTACAGGTCTCGAAAAGAGGGTAGCTCTGGATAGCCGGTCGCTGATTTTGGCCGAAGGTACCGGAGTAGTAGAATATGTCGATGCCAATAAGATTGCCATTAAATACGATCTTTCTGATGATCAAAAGCTCATCAGTTTTGATGATGACATCAAGACGTATGAATTGATCAAATTCAGACGAACCAACCAGGACACATGCATCAACCTGAAACCAATTGTTTTTAAAGGAGACAGGGTAGAGAAAGGACAAGCCTTGTGCGAAGGTTATGCTACTGAAAATGGTGAATTGGCTTTGGGTCGCAACCTAAAAGTGGCATTTATGCCATGGCAGGGATATAATTTTGAGGATGCAATTGTAATTTCAGAAAGCGTAGTTCGCAATGATGTGTTCACCTCGGTTCATATCGATGAATTCGAATTGGAAGTACGTGACACCAAAAGGGGTGAAGAAGAACTCACTTCAGAAATTCCCAACGTAAGTGAAGAGGCAGTAAAAAACCTCGACGAAAACGGAATAATCAGAATAGGTGCCGATGTGAAAGAAGGCGATATCCTGGTGGGGAAAATCACTCCAAAAGGAGAAACAGATCCAACACCGGAAGAGAAGCTGCTGAGAGCCATATTTGGCGACAAAGCCGGAGACGTGAAAGATGCCTCGCTCAAAGCTTCCCCATCTTTGCAGGGCGTGGTAATTGATACTAAACTATTTTCTCGACCTAAAAAGGACAAAGACCTGCGGGCTAAATCGAAAAAGGATGTGGAGACGCTCAAAGCCGCGTATAGTAAGCAGCTACTTGGTGCCAGGTCTATGATGATTAAGAAAATCACCGCGCTACTCGATGGCAAAATCAGCCAGGGAGTCAGACATAAATTTGGTGATGAAATACTAAGCAAGGGCGTTAAGTTCAATGCTAAAGTAATTGAGGACAAATTGTTCCCTGAGCGCAATGTTTACCGCGATGAGAGCAACTACAATGTGCAGGAAGAAGTCAACCTGATCACTGACCTCAATTATGACAATTGGACCGATGATGCCAAAACCAACAATCTTATCGTTGAGCTTATCAAAAAATATACGATCAAGAGAAACGAATACACCGGCGAATTCAAGCGGGAAAGGTTTACACTCGAAGTTGGAGATGAATTGCCGGCGGGTATAGTGCAATTGGCCAAAGTGTATATTGCTAAAAAGCGTAAGCTGAAAGTTGGTGATAAAATGGCCGGGCGACATGGAAATAAAGGGGTCGTGGCAAAGATCGTTCGCCAGGAAGATATGCCGTTCCTCGAAAATGGCACCCCGGTAGATATCGTGCTCAACCCGCTTGGGGTACCATCACGGATGAACCTGGGGCAGATTTATGAAACTGTGCTGGGCTGGGCAGGAGAAATTCTGAACAGAAAATATGCAACGCCGATATTCGATGGTGCCACCATGAAAGACGTGGAAGAAGAATTAAAGGCTGCAAAGCTGCCAGAATTCGGACGTACCTATCTCTATGATGGCCTGACCGGAATCAGGTTTGATCAGCAGGTGACCGTAGGCAGAATCTATATGTTGAAGCTGGGCCATTTGGTCGATGACAAAATGCACGCCAGATCTATCGGACCATACTCATTGATTACCCAGCAACCACTTGGCGGTAAGGCACAGTTTGGTGGTCAGCGCTTTGGCGAGATGGAAGTATGGGCGTTGGAAGCCTTTGGCGCATCGCATGTACTTCAAGAAATTCTCACCATCAAATCGGATGATGTGATAGGAAGAGCTAAAGCATACGAGGCTATCGTTAAGGGAGAAAACATGCTCAAACCAAATGTACCTGAGTCGTTTAATGTACTTGTACATGAGCTAAGAGGCTTGGCATTGGAAATCACCCTGGATTAAAATAAATAACCGATTAGGTTTTAAAATATCATACACTAATATATTATGGCATTCAGAAAAAATAAAAAACTGAGAAGTGACTTTACCAAGGTTACCATAAGCTTGGCATCTCCGGAATCCATATTGGAAAGTAGCCATGGAGAAGTCACACAACCTGAAACCATTAACTATAGAACATATAAACCCGAAATGGGCGGTTTGTTCTGCGAAAGAATCTTTGGCCCTGTCAAAGACTGGGAGTGTCATTGTGGAAAGTATAAAAGAATAAGGTATAAAGGGATTATATGCGATCGCTGTGGGGTGGAAGTGACGGAGAAGAAAGTCCGACGTGAGCGCATGGGTCATATAGAATTGGTAGTACCAGTAGCACATATCTGGTATTTCCGTTCCCTACCCAACAAAATTGGATACCTCCTGGGGCAGCCAACCAAAAAGCTGGATCAGATCATTTACTACGAAAGGTATGTGGTCATTCAACCAGGCATCAAAGAAGATGATGGTATCAGCAAAATGGATTTCCTCACCGAAGACGAGTATTTGGATATCCTTGACAAATTGCCAAGGGAGAATCAAATGCTTGACGATGACGATCCTGAAAAATTCATAGCAAAAATGGGTGCTGAAGCACTGGAAATGCTATTGTCCAGGATTAATCTCGATGAACTGTCTTATGAGTTGAGACACCAGGCTGCTACCGATACCTCGCAACAACGGAAAGCAGAAGCACTCAAGCGTCTGCGTGTGGTTGAGGCGTTTAGAGATGCCAGGACGAGAATAGAAAATCGTCCGGAATGGATGGTGATCAAAATGGTTCCTGTTATTCCTCCAGAATTACGTCCTTTAGTTCCCCTGGACGGTGGTAGGTTTGCAACTTCCGATTTGAACGACCTTTACCGAAGGGTAATCATAAGAAATAATAGGCTCAAAAGGTTGATCGATATTAAAGCCCCGGAAGTAATCTTGAGAAATGAAAAAAGGATGCTTCAAGAGGCTGTGGATTCACTTTTCGACAATTCGCGAAAAGTAAATGCCGTACGCTCCGATGGAAACAGGGCGCTAAAATCTCTGAGTGATATGCTCAAAGGAAAGCAGGGACGTTTCCGTCAAAACCTACTGGGTAAAAGGGTTGACTATTCCGGACGTTCAGTAATAGTCGTTGGTCCTGAATTGAAATTGCACGAATGCGGCTTGCCCAAAAACATGGCTGCTGAGCTTTTCAAACCATTTATTATACGCAAGCTCATTGAGCGTGGTATAGTGAAAACGGTTAAATCCGCGAAAAAGATTGTAGATCGAAAAGATCCTGTGGTTTGGGATATATTAGAAAATGTGCTCAAAGGTCATCCGGTATTGCTCAATAGAGCTCCTACATTGCACAGGCTGGGTATCCAGGCGTTTCAGCCCAAATTGATTGAAGGCAAGGCCATTCAATTGCATCCTCTGGCATGTACGGCATTCAACGCTGACTTTGACGGTGACCAGATGGCTGTGCATGTGCCTTTGGGTCAGGAGGCAGTGTTGGAGGCATCTATCCTCATGCTTTCTTCTCACAATATTTTGAACCCTGCCAACGGAGCACCTATTGCTGTTCCTTCACAAGACATGGTTTTGGGTCTTTATTATGTGACCAAAGGTAGGCGAGGGACTAAAAAGGAACCTGAACTCGGTGAGGGTAAGGTTTTTTACGGTGCGCAGGAAGTGATCATAGCGCTCAACGAAGGACGCATTTCAAAACATGCGTATATCAAAGTGAGGGTAAAGGTTAGAAATGAAGCCGGTGAGCTCGAGTCGAAACTTATTGAGACAGTTGCCGGAAGAGTCCTGTTCAATCAGCATGTCCCCGAAAAAGTGGGATATGTAAACGAATTGCTGTCGAAGAAAAAGTTACAGATTATCATATCTGATATCTTCAAGATTACAGGCATGGATACCACTGCCAAGTTCCTGGATGATATCAAAACGCTTGGATTTCAGGAAGCCTACAAAGGCGGACTTTCCATAGGACTGAATGACGTGATGATTCCAGATGTGAAAGACGAACTCATCAGCGAAGCAAAAGCTGAAGTAGAAGAAGTCTGGAACAACTATTTAATGGGTCTGATCACCGACAACGAACGGTACAATCAGGTGATTGATATCTGGACAAGGATAAATTCTCAAATCACCTCTACGCTGATGAAGCAGTTAGAGGAAGATAAGCAGGGTTTCAATTCTATCTACATGATGATGCACTCCGGAGCCCGTGGTTCAAGAGAACAAATACGCCAGTTAGGTGGTATGCGTGGTCTGATGGCCAAGCCTCAGAAAAACCTCGTTGGTTCGGTAGGTGAAATCATTGAAAACCCAATCATATCCAACTTCAAAGAAGGACTGGATGTAATCGAATATTTTATCTCCACACACGGCGCCAGAAAAGGTTTGGCTGATACCGCATTGAAAACTGCAGATGCTGGTTATCTGACGCGAAGATTGGTGGATGTTTCGCAAGACGTAGTGGTCAATGAGGCTGATTGTGATACCTTAAGGGGTATCGTTGTTACGGCACTCAAAGACAACGAAGACATCGTGGAACCATTGTCCGAACGCATATTGGGCAGGGTTACCGTTCATGATATATTCGATCCGATTACCGAAGAATTGATCATTGGCGCCAATCAGGAGATTGATGAAGATATTGCCAAGAGAATTGATGAAACCAGCATAGAAGAAGTAGAAATCAGATCAGTATTGACGTGTGAAACCAAAAAAGGAGTTTGTGCACGTTGCTATGGTAGAAACCTGGCTACTGGTCGAATGGTACAAAAAGGTGAAGCTGTAGGAGTAATTGCTGCCCAATCTATCGGAGAGCCAGGCACGCAGCTTACACTAAGAACCTTCCACGTGGTGGTACCGCTTCGAATATTGCCGTAGATGCAAGGATTAAAGCGAAGTTTTCTGGTGTGGTTGAGTTTGAAGAATTGCGATCCATATCCACTACCGACAATGAAAACAACAAAGTTGACGTAGTGATGGGAAGATCAGGTGAATTAAAGATCATTGATCCTAAATCCAAAAAAGTATTGATCAGCAATCATGTCCCTTACGGTGCATTTCTGAGAGTAAAAGATGGAGAAACTGTAGAAAAGGATCAGGAGCTTTGCAACTGGGATCCTTACAATGCCGTGATCCTTACCGAAGCCGACGGTACCATCAAATACGACATGATAGAAGAAAACTTAACCTATCGTGAGATTTCGGATGAACAAACCGGTCACAGGGAGAAAGTAATTATAGATTCTAAAGATAAAACCAAGAACCCCGCGCTAATCATTGAAACCAAAGGCGGAGATGAGATTTCATACAATATTCCGGTTGGGGCTCACCTGGCTGTGAACAATGGAACCAAAATTAAGGCCGGGCAAGTGTTGGTGAAAATACCTCGTACCATGGGTAAATCCCGCGATATTACCGGAGGTCTGCCACGAGTCACGGAATTGTTCGAAGCGAGAAATCCATCAAACCCTGCCGTAGTCAGCGAAATCGACGGCGTGGTGACTTATGGGGGTATAAAGCGAGGTAATAGGGAGATTTTCATTGAATCCAAAGATGGGGTCAAAAAGAAGTACCTTGTTTCACTCTCTAAGCATATCCTTGTTCAAGACAATGACTTTATAAGGGCAGGTATGGCACTTTCTGACGGAGCCATCACTCCGGCTGATATTTTGGCCATCAAAGGCCCGACTGCGGTACAGGAGTACTTGGTCAATGAGATACAAGAAGTATATCGTCTTCAGGGTGTGAAGATCAATGATAAGCACATTGAGGCTATTGTAAGGCAAATGATGCAAAAGGTTTCTATCGTAGACTCCGGCGATACCAGCTTCCTAAACGGGCAAGTGGTAGATCGCTGGGTTTTCAGAGAAGAAAATGACTCGATAATGGATTTAAAAGTAGTGATAGATCCTAAAGATTCGGAAACCTTAAAGGCGGGACAAATCATCACCAGCCGAAGACTGCGTGACGAAAATTCAAGCCTGAAGAGAAGAGATTTAAAACCTGTCGAGGTGCGTGACGCTCAACCTGCGGTATCAAAGCCTACCTTACAGGGAATAACCCAGGCATCTTTGGGAACGGAAAGTTTTATCTCTGCGGCTTCTTTCCAGGAAACCACAAAAGTATTGAGCGAAGCCTCTATAAGAGGAAAAGCAGATTACCTGAATGGTTTGAAAGAAAACGTAATTGTCGGCCACCTGATTCCTGCGGGAACAGGCCTGAAGGAATACGAACGCATGATAGTGACTTCACAAAAAGAATACGATTCGCTGATCGCTTCAAAAGAGGAATTCAACAGGGTCGAAGAGATAGAATCCAAATACTGAAATAAATGGATTTAGATAAAAAAGATCCTAAGAAAAATCAAATCAATATTGAGCTTTCGGAAGAGATTGCAGAAGGTGTTTACTCAAATTTGGCAATGATCGCACACTCCAATAGTGAGTTTGTAATCGATTTTATCAGGCTTATGCCAGGCGTGCCTAAAGCCAAAGTAAAAGCCAGAATCGTGGTAACACCTGAACATGCCAAGCGCCTGCTCTATGCCTTGAAAGATAATATAGAAAAATATGAGGAAACTTTTGGCGCCATCAAGAAAAGCGATGAGGTGCCAAAGTTTCCAATCAATTTTGGAGGTACAGTTGGAGAGGCTTGATTTTTATTTGAAATCATTTTTTAATGTAATCTAAATCCTTACCTTTGCAGTCCCAAAAAAATATAGTGATATTCATTAATACAATAATAGTATGCCTACTATACAGCAGTTAGTAAGAAAAGGTAGAAAAAAGTTGACCAGTACGTCAAAGTCCAGAGCTTTAGATGCTTGCCCTCAACGCAGGGGGGTTTGTACCAGGGTGTATACTACCACCCCCAAGAAGCCCAATTCGGCAATGAGAAAAGTAGCCAGGGTAAGGCTCACCAACACAAAGGAAGTGAACGCTTACATCATGGGCGAAGGACACAACCTTCAGGAGCACTCTATTGTGTTGATCCGAGGTGGCAGGGTCAAGGATCTTCCCGGGGTACGCTATCATATTATTCGCGGAGCCTTAGATACTGCTGGGGTTGACGGAAGATTGCAAGGAAGATCGAAATACGGTGCTAAAAGGCCTAAAAACAAATAATATCCAGTACAATGAGAAAGGCAAAACCAAAGAAGAGATATATTTTACCTGATCCTAAATTTCAGGAAACACTGGTTACCAAATTCGTAAATTATCTGATGGTGGAGGGCAAAAAGAATGTGGCTTACTCCATTTTTTACGATGCGATAGAAATTGTTCAATCCAAAACCGGAGAGAACGGTTTGGATACCTGGAAAACTGCATTGAATAATGTAATGCCTTACGTGGAGGTGAAAAGCCGACGAGTAGGAGGTGCGACATTTCAGGTGCCCATCGAAGTAAGACCAGAAAGAAAGAGTACGCTAGGCATCAAATGGCTGATCAAATATTCTCGTCTAAGAGGTGAAAAAACCATGGTACAGAGATTGGCTGGCGAAATAATAGCTGCATCTAAAAACGAAGGTGCCGCAGTAAAAAAGAAGGATGATACGCATAGAATGGCGGAGGCGAACAAAGCGTTTTCACATTTTAGGTTCTAATTGAAACATGGCAAAGAAAAATCTTAAGAATTTACGGAATATCGGCATCATGGCTCACATCGATGCTGGCAAAACCACCACCACTGAGCGAATCCTGTATTATACGGGTCTTACGCACAAGATCGGAGAAGTACATGAAGGTGGCGCAGTGATGGATTGGATGGAGCAAGAGCAGGAGCGTGGTATTACCATTACTTCGGCCGCTACCACCACTTATTGGAAATATCCAACTGAGCAAGGCAAGGTATTGCCTGAAACTAAAGAATTTAACATCAATATCATCGATACACCAGGGCACGTCGATTTCACGGTTGAGGTCGAAAGGTCATTAAGGGTATTAGATGGTGCTGTTGCTCTTTTTTGCGCGGTATCTGGTGTAGAGCCTCAGTCTGAAACAGTTTGGAGACAAGCAGATAAGTACAAAGTTCCGAGGATTTGCTTTGTAAATAAAATGGATCGTGCCGGCGCTGATTTTTTCAGTGTTGTATCAGATATAAAAGAAAAATTGAAAGCAAATCCGGTTCCGCTTCAAGTGCCCATAGGTGCTGAGGATGGATTTGTTGGTGTTGTGGATCTCATTACCAATCAGGGAATGATTTGGAATGAAGAAGACAAGGGAATGACCTATGTTACTGTACCTATTCCAGATGATCTGGTGGAGACGGTACAAGAATGGAGACAAAAACTTGTAGAAAGTGTAGCCGAATACGATGAGGCGCTTTTAGAGAAATTTTTTGAAGATCCAGATTCTATCACTCCGGATGAAATGAAGGCTGCCATTCGAAAAGCAGTAATCGATATGTCATTTTCTCCAGTACTTGTTGGTTCTGCTTTCAAAAACAAAGGTGTACAGATGCTGCTTGATGCAGTATGCGAATATCTGCCTTCTCCTGTCGATCTGCCACCTGTAGCAGGATTCAATCCATATACTGAAAAGGAAGAAGTAAGACACCCCAGTGCAGATCAACCATTTTCTGCATTGGCCTTTAAGATAGCCACAGACCCATTTGTAGGAAGACTTGCGTTTTTCAGGGTGTACTCTGGCAAACTCGAAGCTGGTTCGTATGTATTCAACATGAGGACAGAGAAGAAAGAGCGTATTTCGAGACTTATGCAAATGCATGCCAACAAGCAAAACCCGATTAGTCAGGTAGAAGCCGGAGATATTGCAGCAGGCGTTGGTTTCAAGAACATCAAAACAGGAGATACCCTGGTTGATGAAAAGCATGTGATTGTTTTGGAGTCCATGAGCTTTCCGGAACCTGTAATTGGTTATGCCATTGAGCCCAAAACCCAGGCCGACGTTGATAAATTAGGTGCGGCTATCGCTAAATTGGTGGAGGAAGATCCCACTTTGAGTGTTCAGACGGACGAAGAAACCGGCCAGACTGTTCTGAAAGGCATGGGCGAATTGCACCTGGAAATCATCATTGACCGTATGAAACGCGAGTTCAATGTGGAAATTAACCAGGGAGCACCTCAGGTAGCTTACAAAGAGTGTATCACTGCTACGATCGAGCATCGGGAAGTGTACAAGAAGCAAAGTGGAGGTCGTGGTAAATTCGCAGATATTGTCTTCGAATTAGGGCCAAGAGAAGATGGCAAAGAAGGACTGGAGTTCGATAATAAAATAGTCGGCGGTGTGATACCAAAGGAGTTTATTCCAGCCATTCAAAAAGGATTTGAAAGTGCCATGAGCAATGGTCCTTTGGCGAGTTTCCCGGTGGAGTCCATGAGAGTGAAGTTGTTCCATGGTTCATTCCACGATGTGGATTCCGATTCATTATCTTTCGAATTGGCCGCTCGAATGGGATTTAAAGCTGCAGCAAAAAAGGCAAGCCCTCAGTTGTTGGAGCCGATTATGTCTGTAGAAGTAGTGACTCCGGAAGAGTATACCGGTCCGGTCACCGGCGATTTGAACAAGCGTCGGGGATTAATGAAAGGTATGGATACCAAAGCCGGTGCGCAAGTGATCAAAGCAAACGTTCCACTATCTGAGTTATTTGGATATGTAACAGATTTGAGGACGATATCGTCCGGACGAGCAGCTGCTTCATTAACATTTTCACATTACGATCCCGTTCCATCCGGTTTGGCTGTAGAAATAATCAAGAAATCTAAAGGAGAAGGTTAATCATAAGGAAATGACCCAGAAAATAAGAATAAAATTAAAGTCATACGATTACAATTTAGTTGACAAGTCATCTGAAAAAATCGTGCGTGCAGTAAAAACAACAGGTGCTGTAGTTAGTGGGCCAATTCCTTTGCCAACAAAAAAGGAAGTTTTTACCGTGCTTAGGTCTCCTCACGTAAACAAAAAATCGCGCGAGCAATTTCAATTGTTTACCTACAAAAGGTTGGTGGATATCTATTCCAACAGCACCAAAACAGTTGATGCCCTCATGAAGCTGGAGCTTCCTAGTGGCGTAGACGTAGAGATAAAAGTTTAAGAAATAGCTTTTACAGCCAGAAAAAGAACCAATATGGTTATTGGTTCTTTTTTTTGCAAAAAGCTTAGGGTTAATTTCAATTCTGATTTTGTAATCAGTAGTAGATTCACTACCTTTGCAATCCTTTACAAAAAGGGCTTTGAAAAATAAATTAAAAGCATATCATTTTTAGAAATGTCTGGTATAATAGGAAAGAAAATAGGGATGACTAGTATCTACAGTGCCGATGGACGAAACGTCGCATGCACAGTAGTAGAGGCTGGTCCTTGCGTAGTAACGCAAGTAAAAAATGTGGAGACGGATGGTTATAAAGCCGTTCAATTGGCATTTGGTGAGCGTAAACCAAAAAACACTTCCAAAGCCCTTTTGGGTCATTTTTCCAAAGCTAAAACAACGCCAAAGAAAAAGGTAGTTGAATTTAGAAATTTCAGGGATGAATTTGACCATCTTGTTGAGACTGGTAAGGTGATTTCTGTTGGTGAAGTCTTTGCAGAAGGAGAGTTTCTCGATGCCATTGGCACCTCAAAAGGTAAAGGTTTTCAAGGAGTTGTAAAGAGACATAATTTTGGAGGCGTTGGGCAATCTACCCATGGCCAGCACAATAGACTTAGAGCGCCTGGTTCCATTGGTGCTTGTTCCTATCCTGCCAGGGTATTCAAAGGAATGAAAATGGCAGGTCGAATGGGTGGCAATAGAGTAAAGGTGATCAACCTCGAAGTGATTAAGATTGTTCCTGAAAAAAACCTCATATTATTGAGTGGCTCAGTACCGGGAAGTAAGAATTCATATGTTGTATTAGAAAAATAATTGAGATGGATATCGCAATTCTAAATATAAAAGGTGAAGATACCGGCAGAAAAGCAGCGCTTAATGATGAGGTATTTAAAATAGAGCCAAATGATCATGCTATCTACCTGGATGTAAAGCAATATCTCGCCAACCAAAGGCAAGGCACGCACAAATCGAAGGAGCGTGCTGAGATAAGTGGATCTACACGAAAAGTGAAGAAGCAAAAGGGCACAGGTACAGCTCGAATGGGCAGTGTCAAATCACCTTTGCTGCGTGGAGGAGGAACTGTTTTTGGCCCCAAGCCAAGAGACTATAGTTTTAAATTGAATAAGAAAGTAAAGGTATTGGCGCGTAAATCTGCCCTTGCCTACAAAATACAAGATGAGAACATTGTGGTGCTTGAAGATTTTAAACTAGATACACCAAAAACTAAGGTATATCTGGAAATGATCAAAAGCCTGGCGCTGAATGGTAAAAAGACCCTTATGGTTATTCCTGAAGTGGATAAGAATATAATCTTATCTGGCAGAAACATCCCAAAGGTGAAAATTGCTTTGGCTACCGACATCAATACCTATGATGTACTTAATGCCGATAAATTGATCTTGTGCGAAGGATCTATTGTGAAAATTGAAAATATTTTGAATTAACAAGATATGACAGTACTAAAGAAACCATTAATTACAGAAAAAGTTTCTGAGCTTAATGAAAAAGGAAAGTACGGATTCGTCGTGGAGAAAACTGCTAATAAAGTAGAAATAAAGAGAGCCGTGGAAAAAATGTATGGTGTCACTGTAGATAAAGTAGCTACGATGCGCTACCAGGGAAAGGATAAATCGAGATTTACCAAGGCCCGGGTGATATCAGGAAGGACTGCTTCATTTAAGAAAGCAATAGTGACGCTTGCAGAAGGAGATGTCATAGATTTTTACGGTAATATATAATTGATTATAAAATGGCTGTTAGAAAACTTAGACCGATAACACCAGGGCAGAGGTTCAGAACGGCCCCTGTTTTTGAAGAGATAACAAAGAGTTCTCCCGAGAAGTCGTTGCTCAAACCTCAAAAAAGATCAGGGGGTAGAAACAATGACGGAAAGATGACCATGAGATACCTTGGTGGTGGTCATAAGAAAAAATTGAGGGTAATAGACTTCAAAAGGGACAAACACGGAGTTCCTGCATTGGTCAAAGCAATTGAATATGATCCTAACAGATCTGCACGCATTGCATTGCTTTATTATAAAGACGGCGCCAAATCTTATATACTGGCACCAGAGGGATTGAAAGTAGGAACAGAAATCGTTTCCGGCGAGGATGTCACTCCAGACGTAGGCAATTGCCTTTCGCTGGCCAAGATTCCATTGGGCACGATTATCCACAATATTGAGTTGCGTCCAGGAGCAGGAGCTTCCATAGCCCGAAGTGCCGGATCATATGCTCAACTACTGGCTCGTGAAGGAAAATATGCTACCATCAAGAGCCCTTCAGGAGAAATGAGAATGGTGTTGGCGAAGTGTTTTGCCACTATCGGCTCTGTGGGCAATAGCGATCATATGAATGTGAGGCTCGGAAAGGCTGGTAGAAAAAGATGGTTGGGTAGGCGACCTAGAGTACGTGGTGTGGTAATGAACCCTGTCGATCACCCAATGGGCGGTGGAGAAGGTAGAGCATCAGGTGGTCATCCACGATCTAGAACTGGATTGTACGCCAAAGGCTACAAAACCAGGGATAAGAAGAAATATTCTAACAGGTTAATCATAGGTAAGAAATAAGCATTATGGGACGATCACTCAAAAAAGGACCATATATCGACTATAGACTTGACAACAAGGTTCAGGTCATGAATGATTCAGGTAAAAAGTCAGTTATCAAGACTTGGTCAAGAAGATCGATGATCTCACCGGATTTTGTAGGCCACACTTTTGCAGTGCACAATGGCAACAAATTTATCCCGGTATATGTCACTGAAAATATGGTAGGTCATAAATTTGGAGAGTTTGCGCCAACCAGGAATTTCAGGGGGCATATATCCAAAAAGATAAGGGCAAAAAATAGTAAGCATGGAAGCTATATCAAAATTAAAAAATGTGCCGACTTCGCCTCGTAAAATGAGGATGGTTGCTGACCTGATAAGAGGAAAAAAAGTAAACAAAGCCTTGAGCTTGTTGAAATATGAGCCTAAAGAAGGGGCAGCCAGATTGGAAAAACTTCTACTTTCAGCCATTTCAAACTGGCAAATAGTCAATGAGGATGCGCGGCTTGAAGATGCAGATTTGTTTATAAAATCAATCACTGTTGATGGTGGTAAAATCCTTAAAAGATTCAGACCGGCTCCTCAGGGAAGAGCACATCGAATCAGGAAGAGATCTAATCATGTAACCCTGATCATAGATAGCTCAAATCCTCAACAAGCAGAAGCAGTAAACAGTAGCGCAAACGACACTAAAGAGTAAAAATGGGACAGAAAGTAAATCCAACAGGTTTTAGATTGGGAATCGTAAAAGGTTGGGATTCCAACTGGTACGGTGGGCAAAATTTCTCTGAGAAATTGATCGAAGATCAGAAGATCAGGAATTATGTACTTGCAAGAATCCCAAAAGGTGGAATTTCAAAAATCATCATTGAAAGGACACTGAAACGCATTACGCTTACTATTCATACAGCTCGTCCGGGTGTAGTCATTGGTAAAGGAGGCTCCGAAGTCGATAAGATCAAGGAGGAATTAAAGAAGATTACCGGTAAAGATGTTCAGATAAATATTTTTGAAATCAAAAGGCCGGAATTGGACGCTAAATTGGTTGGAGAATCAATAGCACAACAGCTCAAAGCCAGAATTTCATACAGAAGGGCAATGAAACAAGCCATTGCTTCAGCCATGAGGGTGGGTGCTCAAGGTATCAAAATCAAAGCATCGGGCAGGTTAGGTGGCGCTGAAATGGCCAGGACTGAGCAATACAAGGACGGTAGAATACCACTTCATACCCTAAGAGCCGATATCGACTATGCTGTTTCGGAAGCTGAAACCGTGTATGGAAAAATTGGGATTAAGGTGTGGATATTCAAAGGCGAAATCTACGGCAAGAGAGATTTGTCACCAAATATTGGCG
Organism: Cyclobacteriaceae bacterium; assembly: GCA_012033595.1. Taxonomy (GTDB): domain Bacteria; phylum Bacteroidota; class Bacteroidia; order Cytophagales; family Cyclobacteriaceae; genus JAAUQL01. The sequence goes on along the minus strand of JAAUQL010000054.1, from coordinate 23,525 downwards.
TACCTGAGCAGCCGGCAAGAAACCAGGCCAACCAGGGCAATAGCCGAAAAAGGAACGAGCTTCCAAAAAGGAAAAGAAGGAGTTAAACTAAGTAAATTTAGATAAAGATGTTACAGCCTAAAAGAACAAAATTTAGGAAAATGCAAAAAGGTCGTGTTAAAGGGATAGCCCAGCGCGGTCATACCATTTCCTTTGGATCTTTTGGATTAAAAGCCTTGGAGCCGGGCTGGATTACCAGCAGGCAGATAGAAGCAGCTCGTGTTGCCGTAACCAGGGCTATGAAAAGAGAAGGCCAGGTGTGGATCAGGATTTTTCCGGATAAGCCAATTACCAAAAAACCAGCAGAGGTTAGGATGGGTAAAGGAAAAGGTGCTCCTGAGTATTGGGTAGCGGTTGTAAAACCAGGCACCATCATGTTCGAGTCAAGCGGTACATCTATGAAGTTGGCGCAGGATTCCTTGAGACTTGCAGCACAAAAATTACCGATCAAGACTCAATTTGTAGTAAGAAGAGATTACACCGAGTAAGATGAAAAATTCAGAATTAAATACCTTGTCAGTAGAGGAGCTTCAGCAGAGACTGTTAAGCGAAAGGGAAATATATCAAAAGCAAAAATTTGCCCATGCCATATCCCCAATAGAGAATCCGATGAAGATCAAAGAGACCAGAAAGACTATTGCCAGGATTCTGACATTGTTGAATAGTAAGGAAACCGTTGACGCGAAATAATTATGGAGACCAGGAATCTTAGAAAAGAAAGGATCGGTACTGTAAAAAGCAATAGCATGGATAAATCCATCACTGTTGAAGTGCAAAGAAAAGTGAAGCACCCGATGTATGGAAAATTCATTGGAAAATCCACCAAATTTATGGCTCATGACGAGAAGAACGAATGTGGCGTAGGCGATACAGTCAGGATTATGGAAACCAGGCCCCTTAGTAAAAATAAGTGTTGGAGATTAGTTGAAATTATAGAAAAAGCTAAATAAAATGATTCAACAAGAGTCACGTCTCAATGTTGCCGACAATAGCGGCGCGAAAGAGGTTTTATGCATACGAGTATTAGGCGGTACAAATAGAAGATATGCTTCGGTTGGCGATAAAATAATTGTTACTGTTAAATCTGCCTTGTCATCAAGTTCATTGAAAAAAGGTACGGTTTCCAGAGCAGTAATTGTCAGGACAAAAAAAGAAGTCCGACGCAAAGATGGTTCATATATCCGCTTCGAAGATAATGCCGTTGTGTTGCTTAATCCTAATGATGAGCCAAGGGGTACAAGGATATTTGGACCTGTGGCAAGAGAGCTTAGGGATAAGCAATTCATGAAGATTGTTTCATTAGCACCAGAGGTACTGTAATATGAAAAAGCAAGTGAAAAGTGGAGTAAAGCTCCATATCAGAAAAGGCGATACAGTAGTAGTAATTGCTGGAAATGATAAAGGAAAGAAAGGAAAGGTTCTGGAGCTTATTAAAGAGAAGAACCGTGCTATCGTCGAAAAGGTAAACATGATGACCAAGCATGTGAAACCTTCTGCCAACCATCCTGAAGGAGGAATTGAAAAAACCGAAGCACCTATCCATATCAGTAATATCATGTTGATAGACCCTGCTAGCGGAGAGGCTACCAAAACAGGTAGGAAGCGTAATGACGATGGTAAATTGCAAAGATTTTCTAAGAAAACCGGAGAATTAATTAAACATGGCTAATCCAAGGTTAAAAGATAAATACCAGAAGGAGATTGTTCCAGCCTTAAAGGAAAAATTTCAGTACAAATCTGTAATGCAGGTTCCTAAAGTATTGAAGATCTCTATCAATAAAGGTATAGGTGCCGGTGTGGCTGACAAAAAAGCTGTAGATACTGGCGTAGAAGAATTGACAACCATTAGTGGTCAGAAGGCAGTGCAGACCATTGCCAAAAATTCCATATCCAATTTCAAATTGAGAGAGGGAATGGCCATCGGTGCTCGAGTTACCCTTCGAGGAGACCGTATGTACGAATTTATCGACAGACTAATGAATGTAGCATTGCCTCGCGTAAGGGACTTTAAAGGCATAAGCGAAAAGGGTTTTGATGGTCGGGGTAATTATACACTTGGCGTCAAAGAGCAGATTATTTTCCGGAGATCAGCATAGACAAAGTAAGCCGAATTTCAGGCATGAACATCACTTTTGTCACCAATGCCCAGACCGATGAAGAAAGTTACGAATTGCTGAAAGCTTTCGGTCTTCCATTTGCAAATAGTAAAAATTAAGATATATGGCAAGGGAATCATTAAAAGCCAGAGAATTAAAAAGAGAACGAACAGTGGCCAAATATGCCGCCAAAAGAGCTGCCCTCAAAGCAGCTGGCGACTATGAAGGTCTGGACAAATTGCCAAAAAATGCATCACCTGTAAGGTTGCACAACAGGTGTAAGTTGACCGGCAGGCCAAAAGGGTATATGCGCAGATTTGGTATTTCCAGAGTTACCTTTAGGGAAATGGCCAACGATGGCAAAATACCTGGAATTAAAAAGGCGAGTTGGTAATTGGAATTTCATTTTTCAATTTAAAATCGTACATTTGCAGGCCATTTGAACAAGTGTAATAAATTAATCAAAATATAGATGGATCCAGTTGCTGATTATCTAACAATTATAAGAAATGCTATCAAGGCTAATCACCGGGTAGTAAACATTCCAGCTTCGAATCTGAAGAAGGAAATTACCAAGGTATTGCATGACCAGGGCTATATTCAAAACTACAAGTTTGAAGAGACAGGGCCACAAGGCAATATAAAAATTGCTTTAAAATACAATCCTGAGACTAAGCAGTCGGCCATTCAGCATATTCAAAGAATAAGCAAGCCAGGTCTGAGAAAGTATGCGCACACTGAGGAACTACCTCGTGTACTCAATGGTTTAGGTATCGCAATTTTATCTACCTCAAAAGGTGTAATGACCTCTAAAAAGGCCCGCGAAGAACATATCGGTGGGGAGGTCTTATGTTACGTTTATTAATTAGTAAAGAAAATGTCGCGAATAGGAAATAAGGCAATCAATTTTGGTTCTGGAGTTACGATAACGGTCAGTCCGAGCAATGTGGTTACGGTAAAAGGGCCAAAAGGTAGCCTGACGCAACAAGTTGATCCGGATATTAGCATTAAAGTGGGCGAAGGAGTGGTGAATGTAGCTCGACCCACAGAGCAAAAGAGACACAAAGCCATGCATGGACTTTACAGGTCGCTTATTGCCAATATGATAGAAGGAGTAAGTGTCGGTTTCAAGAAGGAGCTGGAATTAGTCGGCGTGGGATATAAAGCAAGTGTTGCACAAGACAGATTGCTCGAATTGAGCCTGGGTCATTCGCACAGTATACTATTTGAAGTGCCAAGTGAATTGTCGTTTTCGGCAGAGACCTTAAAAGGAAAAAACCCTGTCGTCACCCTGGAAGGCATTGATAAGCAACTGATAGGACAAATTGCGGCCAAAATCAGATCACTAAGAAAAGTAGAACCATACAAAGGCAAAGGTGTCAGGTTTGTTGGTGAAAGCATCAGAAGAAAAGCTGGTAAAACCGCTGCTAAATAGATAAAAAGATGGCAATAGATAAGTCTTCAAGAAGATTGAGAATAAAGAGAGGTATCAGGAATAAAATAAGTGGTACTGCAGAAAAACCGCGCCTCTCTGTTTTTAAGAGTAATACTGCGCTTTATGCACAACTTATAGATGATATCAATGGACAAACGTTGTCTTCATCTAGTTCTAAAGAGTTGGGTGCGGCTAAGACGGTAAATATAGAAAACTCGAAGGAGGTCGGTAAAAAATTAGCGGAAAAGGCTATGGCCAATGGTATAACCAATGTAGTGTTCGATAGGAATGGATACATTTATCATGGCAAATTGAAAGCCTTTGCCGAAGGAGCCAGAGAAGGTGGTTTAAAATTCTAACAACTATGTCACAGAAAAGTATCAGATCAATAAAGGCCAGCGAAATCGAACTTAAAGAAAAGGTCGTAGCTATCAAGAGGGTTGCAAAAGTCGTAAAAGGTGGCCGCAGGTTTAGTTTTTCCGCAATCGTAGTTGTAGGAAATGGTAACGGTGTAGTAGGATACGGATTGGGCAAAGCCAATGAAGTAACCGATGCAATTACCAAAGGAATTGATGATGCCAAAAAGAATTTGGTAAAGGTTCCGGTGCGTAAAGGAACACTTCCGCACGAAGTAATCGGCAAATTTGGTGGAGGATTGGTTTTGATGAAACCCGCTTCACCTGGTACAGGGGTAATTGCAGGTGGTGCGATGAGGGCTGTTTTGGAAAGTGCCGGAGTAAAGGATGTATTGGCCAAATCAAAAGGATCATCAAACCCACACAATGTTGTCAAAGCTTCATTTGATGCCCTGGCTAAGTTGAGGGATGCGTTTACGATATCTCAAGGCAGGGGAGTAGAGTTGTCAAAAGTTTTTAACGGTTAGAGCAATGGCGAAAATTAAAATCACTCAAACAAGGGGAATGTTAAAAAGACCTAAGGATCAGCAGCTTACCATTCAAGCTTTGGGTTTAGGAAAGGTAAATAGAACTGTAGAAGTGGAAGCCACCCCGCAAATATTGGGTATGGTAAAGAAAGTAAGTCATTTAGTATCTGTAAGCGAATAATAAAATGAAGTTACATACATTAATGCCGGCAGAGGGAGCAACAAAAACCACCAAACGCATTGGCCGTGGAGAGGGCACAGGCAGAGGAGGAACTGCGACCAAAGGTCATAAAGGAGCACAATCAAGATCCGGGTATTCTAGCAAATCCGGATTCGAAGGTGGTCAAATGCCATTGCAAAGACGTGTACCAAAGTTTGGATTCAACAATAAATTCAGGGTTGCCTACAAAGGTGTAAATATCGATACATTGCAAGAGCTTTCAGAGAAGATTAACAGCGACGTAATCGATCTGCAAGTGTTGCTTGACAATGGTGTAATAGGCAAAAAAGATTTAGTAAAAATTCTTGGAAGAGGTGAGCTGACCAAAAAATTGACGGTAACGGCGCATGCGTTTACTGCAAGTGCAGTTGCAGCGATAGAAAAATCTGGTGGTTCGATAAGCAAGCTTTAAAATGAAGAAATTTTTTACCACTCTTAAGAATATTTGGTCGATTACAGAACTTAGGGACAAGATACTGATTACATTGGGTTTCCTTGTAATTTATCGTCTGGGTTCGTTTATCGTTTTGCCGGGCATTGATGCAAATATCATCAATGATCCAGCAAGAAAAGCTGAGGGTCTTTTGGGACTCTTAGATGCATTCTCAGGTGGTGCTTTTCATAATGCTTCCATATTTGGCTTGGGTATTATGCCCTACATTTCAGCGTCTATCGTAATTCAATTGCTAACCGTGGCAATGCCCTATTTTCAGAAGATGCAGAAGGAAGGTGAATCTGGTCGCAAACGAATTAACCAAATTACCAGGGTGTTGACCATATTTATTTGCTTGTCTCAATCAATAGCTTATATCAAGGGAACCATTCCTCAGGAAGCCATCGTAATCAACTCTACCATATTTTTGTTCCTGTCGATGATAATTCTCACCTCCGGAACCATATTCTGTATGTGGCTTGGTGAAAAAATTACGGACAAGGGCATTGGAAATGGCATTTCAATGTTGATCATGATTGGTATTATATCAAGCTTGCCAACGCAATTATTTGCTGAAATGGCAAGCAAAGGATTAAGCGGTTTATTACTCTTCATACTTGAGCTCGTCGCACTGTTTTTTGTGATCATGGCTGTAGTAGCATTGACACAGGCTGTACGGAAAATACCAGTGCAGTATGCCAAACAAATTGTTGGAAATAAGGTGTATGGAGGTCAGCGTCAGTACATTCCGCTAAAAGTAAACTCGGCAGGTGTAATGCCGATCATTTTTGCGCAGGCACTTATGTTTATTCCTGGCATGTTGGGCAACTATTTTGCAGATAAGAACGAGTTTCTGGCTAACATGGGTTTTGCGTTTGCCAGCTTTACCTCGCCGGCATATAATATTCTGTTGGCCACGCTAATTATAGTATTCACCTTTTTCTATACTGCTATCACCATCAATCCAACACAGATAGCAGATGATATGAAGCGAAACGGCGGTTTTGTGCCAGGCATCAAGCCAGGTAAGCAAACGTCAGAGTTTATTGATGGCATTCTTACCAAGATTACCCTTCCCGGCTCTGTGTTTTTAGCTATTGTTGCCATTTTGCCTGCTTTCGCAGTTATTGCCGGTGTCACGCAAGGCTTCGCAACCTTTTACGGAGGCACTTCCTTGCTCATCATGGTGGGGGTTATTTTAGATACCCTCCAACAAATAGAGAGTTATTTGCTAATGAGGCACTATGAAGGGATGATGAAATCCGGGAAAATTAAGGGCAGGTCTCAAGTGGCCATGGCATAAGATAAAAAGTAAGAACGAGTAATAATATATGGCTAAACAAACTTCGATAGAGCAGGACGGAACCATAGTGGAGGCATTGTCTAATGCGATGTTTCGGGTGGAGCTGGAAAATGGTCATCAGGTGGTAGCACATATTTCTGGTAAAATGAGGATGAATTACATCAAGATTTTGCCGGGCGATAAAGTGAAATTAGAAATGTCGCCTTACGATCTTTCTAAAGGTAGAATAGTGTACAGATATAAATAGATTTACTGATGAAAGTTAGAGCATCTGTTAAAAAAAGAAGCAGTGATTGTAAGATAGTTAGACGCAAAGGAAAGGTCTATATCATCAACAAAAAGAATCCAAGGTTTAAACAAAGACAAGGATAATTATGGCTAGAATTTCAGGAGTTGATATTCCCGATAACAAGAGAGGGGAAATTGCATTGACTTATATTTTTGGTTTAGGAAAGAGTTCTGCGCAGAAGATTCTCGACAATGCCGAAGTTAGCAGGGACAAAAAAGTAAAAGATTGGACGGATGATGAATCCAATAAGATTCGTACCATCATTTCAGAAGGTTTCAAGGTTGAAGGTGTATTAAAATCTGAGATACAATTGAGTATCAAAAGGCTATTGGATATCGGATGTTATAGGGGCTTGCGTCATAGAAGAGGTTTGCCGGTACGTGGTCAGCATACTAAAAACAACTCCAGGACTAGAAAAGGAAAAAGAAAGACTGTTGCCAATAAGAAGAAGGCAGTCAAGTAATCAGATATAACTATGGCACAGAAAAGAAAAGATAAAGCCAAGAAGCGGGTAGTCAATGTAGAGTCTGTCGGACAAGCTCATATCAAAGCTTCTTTCAACAATATTATTATATCCATGACCAATTCTGTAGGACAGGTGATATCATGGGGATCGGCTGGCAAGATGGGCTTTAAGGGATCGAAAAAGAATACCCCTTATGCAGCTCAAATGGCTGCTGAGAATTGTGCTAAGATAGCACACGACCTTGGCTTGCGAAAAGTCGAAGTTTTTGTGAAAGGACCAGGAGCCGGACGCGAATCAGCCATCAGGTCTATACAGAATTCCGGTATTGAAGTTACTACCATTACTGACGTAACTCCATTGCCACACAATGGCTGTAGGCCTCCAAAAAGAAGAAGAGTTTAAGCGCATTTTAATTAGAGAAATAATATGGCAAGGTATAGAGGACCTAAGTCTAAGATTGCTAGGAAATTTAACGAACCAATTTTTGGCCCAAGTAAAGCATTGCAAAAGAAAGCGTATGGGCCAGGTATGCACGGACGTGGTCGCAGGAAAAAGCAGTCTGAATATGCGATTCAGTTGAATGAAAAGCAAAAGGCTAAATATACTTATGGTGTTTTGGAGCGTCAGTTTGCAAATCTGTTTCACAAAGCATCACGCAAGAGTGGCATTACAGGCGAAGTCTTACTTCAAATGTTGGAGTCAAGGCTCGATAATGTAGTCTATAGACTAGGAATATCGCCTACCCGTAGAGGTGCCAGGCAATTGGTTTTGCACAAGCATATACTGGTGAATGGCGAGGTGGTAAATATACCTTCATATTCTTTGAAAGCAGGCGATGTGGTTTCCATTCGCGAAAAGTCAAAATCATTGGAAGTTGTGGTGAATAGTTTGACAAGCAACAGATCACAAAAATATGCTTGGTTGGACTGGAATGGTTCGGAAATGTCAGGAAAAATGATGATGGTGCCGGAAAGAGACGAGATTCCTGAAAATATCCAGGAGCAATTAATCGTTGAACTTTATTCTAAGTAGAAACTATCTTTTTCACAAGCTTTAAATTAAGACCATTTAGATATGTCAATATTAGCATTTCAAATGCCTGAAAAGGTGACAATGGAAAAGGCCGATGATTTCCACGGTTTGTTTACATTCAAACCACTGGAACCCGGTTTTGGAGTTACAATCGGCAACGCACTTAGGAGGATATTGCTATCTTCATTGGAAGGGTATGCCATTACCGGAATTAAAATCCCGGGAGTTCTTCACGAGTTTTCTACCATCGAAGGTGTTGTTGAAGATGTGTCGGAAATAATATTGAACCTTAAGATGGTACGTTTTAAGAAAATTTCCGACAGCGTAGATACCAAAATTGTAATTCCTGTAAAAGGTAAGACAAAATTTACTGCTGGTGACATTTCAAAAGCTACGTCCACATTTAATATTTTGAATCCTAATTTGGTGATTTGCAACCTGGATGAAAAAGCAGATTTTGAGATAGAACTGACAGTTGAAAAGGGCAGGGGGTATGTACCTGCCGAAGAAAACAAGCCAGGAGAGCAGGTCTTTGGATTTATTCCCATAGATGCCATCTACACTCCTATTAAAAATGTAAAATACAACGTTGAAAATACCAGGGTTGAGCAGAAGACGGATTATGAGCAATTGGTTATTGATATAGAAACCGATGGATCAATTCATCCTGAAAATGCGCTCAAAGGTGCAGCTAACATTCTTATTCAACACTTTATGCTGTTTAGTGATCAGACCATGATCCTGGAGTCGGCAGATCTGAGGGAACCGGAAGCAGTGGATGAGGAAATGCTACACATGCGTAAGTTGCTTAAAACACCATTGAATGACTTGGATCTGTCGGTAAGGGCCTATAACTGCCTCAAAGCTGCGGATGTGAAGTCATTGGGCGACCTGGTGAGGTTGGAGATTTCTGATATGATGAAGTTCAGAAACTTCGGAAAGAAATCATTGGCTGAGTTGGAACAACTCGTTGCCGAAAAGAATCTAACCTTTGGCATGGATTTGTCCAAGTATAAACTTGATGAAGATTAATTTAAAATGAGACACGGGAAAAGTTTTAACCACCTAGGAAGAACAGCCTCACATCGCAAAGCAATGCTTTCGAATATGGCTTCTTCACTGATAATTCACAAAAGGATCACTACTACTGTCGCCAAGGCCAAAGCGTTAAGAGTGTATGTAGAGCCGATAATTACTAAATCAAAGACAGATTCTACACATAGCCGAAGGACGGTGTTTTCTTATCTTCAGGATAAGGAATCTGTAAAAGAGTTATTTGATAATATCTCCGAAAAGGTAGTTGACCGACAAGGTGGGTATACCAGAATAATAAAATTGGGCAACAGGCTCGGCGACAATGCCGATATGTGCATCATGGAATTGGTAGATTATAATGATCTGATGCTGGGAGACAAAGCTCCAGCAAAAGCCAAAACCCGCAGAAGCCGTCGCAGTGGCACCAAAACCAAATCTGCTGAAAGCCCCAAGGAGGACACTAGAAATGTAGTGGAAACCCAGGCGGTGGCCGAAGCCGAAATAGTAGAGGCAACAGAGGTAAGTACTTCTGAAACCAGTGATGAAGCATCTAACGAAGATCAGGAAACGAATACGGATTCCAGCGACAAAAAGGAATAAGACATTATGACTTTTACATATCAAAAAATAGGGATTAAGCTTAGGTTTAATCCCTATTTTTTTGTCCTATGGCGAATGTAAATCGACACGACGTACCAGCCATACCTTGGATTAGTAACAGATAATAATTTACTTTGCCACCGCATAAAAATCACCATATAATGAAATATCAAACCAAAGAGAAAGCAGTTTTAATACTTGAAGATGGCACTTATTTTTATGGGTATTCCATTGGAAAAAAGGGCACTTCCGGAGGCGAGATTTGCTTTAATACTGGAATGACGGGGTATCAGGAAATATACACCGATCCTTCTTATTATGGTCAGGTGGTGGTCAATACCACCTCACATATCGGTAATTATGGAGTAAAAGGCGACGAGCAGGAATCATCAGAGCCAAAAATTTCAGGATTGGTTGTTAATGATTATTCCGGTATCCACAGCAGGTTTCTTGCAGAAAGTTCGTTGCAGGAGTACCTGGAGAAAAACAATATTGTAGGGATATCTAATTTAGATACCCGTCGTATAGTAAGGCACATTCGATCTAAAGGGGCCATGAATTGCTTAATTTCTTCAGAAATTTTGGACCCACAGGAATTGAGAAACAAACTTGCCAAGCTTCCATCTATGAATGGACTGGAGCTTTCGTCGTTGGTTTCGACCAAAAGTTCATACTTCTATGGCGATGCCAGCGCTACATATAGGGTGGCAGCCCTGGATATAGGCATAAAAGCGAGCATTTTGAAAAATCTTGTCGGAAGAGATTGTTACATCCAGGTTTTTCCGGCCAAGACTTCTTTTGCAGAAATGGAGCAATGGAATCCTGACGGATATTTTTTGTCAAATGGCCCTGGCGATCCGGCTGTGATGGACTATGCAGTGGATACGGTAAAGGAAATACTAAAGGCCGAAAAACCACTTTTTGGCATCTGTCTGGGGCATCAGTTATTGGGCAGAGCCAATGGAATTTCAACCTATAAGATGCATCATGGACACCGTGGACTCAACCACCCGATCAAAAATTTAGAGAGCGGACTTTGCGAGATCACCTCTCAAAATCATGGCTTTTGTATTTCACGAGAAGATGCAGAGGCTAATAAGGAAGTGGAAATTACCCACATCAACCTCAATGACAATACCATTGCCGGAATTAGGATTAAAAACAAACCAGCATTTTCAGTTCAATACCACCCTGAGTCTTCGCCTGGACCGCATGATTCCAGATACTTATTCGATACGTTCATTAAATTAATGTCAAATAAATAAATTTTTAAATATGAGTCTTATAGAAGTTATCCATGCACGACAAATCCTCGATTCAAGGGGAAATCCTACTATTGAAGTAGATGTGATCACAGAAAATGGCATCCTCGGACGCGCAGCTGTTCCTTCGGGAGCATCTACCGGTGAAAATGAGGCGGTGGAATTGAGAGATGGTGACAAAAGCAAATACCTGGGAAAAGGGGTATTGAAAGCTGTAGAAAATGTAAACGACAAAATTGCCGAAGAACTCGTTGGCATTTCAGTATTTGAGCAAAAGCTGATTGACAAAATCATGATCGAGCTCGATGGTACCGAGACCAAATCCAAACTGGGAGCCAATGCTATTCTTGGTGTTTCTTTGGCTGTGGCTAAAGCGGCCGCTCAAGAGGCTGGACAGTCGCTGTACAGGTACCTCGGAGGAACAAACGCTCACACACTGCCCCTTCCAATGATGAACATCATCAATGGAGGATCGCATTCTGATGCCCCCATAGCATTTCAGGAGTTTATGATCCGTCCGGTTGGCGCACCCACCTTTAGCGATGCTTTGCGAATGGGTGCAGAGGTGTTCCATTCACTCAAGAAAATCATTCACGACAAAGGCTTAAGCACTGCAGTGGGTGATGAAGGCGGTTTTGCCCCCAATTTTTCAGGAGGTACAGAAGAAGCGCTCGACAGCATCCTGACCGCAGTAAAGGCCGCCGGTTATACACCCGGCAAAGACATTACTATTGCCCTCGATTGCGCCTCATCTGAATTTTATGAAGGCGGAAAATACAATTATTCCAAATTCGAAGGCAAAGATGGAGCGGTGAGAACCAGGGAGCAACAAGTTGATTATCTCGCTGAGTTGATTTCAAAATATCCGATCGATTCTATCGAAGACGGATGTGATGAAAATGACTGGGAAGGCTGGGCTTTGTTGACCAAAAAATTAGGAGATAAATGTCAATTGGTTGGTGATGATTTGTTGGTGACCAACGTGAAATTCCTGAAAAGGGGAATCGAAGAAAAATGTGGCAATTCTATCCTGATCAAAGTAAACCAAATCGGCACACTTTCAGAAACCCTGGATGCTATAGAAATGGCGCACAAAGCCGGATGGACCGCCGTAATTTCGCATAGATCTGGAGAGACCGAAGATTCGACTATTGCTGATATAGCGGTGGCTACCAATGCTGGTCAAATCAAAACTGGTTCATTGTCGCGATCTGACAGGATGGCCAAATACAATCAGTTGCTTCGCATCGAAGAAGAATTGGGCGAAACTGCTGTTTATCCGACTATAGGATAAGGAAGCGTTAAAAAAATAAATGAACAAAAAACCATGCCCTTAGTGCATGGTTTTTGTTTTTAAGCTGTGCGTCGTATGCTCGGTTGTGTCTAAAAAAAGTGGCTCATTTCCAAGCTTGCTAGCTTGAACTCAATCAATTGCTCCCGCCAAATTCTGTTCCAAGCTCCAGATAGCCCGGATAGGTGACCGGTACCGTATTGACATAAATGGTGGGCTTTATCTTAATGCCCACACGGCTGGGTTTGTTGCCGGCATCGGCCAGATTGAATGCGAAATTGAGCAATGAGTTTTTATTTTCGCTGTTGAGTACTTCCAATAAATTGATGGAGATGTTCAGAGGAATGACCTGGGTGCCATTGTTGGCCGGTAGCTTAAATTCCCTTTGATTGGTACCTGTAGCCATTTGTTTGTCGTCAATGGAAAGGATCCAGTCGAACCGTGCCATGGTGGCTTCGTTGGCATTTGGGTTTATGCCTTCCAGATTCAGTTGAAAGGATAGTGGAACGTTGCCAGCGAGGTATGCGGTAGTAAGTTTACCTGCCTGAGCAAAATTTAGATCAGAAAAACTTTTAATATGTTGAATATTTACCCCCGCCAATTGTGTGTTGTCCATTGATTTCATTCTGAAATCGCAATTGAGGATGCTGGTATATGACATCAGCGTTTTACACGAACTTATCGCCATAAGGCAGATGATCGGAATAATGAGAAGGTTTCTGGTTTTCATCATAAATACTTTTTGTCAAACTTAGCTAATGATTGGCCAAAATAGTCAATGTAGGCACGAAATATTGTCGGGGCATCGCTGCTTATTCAACCATATCTATGGGAAAAATTTCTACTCTTTTTATGAGCATCGGGTCTAAAATGCCAAGCGAAAACTTCGTTCGCCGCCAAAGCCTTTTATCGAGATCAGATTTTTTTCAAGCGTAGCAAATGCCAGCGGTGCCTCATGGGAGGTCTCTACCATTCCTTTCATATTGATGAAATGAATATTTTGGTATTGTCCATAGTTTCCCTGATGGTTGTGCCCGCATATCCATGCCTTAATATTTTTGTAAGGTTGAAGTAAATGAAGCAACTCCGAATCGTTGAGCAGATTATGTCGGTCTGAGGGAAAGATTGGATAATGGCAGCATATCACCACGGGCTCAAGGGATTTTTGGGCTTTTAGAAGCACTCCATTCAGCCAGGTTAATTGTGTTTTGCCAATTGCTCCATTCCAAAAATTTGCATTGATGCTTTTTTTTTGCTGACTTGCGCGCAGGCATTCCTCTGCTAGTTTGTGCTTAGGTGAGCCGGTAGCATGGGCAAATGTGCTGATATCGTTGCCATCCAGCACCACAAAACGCCATCCGCTCACCTGAAAGTCGTAATATCGTTTAGTACCCATACCCATCCTTCCGGGCACCATAGACTTTAATGCTTCCGCTACTTCATAATCATGGTTGCCTAGCACATGGTGCACGGGCATTTGGAGCTGATCAAACACAGGCAAAATACTATCGAAACTCTGCCAGTCACGATCTATCATGTCGCCAAGGTTAATGACGAAATCGGGTTTCAGCCTGTTTAGCAACGCAATGGCTGCAACAAGTTTATCTTTGGCTTCGCGAAAAAATCGATTTTTGACCGGGGTAGCATCACAGTATTGCACATCGGCAATAATGCCAAAAGAAATTTTTTTTGGCGACGTTGATTTTAGTTTCTTCTGGTGTTCGAGCATTTTATAGCGCTGTGTGTCGATACTTCAATTGTTCCAACTCCATGCTGTCCAGGCCGGTTTCATTGAGCCATTGGCTCAGTTCGGCGGTGTATCCATGCATGGAAATTACATGGTTCGCACCGCTTTCTTCAATAGCGCGATTTATTCCGGGCCAGTCTGCATGGTCTGAAAGTACAAAACCTTTATCCATGTTGCTGCGCACCATATGCTTGCCAGTGTGCGCCCACCCGGAGGCCATAGCTATGGAAACAGGATGGAGGTCTTGCATTATGCGTCCGGCGGTGATGGAAGGCGGAGCGATGATCAGGTGACCTCGTACCTCCTGTGCTCGTGTCGATTCATCGAGGGTAATGGTAGCAGGAAGATTTGCACCGCTATGTCTAATGGCGTCATTCATCGCTCCCACCGTTTTGTGAACATATACCTTTCCGATGCTGTGATCAATATTTTTAATGATTCTTTGAGACTTGCCCAGTGAATAGCCAAAAAGCAATGAAGTGATGCCTTCTGCCTTGTTTTGTTGCCACCACAAATTGATCTGATCATACACTTCTTTCTGTTGGAGCCATTTGTATACAGGCAAAGCAAAAGTAGATTCACTAACAAAGACCTGGCATTTAACCGGTTCGAAGGGTGTGCTAAGCTGGTCATTTTCCAGTTTGTAATCGCCCGAAACAACCCAGGTGGCGCCATTGTGTTTTATTTTTACCTGTGCAGCACCATAGATATGGCCGGCAGGGTGCAAGCTTACCCTCACGCCATTCAGGTTTATTTCTTGCTGGTATTCCAGGGTTTGCAGGCAAATATTTTTACCCATTCTGGCGCGAAGCAGAGTTGCGGAGTGAGTATGTGTCAGGTAAGAAATGTGGCCGGGACGTGCATGGTCGCTATGTGCATGCGTCACGATGTTGCGCGCCACTTTGCCTGATGCATCAATATAAAAATCACCGGCAGGGCAGTAAAGACCGTAATTGGTAAGTTTTAGCAATTTCAATGAGTAAATAAAAAGGCAAGTGTATTACCTGCCTTGTGTTTTGTGTTCTAATGCCGCTTATTTATTATACACATACGTCAGAAACTCCTTTTTAGTCTGTTCTTGCTCAAACTTACCACTATAAAAGGAAGTAACGGTACTGCTTGAGGTGTCTTCTATCCCCCTTGACGATACGCATAGATGCTCGGCATCTACGATCACCGCCACATCATTGGTTTGCAAGATTGACTTGAGCTCGTTGCCTATTTGCATGGTAAGGCGCTCTTGCACTTGTGGACGTTTCGCAAAATACTGGACAATGCGATTGATTTTTGACAAGCCAATCACACTGCCGCTGCTGATGTAGGCGACATGAACTCTGCCGATGATGGGCACAAAATGGTGTTCACAATTGGAATAGATGGTGATGTCTTTTTCGACCAGCATCTGATTGTATTGATACTTATTTTCAAAAAGCTTCACTACAGGCTTGTTTTTTGGATTGAGCCCCGAAAAAATTTCCTTTACGTACATTTTGGCTACTCGCTCAGGAGTGCCACTGAGGCTATCGTCCGTCAGGTCAAGCCCGAGGATTTGCATGATCTCTTTAAAGTGTTTTTGGATGAGTTCTATTTTTATCTCGTCGTCCAGGTCGAAAGCATCTGCCCTCAGCGGTGTTTCGTGCGATGTGCCTATGTGTTCATCGCCAATTTCATCTATAGTCATGCCATTAATTTGACGGGTATTCAACAAAATTTCTTTCTGTTTCATAAAGGACAACTTTAAGTTCCAGTTTATGGTCAATTTGCTCACGGAGAATATTCCATATGACTACAGCGATATTTTCGGCTGTAGGGATCAGGTTGTTAAATTCTTCCGTGTCCAGGTTAAGGTTTTTGTGGTCAAAACGATCCAGTATATTCCGTTCTATCAATCCACTCAATAATTTCATATCCATCACATAGCCACTTTGCTTATCTGGTTCGCCGGTCACTTTTACGATAAGTTCATAATTGTGGCCATGATAATTGGCATTGTTGCATTTGCCAAATATTTCTTGATTCTGTGTGTTTGACCATTCGGCGTTGTGTAAACGATGTGCGGCATTAAAATGTTCTTTTCGACAGACGGTTACTTTCATACGGACAATAGAACTGTGATTGATCTTATTTGTTTTACACCTGGAGAATATATCATTTCACCTCACTTTCATCTCCCCTTTTTCTTAAAGCCTGCAAAGATAGGCATTTTTTAGGTGTAGCTATATGCCAAACAGTGAGGTTCATTTCCCTACAATCAATGCTCCGTCTCTTTCTAAGGCATGTACCACGTGCCCTTCCCCCCATTTTTCTACTTGCGATACATACCTGCTCAGGGGCACCGTACTATCCAGCACAATAGTTTTTACCTGAAACCATTGGAGGGCTGTTTTTATCTGGTCAACTGTTGAGCTACCCACTATCAAATAATCCAGGCGTATTTTATGTCCGGGCTTTTGCATGCTTTTCAGATCGTTGAGCAGTAATATTCGCTGACCCTGCACAACAAAAAGCTTGTTTTTGCCGATGCTTTTTGTCAATCCGCTTCTATCAAGGTCATGTATGGTGCGTTGACTATTCGATCTGCGATAAGGCAAAATGTTGAAATAAATATCTGCTTCTTCGCCGCTAAAGAGTGTATTTGTAAAGCACACATCGCCTGCAAACACATCGTGGTATCGTTGCCGTGCCACATGGTAAAATACCACCTTTTGCTGTCGTTGCCTGCCAAAAAGCATATAGAGATTGATGCCGGAGAGGAACAGTAGCGTGATGGCAAAAAGCTGAAAAAACACAAGCTTCTTGCTGACCATAAACCGAAGCAAAAATACCGTGAGCAGTATGAGGACGAAGACCTGGTAGGGTTTGAGGTATAGCCCTGTGATCAATGCAAAGGGCAACTTGCTGAAGGCAACCATGGCTTCATTGTACCAAAACACCACCCGCTCCAACAGGAACGCCAGGGCTTTGGCAATGAATGCAATGGAGGAGGTGGTGAGCAATACAAAACTACCAATCAAGATGAAGATGACGGCCGGGATGGCCAATAAATTGGTAAACGCAAAAAGTACAGGGAACTGATTGAAATAGAATATGGTGATGGGAAATGTGGCGATTTGTACCGATATGGACAATACGGTGATTTGCCAGAAGAAATCCAGGAACCTGGTAGGTACATAGACCAAAGGATAGATTTTGGGATATAGCAGCACAATGCCCAAAACAGCCGCATACGAAAGCTGAAACGAAACAGAATAAATGAGGGCTGGCGTAAAAAACAATATGAAAAAAGCCGAAGCCAATATGGTATTGTAAATATTGCCCCGTTTCCATAGCATACGGGACACAATGATGAAGCTAAACATGGTGGCGGCCCGCTGAACTGACGGTGAAAGTCCCGTGACGAGCGCAAATGCCCAAATGCCTGCTAGAACCAGTAGAGGAAGTAGCCATCGGTTTTTACGATTTCTTAAAAAAGAAAAAAGGGATTTCAATATCCAATAGACTATACCCACATGAAGACCCGAAACGGCAAGAATATGCGATGTGCCGGTAGATTCATATACATATTCCATTTCTGGCGAAATTTCATTTCTCCGCCCCAGCAGCATGGCCATAATCACATTTCGTTCTCGTGCAGCAGGAATATACCTTGTGATGGTAGCTGCCAGATAATCTCCGGTACGCTGAGGCCAATATCTGATGCTTGTGTTTTTTTCAGCACTTATCAGGCTGTAATCTGATGTTTCAATAAAATTCTGTAGGTAAATGCCTTTGCGCTGCAGGTACAAGCCGTAGTCAAAAGCCTCAGGGTTTTGCTGGTTTGCTACCAGTTGGGGTCGGCTTTGTACCAATAGTTCATCACCATAGCTCAGCTTAGGCAAGGTATCTTTTCTGATAAAAAGTAATGCAGATTTGGACAGCTCCATCCATGCCCCGTCTTTTTTAAGGTATAGTATTCGGGCTTTATATTTTATAAATTGCCCGGTGCTGTCCCCGCTATTGTCAATAATGGCTGTATAATGTGTGACATTTGCCAGGCTATCTTTTTCTATGCCGGGTGTTTGAGTACATTTGCTTGCTTGTATGTCGAGATAGCCCAGCCAGCCAAAAAACAGGAGGGCTGCCAGTGCGAGCAGATTTTTGTGAAAGTGTATGCCGACAGTCCAAAAGATCAGGCTACAAAATAGCAAAGATGCAATACTCAATAACATCAGTTTTAGTGCTGACGGACACGATATATGAAGGCTTTCGCCAAGTAGAATGCCCAGCATAAATACCGGTGTGATTTTTAAAAACGGATAGCTTGCCCATTTCATAACGTAAGGTTACTTAAATGAGAAAAGGCGAATAAAAGCGGTAAGGCACCAATGGTATTATTCTGATACAATCTAGGACTGTCTTAGGATGATGTTAAAATTTAAAACAGCTAAATATAAAGACTTTAATATTTTATATTGCATTTACTGTTATACGGCAAAATTTAGGAAATTTTTAATAAAAAAAATTCTATAAAGTTTTATCTTTTGGGGCTTATTTTTTAGCCCTGAATTTTTTGCAACATATATGGATCAGGAAATCCTTTCCGCACTTGTAAACTCCGCACATGAATCCATCCTAACCACCGACCAGACGGGGAGGATATTATTTTGCAATAAATCGAGTGAAAACTTATTCAATACCTCCTCGGCCAGTTTGTTGAACGAAAATATATTCGCGCTGCTGATCAGTGAAGATGTAAAGGAAATAAAGCGGATAATAGGCCTGCTGGGTGAGGAGAGCAACGGAGGTCTTAGTTATTTGGCGCGTTTCAAACGGCCAGAAAACGCCATGCCCGTGAAGGTGGAAGTAAAAAAACTGATCGTAAAAAATAGCATTCAAATACTTTTTGTAATCACGCCGCACACCAAAGAAGAAGAAGAGGCGCATAAGCTCTATAAGTTGCTGGCCGAAAATGCCTACGATATCAATATCATGTTCGAAGGTGGGGAGCTGATTTACGTAAGCCCTTCGGTCAAGGATTTTTTAGGGTATGATGTTGAAGAAATAGATTCTATTACTTTTTGGAATAGCCTGATCTACGACGAAGACCTGGAGCAATACCTGGCTCAGTTGCGTGACGACCAAAAAAATAAAGTGCCCTTTAGCTATTATACCTACAGGCAGCGACACAAAGATGGCCGCTATCGGTGGTTCGAAACCAAGATCCGAAGGGAATTTCGCAATGATCAGCAAGTGGTAGAGATGGCCACTTCGGTCGATATCACTCAGCGAAAGAAATTTGAGCTGGAGCTGGCCATGCAAAAGGAATTTATCGAGCAACTGTTCGATACCGACCCCAACCTCATTTTTGTTCGTGATGGCAATGGCCGGATGATCTATTGCAACAAAGCAGTAGCCGAACTGGTGGGTATGGCGCGTGAAGATTTTCTGGCGCAGGAAAAGAATATGTTCCCTGCTTCTAACGGACAAATTGCCAAATACCTGCAGATGGAGGAGAAGGTGATCAACCAGGGAGAGGAAATATTGATCGAAGAGCAGATTTCAGATAAAAACGGGGTGGTCAACTATTTTCAGACCATCAAAAAGCCGCTAAAAACCCAGGATGGAGATGTGAATATGCTCAATATTTCTACCAACATCAATAAAATAAAATACTATGAAAAAGAAACTCAAAACGTGATGAAAGCACGCAATGAGTTTTTTTCTGCCATGAGCCATGAAATCCGTACCCCGATGAATGCCATTTTGGGAATGACGGAATTGTTGTTGCGACGAAATCCGCGCAAAGACCAATCGAAGCTGCTCAACACCTTACACTTCTCTTCCAAAAATCTTTTGTCGTTGATCAACGACATTCTGGATTTCTCTAAAATAGAATCCGGGAAAATCGAGATTGAAGAAGTGAATTTCAATCTGAAAGAACTTATCGAAAATGTAATGGTGAGCCAACGCCCCAAGGCGATGGATAAAAACCTGAACATGAACTTCAATGTCTCAGTAGAGGTACCGGCAGTAATTAACGGTGATTACATCAAATTGAGCCAGATACTCAATAATCTCCTGTCCAATGCCATCAAATTTACGGCAAGAGGCAGCATTTCATTGGAGGCGGATGTTTTTAAGCAAACCAAATCCGGCCATTTGCTGGTTTTCAAAGTAAGTGATACAGGCATCGGTATCGCTAAAGATAAACTCAGGGACATTTTCAATCCATTTCATCAGGCCAATAAAAGTACCGCACGGGTATATGGTGGTACCGGACTTGGGTTGTCGATTGTTCAAAACCTGGTTTTGCTTCAAAAAGGAAAAATCAGTGTGGAGAGCGAAGAAAACAGTGGCTCGGTCTTTACGGTTTATTTGCCCTTTAAGCATGCCGATACCAGCCTGCCAGTCAATAGCCTGCCAACCTCGCAGATCAGCTCCTTCAACTGGAAAATGAAGCTGCATGTGCTTTATGTAGAGGACGTTACCACCAACCAATACCTGATAGAAGAAATACTCGGCGATTGGGGTATTTCGGTAGATATGGCCTCGGATGGTTTTGAGGCACTAAAGATGATTGAACAAAAAAACTATGACCTTATACTGATGGACATCCAAATGCCTGGGATAGACGGGCTGGAAACCACACGCAGGATCAGAGCCAAAGAAGAACCCTATTTCAAAAGTATTCCTATAGTGGCGCTTACCGCCAGCACTACAGACGCCACAAGAGATGAAATATTCCTTTGTGGCATGCAGGATTTTGTGCTCAAACCCATCAATGTAGATGACTTGCGTGCCAAAATCGTAGAGCATAGCAGCGTAGTCGATGGGTTTAAGGACATGAAGATCATAGATACCGAGCCGGAAGAAATAGATAAAAGCTCAAAAATCATTTTTGATCGCACGGACAAACTTTTTCTTGGCAATCTGGTCAGATACCAGGAGTTTTTGCGTATGACCATTGAAGAATTCCGCACCAACCTCGACCTGCTTTCTGTTTCTATTTTCAATGAGGATCTGATGGCCTACCGACAGCTTAGGCATAGGATGAAAAGCCTTATAGCCACTTTTGGTATGGAAGAACTGCTAAAACTGCTTGATGAGGTCAAAACAAAGCTCAAGGCGGGAGAGATCACCCTTAAGGAAAAAAAGGAATTCAACAAAGCATTGGAGTACCATGTACAGTTTCTTATAGACAGCCTTACCAACAAATTGGCCTCGCTCAAGTGGCAATAGTGATGGGCGAAGGGTGAAGAATGAATGGCGAAGGGTGAAGGGTGCAATAATAATCTGACAATTTGGAGCCTTAAACTGAAAACCAAAAAGGAACCCAAGCCAATAACTCACTCGCTATTCAACGCACCATTTTATAGTGGTCGATGGCACACTCCTGAAACATCGGCCCTTCTGGCCTAAAACCAAATTTGCTATACAACGCCATGGCCGATAGCTGGGCGTGCAGGTACAGCTGCTTGCCTTGCGCAGCCTTGTTTTTTTCTACATCAGCGAGCACTGTGGCCACCAGGGCGCTTCCCACACCTTGTCCACGGTATCTTTCGAGCACGGCAAAGCGTTCCAGTTTTACTCCGTTTTCGGTAATCCGCCATCTCGCCGCTCCGCAAGGAACACCATCGACGTAGGCCAAAAAGTGAATAGATTCATCTTCGTGTTCATCGATTTCATCTTCCTCGGGCACATTCTGGCCAATCACAAAAACCGTGTAGCGGATATGGTGGGCGAGGGCGAGTTCATCGGCAGTCTGGATTTTCTTTGCTATTGTATTGGAGGGCATCATCCTTTTATCTTAAGTCTTAGCATATTGGAATATTCGTGTCGTTCAATCGAAATAAATGTAAGCGCCATCAATAAGAAACATAAGTCAGGTCAAAGTGGCCATCCGTGATATGATAGATTTTACCGGTGGCAGAGACTGCAGTGAATTCAAATGTACCAGCAATCTTTTTATTGGAAGGATCATGGTAGGTCACAACCAGTTTGCCTCTATTAATAGTATTTGTATTGGCAGTTATCTCGCTACCACTAATGCGATCTTCAATATAATAATAGCCATGGTTATCGTCAAATTCAATTGCACTTTTCCCTGCAGGCCCATAGAGACTATAGGTCTTTTTCCCTGAAAAACTATTTATCCCTATTGCTACCTGCTCATAAAACCCAGAGGTGGATCTGGTGCCTTTTACCACAAGTATTTTGCCCTTTTTATACGCGAAGGTTGGAGATCCTTTAAAATCGCTGTTTTTAGGGTTGAATTGTTTCCCATTCACTTTACAATTGAAATTGGTTGATTTAAAGGTAAGGTCGGACAGTAAATCCTCACAAGAGGAAAAACACAAGGCAAATAGGATGAATAAAATATTGAACGTTTTCATGACGATATTATTAAATTATTTGTCTATACGGATATGTTCTTTTTGAATTTGATCGTCCATAATATTTTGGAGGACATAATCGCCGGAAGGAAGGCTGCTAATGTTTAACCTGTATTCATTGTCTCAGCATTTTGCTGTTAGACCAATTTTTGTTGGCTATTGAAGAGCTTTATTTCATAATTGACCTGGTTCAATTCCATTGTCTTGGGCATAACTGTAAAAAGGCAAAACACATATTGCGCGTGCTTCTAAAAAAATGTTTCATTTATCTATAAATTTTGGATAGATAAATTTCATCCTTTAATCTTGATCTCTGCGATTCTATTTATGGTTTTCGAGCGCAATGTAATATATGTATGCATTCAGACTGGAATAAATGCATGAAGCATGTCGCTGTTCTCTAATGCTTTAATATGCTATAGCATTTTCCGTAAAAGTGGATGTATTAATTTCATTCAATCCCGAATGAAGGCCCCATACTCGCGCAAGTGTTTTTCACTTGTGCGGTAATTGAATAAAAGTAGAAATAGACAATGAGCACTAAATATAAATATCACGAGCCAGATGGGGATGTTATTTAGCGTGGAACGGCACAAGTGGAAAACACTTGCGCCAGAGGGGGAATTTATACTGTAATATGCTTCGCGAGCACATGTTTTTGACGGAACACAATTTCCGACTCTTATGAAGTAGGATTAACGCGTAACATCAATGATATTTACTATGACTAAAGTAAAAACCGTGCAAGCGGATATTTAGTAGGTTTTCGCTTTGGAGAAAAAAAGATTTTTTTAGTACCCATTAAATGAGAGCAATTAATATCTTTTATAGGTTTATTACAGTTTGTGTGATCTTTTTTTACGCAGAAACTTGGGCTCAAAAACAGGCTTCGATCTGGTATTTGGGAAATGGAGATGGGATCGATTTTAACACATCTCCACCCAGCCTAATATCAAATGCGCCTGCTCAGGATGACCGTTTTGCAACGATTTCAGATATCGATGGAAATCTTATATTTTATT
>JAAUQL010000053.1 GCA_012033595.1 Cyclobacteriaceae bacterium | reverse complement strand
ACGCCATGATTTGCAAATCCAAAGGCCGTGCGGGCGGTGGCCTCTGCCAATGGCATGAACCGGGTGGCTATCATAGTGCCATGCCATCGCGTGATTGGTGAAAGTGGCCATCTGACCGGCTATGCAGGTGGCCTGGCCCGCAAAAGGTGGCTGCTCGACCACGAAGCAAGGCATAGTGACCAGGGAAGACAGGTGGAGTTGGGTTTTTAGTTTTGGTGCCGAGCCGCTCCCTGAGTACCCTTGCGAGGTCATCTGCGGTCTGGTTTTGTCAGTTTATCCTTCAATACGACCAGTTTTATAATTGTAGTATTGAAAATAGAAATACCTTCTTATTTTTATAAATACACAAGGGCATTAATCCAATTGTTCATTTTACCAATTTTCAGATGAAGCGATTCACACTCATTATCACCCTGGCTATTGGCCTGCTTTATCAGCAGTGTCAGCAGCAGCAAGAAAAAAAGGAAGTTGAAAATAAGTTTCATATTCCTATAGAATACTTTACCCTCGACAATGGCCTCAAGGTGATTTTGTCGCAAGACACCACTACACCCACCGTGGTAGTGGCGGTATATTACAACATTGGCTTTCGCATAGAGCCCAAAGACCGAACTGGCTTTGCACATCTCTTTGAACATATGATGTTTCAGGGATCGGAGAACCTGGGTAAAATGGAGTTTGTAAACCTGGTGCAAAAAAACGGCGGCATTCTCAATGGCTCCACCCGATTCGATTTTACCAACTATTTCGAAGTAGTGCCTGCTCATAAGCTGGAAACCATGCTGTGGGCCGAGGCCGATCGAATGAAAGGTCTGGCCATTACACAGGAAAACCTGAGCAACCAGCAAGGGGTGGTAATGAATGAAGTAAAGGTAAATGTGCTCAACCAACCTTATGGGGGCTTTCCCTGGCTCGATATGCCACAATATGCCAACGAAAACTGGTATAATGCCCACAATTTCTATGGCGATCTCGAAGATCTGGAAGCCGCCAGCCTGGACGATGTGCAGGAATTTTTCAAAACCTACTATGCTCCCAATAACGCGGCACTTGCTATTGTAGGTGATTTCGAAACCGACGCTGCAAAACAATGGGTAAGCCAGTATTTTGCCGGCATACCGTCGGTAAAATTGCCGGAAAAGCCCGACATAGCGGAACCAGTACAAACAGAAGAAAAACGGTTTACCAAAGATGATCCATTGGCCAACAGGCCTGCCATGGCCATAGCCTACCACATGCCGGCAAAAAACACCGACGAATACTATGCCATGGGGCTGATAGACCAGGTGCTACTGCAAGGAGACAACAGCCTGCTCTACCAGGAGCTGGTCAAACGGCAGGGATATACCTCTGATGTAAACGGCAGCATCAACTATCTCGGCAATATGTTCAATTACAATGGCCCTATGCTATGGATGTTTGATTTCACCTACGACCAGGGCATAGAAAAAGACTCATTGCTGGCTTCTGTCGACAGTGTGTTTGGCAGGCTGGCAACAGAGGGCGTCACCAGGGAACAGCTCGATATGGCCATGATAAAACTACGATCGTCGTTTTATGACGAATTGGGCACCTACTTTGGTGTGGGCAAAGCCGACCTGCTTTGTACATTTGCCCTTTTCGACGATGATCCATCCAAGATCAATCACATCGAAGAGCATTTTGCCAGGGTGACCCCCGAATTGATTAACAAAACCATAAAGGAATATTTGGTGCCGGAGCACAGGACCATTCTGTTTGTAAATCCGCTGGCAGGTGAAGCTGCCAGGTAGGCCATTATCAAAATTTGAATAAAACAAAGCATCATGAAAAATATAGGCATATTCATTCTCGTAATTCATTTCTTTTTCCCCGGCCTGGCACAGCAAACCCCGCCACAGGGGGGCACGCCCAAAGGATTCACCCTGCCGGCCAGGGAAGTGATCACGCTCGACAATGGGCTGGAAATAGTATTGGTGCCCTGGGGTACCATTCCCAAGGCAACCTTGCAACTGGTGGTAAAAACCGGCAATGTTCACGAAGCAGCAAACGAAGTATGGTTGAGCGACCTCAGCGCTGAAATGATGAAAGAAGGAAGCACCACGATGGGCGGCGAACAAATTGCCAGCAAAATGGCTTCGATGGGTGGTAATCTCAACATTGCCGTATCGGCGCATACTACCGGTATCAGCAGTTCGGTATTGTATGAATTTGCACCTGAGGCCATCGCCATTATGGCAGATGTGCTCACTTCCCCGGCCTTTCCGGCATCTGAACTGGAAAGGTTGAAAAATGACCTAAAGCGAAACCTCAATATTGCCATGAGCCAGGCCCAGTCGCTTGCCCAATCCGAATTTTTTGCCGCGCTGTATCCGGATCATGCCTATGGAAGGGTTTTTCCTACAGAAGCAATGATCGACGCCTATAGCCTGGAAATGGTTAAAGCCTTCTATGCCAAAAATTTCGGTGCAAAACGCACCACGCTCTACGTATCGGGCATGTTCGACAAGCAGGCGGTAATCGCCAGCGCCAAATCGGCATTGGCCGCCTGGAAGGAAGGACCGGCAGACCAATATCCCGTAGCCACTCCACGTACCAGTCCAGGACTTCATTTTTCTGACCGCCCTGGTGCCCCGCAATCCACCCTGCTGATCGGTCTGCCGGTTGCTGATGCTTCGAGCGAAGACTATATTCCACTCAGTGTGATGAACTCGCTGCTGGGCGGCTCATTTGGTTCGCGGATCACCCGCAACATTCGCGAAGACAAAGGATATACCTATTCGCCCTTGAGCACCATCAACCATAATTACAAAAGTGCGCTCTGGTACGAAGCTGCCGATGTGACCACCGAAGACACCAAAGCCTCGATACAGGAAATAGCCAAAGAAATAAGAACCCTGCAAAATGAAACCCCGGGTCAGGAAGAACTGGAGGGAATTCAAAACTACATGGCCGGAATCTTTGTGCTTCAGAACGGTACGCCTGCCGGAATCATCAACCAGTTAATTTTTCTTGATGTCCACGACTTGCCTTATGAGGTACTGCAAAATAAGGTGCAGGATATTTATGCAGTTAGTCCGGAGAAAATAAGAGAAATGGCTCAAAAGTACATCACCTTAGACGACATACATATCACCATAGTGGGCGATGCAGAAAAGGTACAGCCTCAGATAAAAGATGACAACCCGCTAAACATGCTGACAGAATAGGTGGACGGTGTGTGAAAAGAAAGAGGTAATAATGGCACATCGGGGGGGTGGAATATGCTGTTCCGTTGGCGGTCTCAGCCCTCACCAATGGTGTTGCGATTTCAGCCCATAGCCGTAATCAGTTTCCATAAGGATGATTTTATTCTGCGTAATACGGGGGTTTTTTCTTTCGTAAAAAGATACAGTACCTCTGCAAATTCTTTTGTCCTCAGATATCCGTATGACTTGTGTGGGTTATAAACGCGCGCTGTGGCGTAATCATTGCAAACCACAAAATCTTCTGCCAAAACCCCCTGGCTATTGGCCGCATAGTTTTCGCTCAGGTCGTACACGAGTGCAACATTGTCTTTGAGATCGGCAAAATTGTACCAATGCCTGCTTACGCACTCCGGCGTGGTCAGCGAGGCCGTTACCTGGTTTCTGCTATACCATTCGGCGGCTATTTTGCCCTGAATCACCGGAAAACCCAGGGGCGAACCCAGTGTGGCCAAGGTATGTACATCTTCGACGGGGCTCAGAAAGGAGAGCACATCGTACGCCACAATGGTGCCCATCGAATGCCCGATCAGGAAAATCTGGTCATATCGGTGCCTTTTGAGCGTATCGGCCAGGCGCTGGCGGATGAGATGGCGCGCTTTGCTTCTCACGTCGCAGTCATCAGGGCATGAGTTTGTATAGTATATTTCGAGATCGCGAAAGTAGCGTCGCAAAAAGGCATCGGTAAGCCCGGAGTAGTTAATGGATAAATCTTTGTTGAGAAAGAGCTTGTCAAGTTGTTTTTCGATATAATCGAGGATTTTCAGCCTGTAGTTGTAGCTGACTGGCACAAAATCCTTTGCTCCGGGGGCATATTTTTCGCGTATGTATGCCGGATGATTGGGCTCCAATATATTTTCATCCATTGGCTTTTCGTATAGGATATCTGCCCAATAGACCAGCTCGAATGGTGGCAGGGTATGTGGCTTGCCCAACTTGTCGAGCCCTTCGCGTATGGCCGCAAGCCACCATTTTCCAGTACCTTTTTCGATGGTTTGTTGCCCAGGCCATGTATGCCAATGATCACTTTTGCCATGGTATCATATCAAAAAATTGGGTAGAGGATTGTACCTATAACCATTCCACCCGGTGAAAAAACATTGTTGACTTGATCATTTCAGCCCCTCGTGTCAAAGGAGCATTATACCTCCTACAGACTCATCATATCTTTGAATTTGGAAGCCTGACGGCGGCTCACTTCCACCTTTTCGCCTCCTTTCATTTTTACCAGCAGACCCCCATTGAACCACGATTCGATGCCATCCACCCAGCTCAGGTTGATGATGTGCTTGCGGCTGGCGCGAAAAAATGCGCGGTCATCCAGTTTTTTATCAAGGGCGTTGAGCGATTTGTGAATCATCGGCTTAAACGTATCGAAATATACTTTGATATAGTTGCCATCCGATTCGAAAAGGCGCACATCAGACAGCTTTACGAACCAGCACTTTTCACCGTCTTTTACAAATACCCTGTCATGGAGTCCCAGTTTTGGTCCATCATCTTGCGGCGCGCTTTTTTCTATGCTTTCTTCATCGTTGATTTTTTGTATGCACTCGTCAAGCCGCTCCCTTCTTATGGGCTTTAGCAGGTAGTCGAGGGCATTTACCTCAAATGCCTTGAGGGCGTAGTCGTCGTAGGCAGTGGTGAAAATCACCCTGGGCACCACGTCGAGCGATTCCAGCAGTTCAAAGCCATTTTGACCTGGCATTTGAATATCGAGAAAGAGCAATTCCGGTTGCAATGCCGATATTTTTTCACGCGCATCGTCGGCATTGGTGGCCTCGCCAACAATTTCAATTTTTGGATAGTTGCCCAGCAGCGAAATCAATTCTTTTCGTGCCAGTCGTTCGTCATCAATGATCAGGGCTTTCATGGCTTTTGAGGTTTTCAGCCGCTGCAACTTTGGTTGCAGCGACCTTAGTCATATGTATATTTTCTTTTTCAGGTTTCATTGCATGTGTGGCCTTATTCAAAATCGAAATCGCAATACCTACGGCCACTAGTAAGCCTGGCAAATACAATTTGTCCATACTGTACGTTCGGCTTGAGCCGAATAAAAATTTGTGTGAAAACCATGCACCAAGCAGGGCCAACCCCGGTATGTGCGCCAGCGTCAGCCGCTGTACGCAACCTCATTTTCGGGTAATTCACATTGCAATTTAAATTTTTTGCGGTAAAATCACTTCTGTCAGCACAGTATTGTCATCTTCATTGTAAATCTGAAAACTGGCCTTTTGTCCATACAGCAATTTTAGCCTTTGGCGGGTGTTGGCCAGTCCGAGACCTTCCCCATCCAGGTTCTTTTTTTCTGCAAATTGGCCATTGTTTCTTATGCTTATACACAGCATTTCGTTTTCTACCCGGGTGATCAGCGATATTTCCCCGCCCTGCTGCAGCTTGGAAATTCCGTGTTTTATACCGTTTTCTACGAGGGTTTGTATCATCAGCGGGGGCACTGCAAAATGCTTCGATCCGGGGTCGATGGCATAGCTTACCCTTAGTCGCTCTTCGAAACGGATTTTTTCCAGATCGAGATAGTCGCGCACCGTGTCTATTTCTTCATTGAAGCTGGTGAGCTTATCGCGGTTAATGACCAATGAGCTGCGCAAAATACTCGACAATTGCGTAATGGCATCTTTAGATTTTGCCGGGTTTTCGTCTATAAGCGCTCTGATGCTGTTGAGTGCATTGAAAATGAAATGTGGGTTGAGTTGCGACTTTAAATTATTGAGTTCGATTTCATTTTTGAGCGCTTCGTATTTGAGTGCGGTATTGTATTTTTCGAAGTAATGATATATAAAGTAAAAGAGCGTCCAGACAAAGTAGATGAAAAAAGTGGATAGCAAAGTGCCCAGTATATTGAGCGGATCAAGATCGTAGCTGATTTCTAAAATGCCCAACAGATATAAGAAAATGATGTGGGCGACAAAGTTGGTAACAGTTAGCAGCAAGATACACACAAAGACCTTGAGCACCACATCCCTTACCTTCACATTCACCCAGCCCCATTTATTTATAAAATACCTGAAAATATGGGATGAAAAAATGAACCACAGCGTGACCAGCAGGGCATAAAAAATATAATAACTATTGAGCGTGCCCTGCACATAGGAAAACAAAATGTTGACAATGGCCAATAGCGCCCAGCCACCTGCCTGGAGCATCCAGTATATTTTTGTTTTATTCAGTCTGCTGCCCATAGTCGTAAATGTTGAAATATACAAACATCGCTCAACATGAGGCGGGGGAAATTATACCAAAGGAAAGATAAAATTATGAGAGGGCTTGGGAAAGCGTTTGGATGGGTGCAGCAGCCGTGGCCTCGGACTAAGCTCCGGGTCTTGGTGCGCGATTACCCCGAAATTGGTCAGGCTGTCTAAACGTCCATAGATTATACGCTGAAGCCCGACCGGGGTCAGGCTTCAGCTTATGGCATCAACGTTATGCCAGGGCTTCATCCGGTTCATCCACCAGTTGCACCCCAAGACCGGGTTGGTCGGTGATGGACATGATGCCATCGCTGAGTTGAAATCCCCCTTTTCCCACATCTACCATCAAATCCAGGCTGCCATCCAGATCGATGTATTTGGTATTGGGAAAGGAAAATGCGACATGCAGGGCTGCCGCTATGCTCACAATGCTTTCGTCGTTGCAGCCCCACATCAGGTCTATGCCGGCATATCTGGCGATGGTGGCGATCTGGTGCGCCGGGTAAATGCCACCGGATTTCATCAACTTGATATTGAAAATACCACACGCGCCGGGAGGTGTGGCGAGATCAAACGCCTGGGCTGGTGTGAGCACGCTCTCATCTGCGGCTAAGATTGCCTTGATCTCGTCAGGCAATTGTTTCATTTGTAGCTCCATTCCGGCGCGGAGGGGCTGTTCGATCAGCTCGATATCGAATTTTTTGGTCAGGGCATAAAATTCGATCAGTGCCGCCTCATCGTAGCCCTGGTTGGCATCTACACGAATGTGGATGGCATTACCAAACTTTTCGCGCAGTTTGGCCATGCGTTCGATGTCTTCTGCCACGGCATTGCCGGTCTTTACCTTCAGGTATCTGAACCCTGCATCGTAGTATTCCTGAGCTTCCTCCAGGGTTTCTTCTACATTTTTTATCCCAATGGTGATGGAGGTTGGCATAGATTTGATTTGTATGCCAAGAAACCTGCCGAGGGGAATTTGCAAATGCTTGGTAAACGCGTCGTATAGCGCGATATCCAGTGCTGCACGGGCGGCCGGAGCCTGGGGAAATTTCAACATGATTTCGTCAAGCAGTGCGTAGA
The DNA here is from genome assembly GCA_012033595.1 of Cyclobacteriaceae bacterium. Taxonomy (GTDB): domain Bacteria; phylum Bacteroidota; class Bacteroidia; order Cytophagales; family Cyclobacteriaceae; genus JAAUQL01. The sequence goes on along the minus strand of JAAUQL010000053.1, from coordinate 31,247 downwards.
AATCGCGGAGATCGCGACCGATCAAAAAGGCCAGGTTTTCTTGCGAAAGGGTGGCATGGGTCATTGCTATGGATTCGCCAGTCACATATTCGCTGGGGTTGCCGGCTCCTATGCCAAAGCTGCCATCTTCAAGCGTTACTTTCACAAAAACATTGTCCACATCGCTGATGGTCTTGAAGGCGATGGTGTAGGGCCGTTTGCTGCCCAGGTTTTTTTTCCAGCTTATTATATTTTTAATTTTCATAATGAATAGGTTTGACACCAAAACAGCCCATAGAATGTTTTTCCTCTCTTTACAGGCTGCATGCATCATTGATAACCAATTTATGCAGTCACCAGTTTGTTTCTGATCAATTGTACGATTTCTTCAAGACCATCTTCGAGCGGGCATACCACCGTCAAGCCACTGTCGGCGGCAAGTTTTGTTTTGTGCAGTGCTTTTTCTTCGCTGGTGAGTCCGGCAGTGTTCAAGGTCATGGCCCAGGTAGCTGTGCCGAGCATTTTAATGAGCTGCACATCTTCCATCGGATCGGGAATTAGAGTTGGCAAGTACTCCAGGTTGCTGTATTTTTCGCGTGTAGGGTGATGTTGCAGTACCACACCATCGAGCCTGCCTGAAATGATAAATTCGGAACCGCAGGGGCCGCCCGGATTGCGCAGCGATGCCTGGCCTTCTACCACTATCACCTCAGGTTTTTCGTTGAGCCAGCATTCGTATATGGCATGCTCCACCTCACCGGGAATAAAATCGTTGGGGGTGGCATCGAATATGAAACCATATTTGGTGCCCTGTAGCCACCCGGTCTGACCGGTGTAGATCATTTGAGCAGATATACCGGCCTCGTTGAGGGCGTTTACCAGCAGTTTGGCCGTAGTGCGCTTGCCAAGCGCGCAGTCGGTGCCCAACACGCCAAGTTTGATCGCATCCACCTCCATTATCTTTCCACTCCAAAAATGCAGCTCGCCAAATGGCTTGGGCTTGCGAATATCATAGATCACAGCGCCATGGCGTTCGGCTATCGACTTCAGGGCAGCCACTTCAGAGAGGGGTTGGTGCAGCCCGTTTACAATGCTGATGCCGTGATGCAGCACTTCTTCTATCACCGGATACAAATGTGCCGGCAGCACACCGCCTTTGGTGGCCATGCCCAATATGGCGTAGTCCGGCTTCACGCCCCGGGATGTTATCAAATCTTCTACTGTGGCAAAGACAGGAATGCCGATAGGCGCGCCTGCCAGGTATTCGCCGGCGTCGCGGCCTGCACATTTATCGTCTATCACTCCACTAATGTCAAAGCGCTTAGACTCCCTGAGCAGTCCATGGGCGGTTTTGGCATGTGAAGTAGCTAACAAACCACCGGTAATGATACAGGCAGTCCCGGTCAGTTCTCTTAAAGCAGTTTGCATATTATTGTCTTGTTTTTATAAGTTTCCCATGTATAAATTCATAGATCGTTTCCCCATGTTGCGCCAACACAAAATTGGCCTGAACGCCGGGTTGTAGCTTGATTTCCTGGTTTTTACCAGAAGTATGTTGCCAGCCCGAAGCCATGATCTGCATGCCTGAGGCGTCGATTTCTTCATAACCATAGTAAGTGGACAGGTCGCCCATGTCATCGATGATGGCAGTGGCATTCTGGTCGCCGTCTTGCAGCATCAGCCCTATATCCATCAGGTAGTCGTGACCATCTTTGTGCAGTGTCGCATTTCTGATGAGCTGGTCAACAAGCTTACGGTCATTCTCGGGTATATCGAAGTAGGCGGCATGGTCGTAAGTGGCAAAATGACCCGAAGCCAGCATGTCGAGTGCGTGCAGGATGGCCACAAAATTGAGCCTGACCAGTTCGCTTTTTTCCGGGTCGCCTGGCAGGCCGCCAGACTCTACCAGTATGGTGCTGGTGCCCCATTTCTGTATATTGTCGCCAAATGCCCGCGGCTCAAAGGCGTCGTCGTATCGGCCTAGCCGGCCGGGAATGTATTGCTGCAAGGCGTTGTTGATGCCCACAATGGTAAGCATGGCATTTCTCCGGCATTCGTTTATTTCTTTTTCATCATTATAGGCCGGAGCCAAAAATGAAATCGAAGCCGTCTTTGCGGTGCGGTGTACATTATAATATTTGCTTTGATCGTGCAGGTTGAAGCCAAAATCAGGCTTGTATTTGTCGCGAGTATCTTTTAAGATTTTAGCTTCGGGCGATACCAACCGCAATGCGTCGCGGTTCAGGTCTATGCCCAGGCTGTTGCGGCGCACATGCGCTTCGGCGCCATCGGGGTTGAGCATGGGGATAAAATACAAGGTAAGACCAGACAGCAATTTGCTCTTCCATGCATCGAGGGCATCGTGGGTGGTGAAAAAGCGAAAAATCTCCATCATGGCTCGTGTGGCGGTGCTTTCGTCACCATGCATTTGCGACCACAGCATTACGCTGCGGGATCCGGTACCTGCTTTCACCAGGTTGATGTCGCGTCCCTCGACCGATTCGCCCACTTTGCTCACCTCGAAGGCCGGATGGTGTAGCAGGGCATCGAGATATGGCTCTATGTCCGACCGCTTTATCTGCATTCGCGAAAGCGCAGGAATATGATAATGATGGTAATTTTGGTATAAATTGGGGTGGAATGCTTCTGAGCTCATCACCACTTTGTCGTAAGGGATCATAAATCTGGAAAGGTCAGGTTTGAATTTGCGTGTGCGCTGAAGCTCGTAATCATAGATGAGTCGGCCCAGGTTGCGCATAAAGGGGTATCCGATGGAGTCGTATTCGTAATTGCCGTCATTGAAGATGCCATTGTCATTGGCCAGGATGACGGCAGAAAGCATAAATTCCGTTTTATGCTCAAAATCGACGATGTAGGCATGGTCGATCATAAAGCCATAGGCATCGCCGATTTTATTAAATATCCGAATGTACTTGGGCAAGGGTGCTTTGTCGTTTCCGTGCATCAGAAATTTCACGTAGGCATCGTAGTATTCGGCGGTGTCATAGGCCGGATAGCTGGTCTCTGAGGGCAGTTGCGACATGTATTGATAGACAAACTGGTAGTCTGCCGGGCTTAGGTCAAACCTTTGTTTTTGGCTGACTGCCTCCGGGAAAATCAGTGCTTTGAGTATCTCGTGCATGTCGCGGAGCGGCAGGGCATTTTTTTGAGAAAAATCCATCGGCTCCTGTACCAGGCTGTTGTTGGCCATATACCCCACTCCTTTGAGCGCTCCGACATTCCGCGCAAGCGGTTCCTTATTTATCGCTTCGGGCTGGGCATAAATAAGTGTATCGCCTTGCACAAAGCGGACGGGATTGGTGTGCCTGTTTTCTTCTTCGCTCAGGAAAATGCTCAGCCGGTGCCTGATGTTGGTGTTTTCGTATCCTTTGGCGTGCAGCCGGGCATTGATGCGCTCCTGGCCTACAAATTCGTACAGCCTGTTGAAGGCGTCGTTGTCGCTGACCAGCAGTACTTTTTTGATGTAGTGGGCGATGCTCGGCAGGCCGTTGGGCGATGTACTATCGGCCCCCACAGACGACTGACCCGAGAAGACGCTATCGGTGAGCATACTGGTATTTTTGTCTAAGTTGTCTATGCCGAGTTCATTTAGTTTTTCCAGGGCCAGTAGTGCGGTGGGCAACTTCACGGTGCTGGCCGGATAGAAATACCGGCCGGAATCCGGCTGATAATGATAACTTTTGAAGGAGGGTCGGTTGGCGCTGTCGCGGTCTATCTGGGTATAGATGATCTGGATCTCATATTTTTCCGGATTGTGCAGCAGATGGGCGAACTGCTCGGGGCGAGACCTCATGAGTTCTTCCACCAGATTAGCACCGGGAAGTATGGTGTTTCGTTTAGGTTGGCAATTCATATCAAAAAGCATTAAAGAGACCAGAAGGAGATAATATATTTTTTTCATGACATCGATTGATAAAGTCTGTCAATAAGGTAAGCTCCGGTGCATATTTTAAAACTAAAAGGACAAACCTCCAATTCTCCTGCTGCCGAAATCCGTCTGTCCGACAAAGAGGAGACCATATTATAAGTAAGGTAATAGGCAAAGCGCATTGGAAGATTAGGTTTATGATTGCTGACCATAGTTTGACATTTTCTGTTCGCTATTTACTATTCCACCGCCGGTTCCAACAATTGAATGCTTCCTTTGTCCGCATCTATTTGGGCGCGGAGGCCCACCGGCAAGGTGAATTTTTTGGAGATGTGACCGATCATGGCTCCGCTATATGCCGGTATGCCCAGTGGCCGGATGTGGTCATTTATCACCTCTTCCAGGGTAAGAGAGCCATAGCCGGTGCCTGGTTCACAATCGGTGCATTTGCCCAGCACAAAACCGCTCAACTGTTCTAATACTCCGGCGAGTTTCAGTTGCGACATCCATCGGTCGATGGCATAAATCTTCTCGCCTATTTCTTCAAGAAAGAGGATTTTACCCTTCCAATCGGGCAAGTACCCTGAGCCAATGAGGCCGCAGAGCACGGACAGATTGCCCCCGGCCAATATGCCTGTTGCCTTGCCGGAGGTGATGGTGCGGATCCGGTCTTCGACCTGTACCAGGTCTGTATCGGCTTTGTCAGGATTGAGCATTTGCGGTGCAGCCCCTTCGAACAATATGCTTTTGAAATAATCGAGCGAAAAGCCGTTCCACTCAGAGGTGGCCACCGGTCCGTGAAAGGTGATCAGGTTTGTTTTGGCATAAATGGCCAACAATAGGGCGGTGATATCGCTGTAGCCAATGAATATTTTCGGATTGGCGGCGATGGTATGATAGTCGAGCAAATCGACTATGCGTGCAGCACCGGAGCCTCCCCTGATACACATGATCGCATTGACACTGTCATCGGCAAACATGCTGTTGATCTCCCTGGCGCGGTCTTCATCTTTGCCGGCCAAATGGCCATATCGGTCGTGGAGGTGGGGACTATATTTCACGTTTAGCCCCAGGGCTTCGAGCACTTCTGTGGCGATAGCGTAGGGTTCACTTTCGTAGATGGCTCCCGACGGGCTGATGAGTGCCACGGTATGACCAGGCCTGAGTCGTGGAGGCTTTATTGCTTTTTCATGTACAGAAAAAGTATCCAAAACGGCATAGCCAGGCAAGGTGGTAGCAAGTGATGCTACCCCAAGCAGGCTCAAAAAGTGGCGTCTGTTACCTATCATGTTTAGTAATGAAAAGGTGTGGAGGGAATGTTTCGTCCCTTCCACCTTTATGAGTGAAGTAAATTGCTACTTGATTTCCAGAGATACCATTTCAATTTGCGGAAACTCTTTTTGTGATTGTAGCACCGCATAAATATTAACATCTTCGCCATCTGGAACGATATAAGTAAGTTTATGGGTGATTTCAGCATTTTTGGCTGCATCACGCTCATCAATTGTACTCAATGTAGTCCTGGCTCCACCATCGACTTCGCTTTCGAAGGTTAATTGAAGCAATGGATCTTTATCGTAGTTGACGTAAGTGATGGATATTTCAACACTTTCACCTGCAATCGGTTCGTCATTAGACACTTTCAGGTTCACTATAGTAGCGTAAGAGCTTCCTACCAGTTCATAATCTGGCACTACCGTGTTTTCTACGCATGCAGAGGCCATCACAATAGTCGTGGCCATGAGTATCATTTGTATGTTTTTGAATATGTTCATCATCAGTATATTATTAAATTAAACTATTTGTCCCACCATAAACGATTCAGGAGATTTACATTTGGCACGTTCAATCCATTGCGCTGAGTTTCAGATTCTGGATAAATCAATCTTCTCAGAAACTGGCCACCAAGGTTAGGATTGAGGTTTTGTGGAGCGGTCATGTCCTTATAATTATAGTCATATCTGCGTCCGTCGACCCACGATTCGGGGTTTAAGAACATGGCCAGGTATTTTTCCTTCATGATCAGATCGCTGGTGAGCGCCCCTGCCCCCACTGCAACAGCAGGATTTGAAATATAAGCTTGGATTTCGTCTGACTCTACTCCTACCTTTTCCATGTGTGCTATAATTCCATTCAAATATGCATTGTAAGCCCTGGCGGGATTTGTAGCCAAAGCAGCTTCTGCCTCGATAAATTTACATTCTGCATAGGTGATAATTTCCAACGGCGAGGTACGACTCGAATAGTAGGTTCCCAGCACCAGGGTGCTTCTGGCGCCTTGCTCAGGGGCATCACCTCGTCCGGCACCATTTTCTGTACCTACAAATTCACCATTTTCAGTTTCTCCAAACATGTAAGGCATCCTGGGATCAACCACTCCATATGAAGTGCCATCCATGGCCTCCACGAGCTGCTCAGATATCCAGCCACCCAAGATTAAGGCATCGTTTGCCTGAGCAACCGAAGCCCATGGATTGATCTGTTCTTCGAAATAACTCACGGTGGCATCTTCTACATTGTCGGCATAGGATTTGTCGATTGCGGACAGCACGTTGGCGGCATTAAATTCCGGAGTCTTGCTCAGGTGCAAAAGATATCGTGCCTTGAGGGCATGAGCGGTTTTGATCCATAGATCAATGTCGCCTTCGTAAATAAAATCATCATTGCCCACCTCAAAAGTAAACTCACCAGAGCCCAGCATAACAATGGCTTCATCCAGGAGTTGCTGGAGGGTATCGTACAAAACCTGATCACTATCATAAGCCGGGGTAAGGGTTTCGGCAAAAAAAGCTTCAGTATAAGGAATATTGCCCCAGAGATCGATGGTTAATCCGAGGTTGATGGCCTTAAGGATTTTGGCAATGCCCAAATAGTTTCTGGCATTTAGCTCCCCAGCCTGAACTTCCAGATCGCTAAGATCGGTCATTACATCATACAGCTCAAACCAGGTTTGGTCATAAGGTACAGGTTCCTGAGTATCTGATGAACTTGCCGCATTTGGAGAGGCGAGGTATTGCATATAATAAGAGGTGATATTGCTGATATTTTGCACGTTGTCACCTGTTTCGAAGCTTGCATGGGCTAATAGTCCGGTTATTGGTGCGGTAGTCGGGTTATTGGGGTCTTTATTGATGTCAAGGTAACTTTCGCACCCATTTATCATAGGAAGAAACACCAAAGCAAGCAAAATGGCCACTGATTTATTTTTATATTTCATTTTCGTCAGCATTAGAAAGTAAGATTGAGGGTGAAGAAATAGCTTTGAACACCTGGATAACCCAGCCCGGTAAAGGCGGTGGCATTGCCACTGGCTCCTGCACTAAAGGATTCGGGATCAAAACCCTTCCATGGCGTCCAGAGCAGGATGTTGTTGGCCGATATCGAGAAATTTACCCCTTTGATTGGGGTGGAATCGAGCAAGGAAGCCGGCAGGTCATAGCCCAGGGTTATATTTCTAAGCTTGATAAAGGAGGCATCTTTTACGAAATTTTCCGAAACACCACGATAATCATTGCGATAAAAACCTGGGCCATAGTTGGCATAGTCGGGGCCAAGCCCCTGACCAAGCCATACCGGCTTGGTGTTTGCGCTGCCGTTTTCCAGGAAACCATCAAAAATGACCACATCATTTCGATTGAGTGAATAATCTAAAAATCCAAACGCTGAGTAAAAATTGCCATATTGGTCAAATTGGTCTATTCCGTAACGCACATCTATGAGGAAGGACAAGTTGATGCCTTTGTAAGTAAAAGAGTTGGATAGTCCGGCCATCCATTTTGGTTGTGCATTTCCTATGATTAATTGGTCTCCGTTGCGCGTCGGAAAACCATCATCGTCGATCAGTAGGGGCAAATCCCTATCGAGCTCTTCGAGTTCTTCGGGTTTACCATCGGCGTAGTAGCGCTCATAGCTGGTGCCATACAGATTGCCGTAGGGATCTCCTTCATTTAAAATCATGGAGGTGGTGGCTCCTACATAGCCAAACTGACTGCCCACTGGTATTGATTCAATTCCCTCACGAATAGAAACTACAGTATTACTGTTTCTGGTAAAATTGAGTCTTATATCCCATTCGAAGTCTAATGTGCTGATTGGCGTGCCATTTAAGACAAGTTCAATGCCTTTGTTTTCAAGTTCTCCTGCATTGGTCACCAGTCGTGTAAAACCAGTGGCATTGGACACCGGCACAGGTATAATCTGGTCTTTGCTATTGGATTGGTACCAGGTGAGGTCGAATCCGAGACGATTCTGTAAAAAGCTCGCTTCCAAACCAAACTCAAGTGATGTAGTACGCTCCGGCCTCAGTTCGGGAGAACCCAGCACGTTGGATCTGGTATAGCCCAGTTCGCCGTTAAGCGGAAAACCGCTGGCCGATTCATAAGTCTTTGCGGTCTGGTAAGGCGATGCATCTTTTCCTACTTCTGCGAAAGAGGCTCTGAATTTACTATAAGATACCGCAGTGGGCAAGTTCAAAACCTCATCAAAAACAAAGCCCAGGCTGACAGATGGATAGAAAAAGCTCCTGTTGGCCTTGGCCAAAGTGGATGTCCAGTCATTTCGTCCGGTAAAGTTGAGATACAGCATATCATCGAAGTTCAACATCAAATCACCATAAACGCCGATGAGCCTTCTCTGACTTTTGGACTGTGAATTCAGCAACTCTTTTGTGTTGCTCATATGATAAAAAAGAGGGATATCAAATTCATTTCCTGTGGCTACGAGACTGTTGCTGCTACGGTCGAAAAGGTCTTGACCGATGCGCAAAATACTCGAAAACCGCTCATTAAATTTTTTATTGATGGTAAGATTAAGCGTGGAGTTGATGTCGCGGCTATTGATACGGGTTTCTTCAATAAATCCGGTGCTGCTGATGGGCACCTCATTTTCGGCGCCTATTGGTCCTGGCTCTATTTCGGTGCGTTGGTCACTGTAGTAATCTGTGCCCAGTCTATAGGAAATCGCCAACCAGTCCAATGGCTTATAGTTGAGGTTGATGTTGCCGATCATGCGGTTCACATCGTCCTCGTAGGTCCAAAATCTGGCTGCGTATAGCGGGTTCGAATTGCCATAGGTCTTTTGTGTGCCATCAGGATTGAGGTAGTCAGTCGCATCTTGGGTCACTGCCCAATACATAAGTGTTTCCATGATCCTGTCGTGTGGTACACGGTCACCTCCTGATTTGATATAATTGAGCGAGCCGGAAAAATTGAACTTATCACTTACTTTGACATCGCCTGAGAGCTTGACCGAAGTTCTGTCCCAGGTACTGAAGGGTATAACTCCTTCTTGCTGAAAATTGGAAACCGATCCAAAAAAGGTGGTGTAATCATCACCGCCAGACACGCTAATGTAATTATCGAACTGCTTGCCAGTCTGCATCACGTTTCTGGTGTTGTCATAAAACTTATAGCTCGGATCAATAACCTGCCCTGCAACAATCGGAGCGCCCCAACTTGGCCAAAAGCTGTCTGTAGAATAATCGCCGGAAAATCCCTGGCCATATTGTTCTTGAAAATCCGGGTATTTGTTGATTTGGTCAAACCCGACAGAGCTTTTCACATTGATGGAAACAGCCCCTCGTTTTCCTTTTTTGGTGGTAATAATCACTGCGCCGTTAGCAGCCCTTACGCCGTACAAAGCAGTAGCTGCCGCTCCTTTGAGCACCGAAATATTTTCTATGTCATTGGGGTTGATGTCGGCCGCGCGATTGCTTAGCCCTCTCGGGGTATTGTCAACTGATTCGCTGGTTGAGTTGTCGATTGGCACTCCATCTACCACAAAAAGAGGTTGATTGTCGGCATTCGGATTCAGTGAGGTAATTCCCCTGATAATAATGCGTGAACTCATCCCAGGCGCACCTCCACTATTGGTGATCTGAACACCTGAAACCTGGCCTGCCAAAGCGTTGACTACGTTGGGCTGCTTTGACTGTGTGATTTCTTTCGAACCTAACTCTGCTACCGCATATCCCAGCGATCGTTTTTCCTGCTCCAGACCCATGGCTGTAACTACGATCTCCCCCAACTGCTGAATATCGGGATATAGCTGATAGTCGATCACGCTGCGGTCGCCAATTTCTACTTCGGCTGTTTCGTAGCCGATATAAGATATAATAAGTTTGGTGGCATAAGACGGAGTCTCCAGAACGTACTTGCCATCGAGGTTGGTGACTGTGCCTACCATGGTGCCCATTACCTGAATAGATGCCCCCGGTAGAGGATCGCCCTCTTCGGAGGTGATTTTCCCGCTGATTTGGCTGGTCTGACCCGATGCCAATGTGGTGGCCAGACAAAGCACCAGTAGGAAAAGTGGTGTAAATTTCATCTTCATATCGTATAAGTTTAATTTGAGATGCTATATTAAGTCAGTCATAAGAATATTAAAATCAGTCAAATAATAAATTTGAGCTGCGAACAACTGCTTAAACAGCAAGAGTTTATAAGCAACAGAAAGTCATATCTTAGTCAAATGTTTGTTCTTATGTAGGTAATATCTTTGAAATTCACCTCCGGCAGATTAAGTTCGCCCTTACATCAGAGGCAAAACGCCTACAATACGTATGATTTCGCGCAGGATAAAGTTGGAAATAGAAAACTCACCGGTCATCAAAAACATCACCGGAGTCAATGGGATAAACGGCGACTGGGGCAACTTTACCCGGACGGTTTTTGAGCGCATAGCCCGCAAGATCAACCAGGTGACCACCCAAAAAGTAATGGAAATGCCTTACCTGGTCAAAGACTTTTTGCTTTTGGGCCAGGATGAATTCGAAAACATCAAATTCAAATATCAACTCAACAATACAGACGATTTTATCGAACATCTAAAAAATATAAACAACCAAAAACCCTATAACTGGATCAGCGGCAAAACCTTGCAGGGCTATTGGAACAACAGCAACGCCAAAGACAAAAAACTGAATGTATTGTTGGCTTTTTTGGGCGTAGGCATGCACGAGTGGGACGAATGGAAGGCCATGAAACCCGGCCCCGGCGATCAAACCCGCAGCTTGGGCTACAGCAAGTTCAGCGACAACGAAACCGGAACCCTCAAGCTGCTCAAAAATATTTTACCGGGTTTTATTACCGATATTATCAAAAACCCGACGGCAGACCCATCCTCATCAAAGCGCCCATGGTGATACGCGAAGACCCCCACGACACCGTTGTGATCGAAACCAAAACCCTGGGACATCGCTACAAAAGCTCATACATGATCATCCGCGATGGTGCCCTGTATGTAGAATGCGAAAATATAGACTGGAACGAAAAGGAAACCTATATTTTCAACATCGGATTTGAGATAGCCCCGGAGGTGATCATGGGCGTTTCGAATACACTCAATAGAAAAGGGCAAGCCATCGCCATCAAAAATGTGCTCGTAAAACAAAAGCAAAGCTATAATTACAAAAATGCCCAGGCCATAGAAATTGCCTTCGACGAACCTTTGGACGCGGTCAGCGACGAAGCTAAAATGATACACTATTTCAAAAACAGCAGCAGCAACATTATCTCTACTTTTCACTGCCATTCGATGGATGAATTGTTGGGATAGGATGAAGGGTTAGTACCTCAATTAATGCCTTATCTGGATTTTGAATCAAACCACAACATAGGGGCTGCTTATCTATGCTTGATGGCTCATTTTACTTGATTTTGAGCCGCATTACATTCGCAAAAAGCATGCTTCCTTACTATGAAGTAGTTTGTTCTTTTGGTTTTTTTTATCCTGATCTGCTATGTCAAAGAACGTGGCCTTTTAACGTGCCAAAGATAGCAAATCAGTCAACATTTGTTCAAAAAAGTTCTAATTGTTGCGGGCTTGGTGCAGACTCCCTGATTTTTCGACCCCAATAGTTCACAATCTGGCCGTATTGCTTATCCGTAACGGTGAGTATGCTCACCTGACCTTTTTCCGGTACCATACTGCGTACACGGTGCAGGTGTACATCGGCGCTCTCACGACTGGCACAGTGACGCGTATAAACGGAAAATTGCATCATCGAAAACCCATCCTGCAGCAGACCTTTTCGAAAGCGTGCCGCCACCTTCCGTTCTTTTTTGGTGTTGGTGGGGAGATCAAAAAACACAAATAGCCACATGATATGATAGGCGTTAAGACGGGTTTGTTCCATGTTTTGGTCTCCTGTTCACGTTATCAGGTGATGGGCTGGTCAAGTTTGGGGTACGCTATCTTGCGAACATCGCCGGCATAGCAACGGGTCAATGAGGCGGTGGTCTGTGATAGCCCAACCATCAACGGACGGGTAAAGCGCTCGAAAGCCACGTCTATAGTCAGTACGTTCAAGAGTTCTGCCTTTTGTTGCGTAGTCAGCGATTCGCAGCCTTGGCAGGTTAGATACATGTGGTAAACCGTTTCATCCACATAGGGTCGGTAAGGTTCCATAATATCATCTGCCAGGCAGTAGGCGTTGTACCGACTATGGTGGTGAATGCCCAGGGTGGGCAACAGGCCCGAGCCTACGAGCGCACGTGCCACAGCAGCTCTCAAAATGGCGTAACCGTAGTTGAGTGGGGGGTTGGGCCACATTCCAAAACGCGCCCTGGTAAATTCCGGCCCCATCAGCGTCTTCCAGTATTCGCGAGCCGCAGCACCCTCGCGGTTGTCGGTATCGCCGCTTTTCACCTGTTTGGCGTAGGCCTCTACCGCCAGGTGATCCTTTCCCAATTTTTTTAGTAGTGCTGCCTGGTTTATGATTTTGGCCTCAACGGTCTGCTTCCAGAGGTTTTTTTTCAAAGGCTCCGAAATGCTAATTTGTTGACGAAAGTGTTCGTTTTGCAAGTGGTGTCCATTCAGGTTGAGCAACATACTTTGCGGATGGTGGAGCCCATCGCAAAAAATTACGGCCACATTGTTGGCAACCATGTGCTCCAGCAGCACGGGAGTCACGGAAATCTGTGCATGATCTATTACTACAAAGCCAATGTCTTCGATGGGTATCGTGCGCGGGTTGCCCTCTGGCTTGGGTGTGGCCACCAACTGGCAATCTCTTACCGACAAGTGAAAGGGATTGCTAAAAAAAAGTGTTCGCTTGAGCATAAAAAAAAGTTTGAATGTTTGGCCTCCGACTTCTTTATAATCCATGTCAACATGGTGGTCGGTGTGCCCTACATTATCTGCGTCAAGGCTGTTGGTCGATCAAAAAAAAATGGATCCCATATCTAGAGATCCATTGTTGAAGCTGTGCTAAATCCTGTCAGATTCGATCTGGAGCTGGTCAATTAAACTGCCCAATGGTGCAGATTGGGTCATTTCGTAATGAAGAGGCATAAACAAAAACAGTTTCCTGAGGGCATCCACAAGACCCGACCTGCTTTTGGTGGCGGAGTCGATTTTGGCGCTTTCTGCCTTTAGTTCGGTATGCCCAAGTACGGTTTTTTCAAAATCAGCCTGGGCATTTTTCAAGTTTGTAAACCACTCGGTGGCACGCAGTTCTTCCAAAACAGGCAGTTGGTTTTTATCAAACTCCGAAATGATGGCCTCCAGGGCAGCAGTCTCTACGCTATAGCTTTCTGAATATACTTGTTGGCCATGTTGGTTGAGCACGGACAACAGCTTCCTGGCTTTTTCTTTTTTGTCAGATTCAGGATGGTAGTGGTAATTGCGGATATGGTTTCTTAGGGCGATGTACATATTGTCCCTTTCGCCATCTTTTTGGGCGATTTGTTCAGTATTCAATGATTGCTTTTCGAAGGAGGTTTTATAATCAGAGAACCTGGACAAGAACTTATCGGCGTAGGGCTTTATGCCCAGGGCACTGGTGTCTTGCTTGCCAAGCAGCGTTTCCACGCGCGAAGCCAGAGTGAATAGTTGTTGGTTGTCGAGTGAGGTGAGGGCGATTTCCATCATGATTGATAATGTTAGGTATAAAAAAATTTAACTTGTGGATTGGGTTATTTTTTGGCAATATATCACTTATAATGAAATATCATAATCAAATGACTGCCAAGTTGGCCGACCAACGTCTTTTGTCTGCCAACCTGGCGAAAAAGTACGGCTTCAAACATCTTTTTTGCCTTATCTGAGCCCCGGATTCGACAAACTACAAGTTTTGTGGCCTACCCGGGTGCCGGATGTTAGCTCCAAAGACTTAGGACGGCCTATCCGAGGGCAGGATTTTCCTTCAAAATACTTTTGTCTGTTAAGACGGCTAACCAGGCAACAAAATCTCAAAGGTGGAGTGCATGTGGTCATTGAGTGGACATACGGATTCCTAGTGAACTGATTACATTGATCGTTTCACATCCATTCCTTCTTTTCTTTTTCTTCATTTCAATTTAGTTATTATGCCTAATGCAGATATTTTAAAATCCACACCTTCTAAAAGGGCATTGAAATTTGAAGGTTTAAATTTGACATAAGGAAAATCAACTCCCTTGTCAACAATATCACCGCCTTTGGGCGTAGTCAACTTGCTTTCTTTAATCAGATTCTCGATGTCGTTCAACGATAATATTACGGAGCCAAGCTTGTCTTTTATCAACCATTGCCCATTGACAGATTTTTCGGCATAAGGACTGATGTCCTTTTGATTGTCAATAGGGGAGCCTGTTTCTTTAAGCATATCCATAACTTTCTTGGTGTCCAAAATTCCTTCATCAACAAATCCTTTGCGGATTATTTCATTCATGTATTTTATTAATTCAGTGCCAGGCCGTGCTTCCTGATGGTAATACAATTTAATTCCATCCTTGTCGACACCCCTTATTTTATAGAGCCTATTTTTTAACTGTACTTCATCAAGCTCCCAAATCTCCGATGGAAAATGCTTCCACAAAAGAGCCATTTTACCAGGTTTAATTATCTGATATATTTTGTATGAATCTTTTTCATGGCTTAAAAGAGACGTTTCCAATTGATTTAAACCCTGGCTTTTTAGATTTTTGTAAACAGAAGATTTGAAAAACTCACCATCTTCCATGTTATTAATGATTTTATAATCCCTATCTATTTTTCCTTTTGAATTAATTCCTTCATAAATAGCCATCAGATAATTCTTATCATTGCCGGTATAGTAATGCTGTTTGTGCTTTTTCTTTGAAGTGTCCCTATGTTCTTTTATTTTCAATGGATTTTTCAAAGTATGCAGGCAGCGCACTTTATTAATTTTTATGCCTTTTTCTTTATTCATCCAGACCGTTTCGTTTATTTTATTTTTCTGATTTTCGGGCGTAATCACTATCAACTTATTTTTTATAGCATCGATTATTATTTTTTTAACTGCTTCATCTACAATCTTATCGACATCACCCTTTTTGATATCTTCTACATTTTTACGAGTTACATAAAATACCTTATCCCCATTGCTATTGGTTTCAAAATCCAGTTCACCATTTAAATCATAAACATGTTTTCCTTTGTTGTCTTTTTTTGGCCTAAGTATCGCCCCATAAAAAGTTTCCTGGTGCAGGCTTCCCCTTATGGTGTCACCCTGTTGGTATTTGGTTTCCCCTTTTAAATTTCTTTGTATTTTACCCCTTTTTCTAAGTTTCTTTTTGCTTTGCTTGGGTAGCACATCAGGGGTATGATGAGAAACAAGCAATTGGTTTTCAATTTCTTTCAAGTCCTTCGAAAAGAAAGGCCAAGGTTTGTCGACTTTGGGTTTGCTAGCTATGCCCCTGTCATTTTGGTCTTCAATTTCATGATAATACTTGGCAAGGGCTTCGTAATTCTGCTTGGTGATACATGCTATTGTTATGGCATCGATACAATGATGTATATGATTGCCCCTTGCTTTTTTCTCATATTCATCTTGAAGCCCCCATATTTTGCGAAAATCCGCGACAGTGTTTCCTTTTACGGTATATACCCTATCGAACAATGTTTTAAGGTATAAACGAGAATATTTGGTGATAATACCTGTATCAACTAATTGACTGTTTTTAAAGCCTTCCGGAACATCTTTCATGGTAAAACGTCGGTATTTATTTTTATAATAATCTCTTTCAAAGGTGAGTCGGTGGCGATTTTCGATGGCTTTGTCCTTTAATTCTTTCGTGGTGGCGCCCTTCGATTTCCTCACCAGCATCTCAATTTGTTTTTCCAGAATAATAAAGCGCTCTTTCCAATGAACTATTCGACTGAGCACTTCTTCGATATTGGAAAGATCCTGGGGGATTTTGTTTTTTTTCACTTGTCTGTTGAATCGATTGTCGCAAAGTGTTTTGTTTTCCTGAGAATTGTCGAAAGATTGGCTTCTCGGTATCGTGTGTTCAATGTCAAATCGAGGATCCTTTCCCAGAAAATCACTGATAGCGATATTTGCACCAGTGTAAAGGCATATGTGGTTTTGTTCTTCCCAGAGTTGGTATTTTAATACGTCAGACTGAGATGGTACCATATTCCAGGATTCTTTTTCAAAATACTCCTTGATCCGCTCTGCATATTCTTTGTGGATTTTTTCCCTGTCACGTTGCCAGGCAAGCAAAGCCTTTCTTTCGTTGGCGTTTTTCAGGTCGCGTGCCATTTCAATGTTCACCTTGGTCGAACGGTCAATAATTTCTTCTTTAATTAGCTCATTGATCAACTTTCGAAGTTGGTGCAAGCTTCGCATGGCCATTGGGTTACGAATCGATGTCACCATGGGACTACCCAGATATTCTTTTCCATCATCGCCTTTGATAGGCGGTTTGAACACATCCAGGGCAGAGGGGTGGTACATCAAATCCAATTTTTCGCTTTCCAGGTCAAAATTATCTATCAAAAATGCTTTTACTCTTTCATCAATACGCGACGGTTTTACAAAGCTTGAATCCCCCAAATGCTTTTTGAATAAAGTAAAACCGCTCTCAATCACTCTATTTTGTATTTCAGGGGTAAAGCTTGCCCATTTGTTTTTGCCAAAGTAGGTATTGATTCGAAGCATTAGATCATTATAGTGCCCTGTTTCGCTTTCCTTGCTCCAAGTCCAATGATTTTCGTGACAATTTTTAATCATACCATTAACAATTTCCGCTATTTGTTTTTCTTCGTTTTGGGTCAGGATTATCTGGTGGATTTCATCGCGGATGAATTTTTGATTTGATTTATCTGCCCATATTTTCACTGGAATGATATCCTCCATTTTTGCAAGGAATACTGCATGGGAATAAATGAGGCCTTCTTGCAAGTACGGAAGAATTTTACGTATCGCTTTTAAACTCAAAGCGGCATAATCATGCTTTACCTTGATTTTTATGAATTCTTTGATTTTTTCTTCGCCAAGATGTAGCCGATTTCGAGCAAAATCGACGAGTTTTTGATCTGAATCGGAGGTAATGAGCACATGCCAGACATCATCGATGTCAATATTTGAAATTTTTTTGTCCTTCTCCCTGACATATTCTATTTTTAATTCCTTCCATCCATTCCCAAAGATACTCAGAAGCCTTGCTGATACAGGACAACCACTTACGGTAGTGTGCATGCTATAGTTAAAGAGGAAATCACCGGGAGCTTTAGTTCCGTCTTTGTGAAACTTGCATTGTTTTTTGGGAGCCAACTGCTTTGCTAAGTCTTCAAAATCGAAATTATCCTTCTTTAAATAAAATCTTGGGATGATCCTTGCCCTTTCATCATCATTTAGCGGGCGAAGCTTTTCGTCCTCAGGGGTTTGAATCTTTATATTGTTCACAAAACATAGCATGCGATATTCTTCAAAAGAAGGGTGCGAAACAGCACATCGTGTTTTCTTTTTTTCGAACGGACATTTGCCGACTAACCCCTTTTGCGACTTGAGCGGGCGTTGATAAAAAATTGCCTTATTGATAGAAGACACTATGCCAGAAGGTAGTTGCTGCATTTTACAAATAGTGTTAACCTCATGCAAATAGTGCTCTTCACGATGTGTATATTGGTCACGTATTTTTTCGCCTTTCTTGTATAATGTATAGAAATATTCTCCCAACGTTTTAGAGCCAACTTGCTCTATTTTTTCAGACAATTCATCAATAGCTTGCTTTACCTTCCCTTTGTTTTCCCTCTTATTCAAAAGATTAACTACATCTTCTTTGGCCAAATTCATCTGGTCATGCTTTTCGCAAATGGCATTGATCTGCCTTTTAAGGCTTTTTATTTTGGGTTCTTGCTCATCGTCATTAAATGTAAAAGATAGCGTAAGTTTCAATTCAGCAACATCTACATATACTTCATCTATCTTAGTCAGTAATTCCTGTCTGATAGCATCCATACGGTCATCGCTATTTCCATCTAATCGATTACTTAAAAAGCCTCTTCGTTGAGCTATATGATAAAATGCTCTACCTATTTTATAGCGATCTTCCTGATTGCTCCAATCCAGTTTTTGATTTGCGGTTAATGAGCGATAATAATAAGGGTTCTTGATTTTTGAGCCGTCCTTTTCATCTTTTGTCCGTTGCCAATCAATAAAAGCGGGGCTTATGGGATACATTTTGAAAGTTGTTTGATGTCCCGTCTCAACATCTTTATGTTTTCTCCAGCGTAACAATTCGTCCATAGGAATCGGGCACATTCCGTTTTCTGACAAAACCTTCAATGTTTTGAATTTTCGCAGCTTTCTTCTGAATTTTATACGTCGCGCACTGCGATAACGGGTTCGTTCTGCTGCTTTCGAGCCTTCAATCCCTTTTTCAATTTTCACCCCTTCCTGAAAAATGCGCACACCTTTATTAAGCAGTTCAAAAGAAGTGTTGTTTTCCGATTCTACCACAGCCCATCCGATGCTGTTGGTGCCGAGGTCTAGTCCTAGGATTTTTGTCATAATAAATGTTGGGGGTTTGTGTATGTCCTAAAAAATAGTTGTCTTAAAAAAATAATTACTTCGCATTTCAATATAGACTCATTTACCTTAAATATGAACTATACATTTGTTTTTGTCGTTCTTGTCCTGAGCTATAGCCTTAGATAAAACAGATAAATTTCATATTTCTTGAGCGAAGCATTGACATTATCACCACCCATCGCTATCATTACACTTTGAATCTTATCACAATAAGGCTATATGCCGAAGGAATTATTTCCTATACTCCCGCTTCGGTGGGAGTTACTTTTTGCCCGCCGCAGAGAATGGGGCTAGCTTATCGAAAAGCCAGTAGCAGTTCATCCAGTCAATTTAACCCTTCCTCGCAATATATTATTCCTATTCCTCTCCAATCCCGGCTGATTGTCAGGTCTGAGTTTTGAGTGGGAAAAATCAGGGCACAAGAACATTTGCGTTTTTAATCATTGAATGGCTCTCCATTAATTATAGATTAAACATTTTCAGATTTATCTTTATGCTTAAATCTTTTTTCAAATGTTGATGCGATCATTCATTCTGCTTTTGTTTGTGGCTGCTTTCATTTCCACATCCGCCCAAAATACCACCACCACACTGCACTGGCAGGTGGGACATGCCGACCACCTGACAGCTCTACCTGAGCAATGGGTGTCGGCTACGGTGCCCGGCGCCGTTCAACTCGACATGGCCAACGCCGAAAAATACGATCCGTACTACTATGCCGAAAACTGGAAAGACTACCTCTGGATGGAAGACAAGTTTTTTGTGTATAAAACTTCTTTCCAAAAGCCCTACCTTGACTCGACCGAAAGGCTCTTTTTTGTTTCGAAGGGCATAGACTATGAGTTTGAAATATGGCTCAACGGCAGGCAGCTATTGCACCAGGAAGGCATGTTCACCCCGGTGCAGCTGGACCTTAGCGCATTGGTCAAAGAAAAAAATGAAATGCAGGTGAAAATATACCCTGTCCCCAAAATGCACAAATCGCCAGCAGACCGCTCACAGGCCGCTCAAAGTGTGAAGCCCGCAGTGAGCTACGGTTGGGACTGGCATCCACGCCTGGTGCCGAGCGGCATTTGGGATGATACCTATCTGGAGGTGCGCCATGCCTCTCACCTACGGGACGTCTGGGTGGACTACACACTCGACGATAAGTTGAGCAAAGCCGATATAGAAATAAAAGTAGAAGGGGTGCAACTTGATCAATGTAAAATGGCGTGGGAACTGAGGGATGCCCGCGGCAAGGCCGTTTTGCAAAAGGCTGCGATGATACACGGCAATAATGCTCAATTTCCGGTGGAATTTCAGCAACCTGTACTCTGGTGGCCGCACGACCATGGAGACCCCTACCTGTACACCTCGGTTTTTAGGCTGCTCGATCGCGAAGGGAAATTGCTCGAAACCCATACGTCAAAGGTAGGATTTCGCAAGGTGGCCCTCGTCATGAGCGAAGGAGCCTGGAATGGTCCGGATGGTTTCCCCAAAGGACGAAGCGTAGCACCCATACAGGTGCAAATTAACAACAGAAATATTTTTGCCAAAGGAACCAACTGGGTGGCGCCGGAGATTTTTCCCGGGGTGATCGATAGCGCAAGGTATAAAGAATTGCTCGAACGGGCGCTGGAGGCCAATTTTAATATGCTGCGGATTTGGGGCGGATGTATTGTGAATAAAGAATCGTTTTTTGAGCTCTGCGATCAGCTCGGCATTATGGTGTGGGAGGAATTTCCGCTGGCCTGCAACAACTACCTCGGAACTCCAAAATACCTGAATGTGCTTCGACAAGAATCGGAGTCCATCATCAAGCGGGTGCGCAAACATGCCTCACTGGCCATGTGGTGTGGTGGTAATGAGCTCTTTAACAATTGGAGTGGCATGACAGAGCAATCTCTTGCCTTGCGTCTGCTCAACAGTCAATGTCTCCTGCTCGACCCCAAGACACCATTTATCTATACCAGTCCCGTTATCGGAATGGCGCATGGACACTATGTATTTCGCGACTGGAACGACGGTGAAGAAGTATATGCACGTATGACCCGGGCACGAAACACGGCTTATACCGAGTTTGGCTTGCCGGCGCCATCTTCTTTAGAGGTGCTCCAAACCATCATTCCGGCCGACGAGCTGTGGCCGCCAAAGCCCGGCACAGCCTGGGAAAGCCATCACGCCTTCAAGGCCTGGGTGGGAGATACCTGGCTGATGCAAGGCATGATAGAGGACTATTTTGGCAAATCAAAAGACCTGGAAGAACTCATTGCCAACGGCCAATTATTACAGTGCGAAGGCTACAAGGCCATCTATGAAGAAGCGCGCAGGCAAAAGCCCTATTGCACCATGGCCTTGAACTGGTGCTTCAACGAACCCTGGCCCACTGCCGCCAACAACACCCTGGTCAATTGGCCAAATATACCGAAGCCGGGGTTTTATGCAGTGAGCCAGTCTTGCCGTCCGTTTATGGCCAGTGCCAAAATTACCAAGCTGAAATGGAAAGAAGGGGAGGAGTTTAGCTCAGACATCTGGCTGCTCAACGACACCTATAGTGATGTCGCTTCCGGCAAAATAAATGTGAAACTCAAGGCCGGTGACAAAGAATTACCTTTGCTCTCATGGGATTTTGATGCGCCGGAGGCCAATCGCAACCTGGCAGGTCCTACCGTGCGGGCGATCTTGCCCGCATGGGAAGTGGATCGGTTCGAATTGATCGTGGAAGTAGCGGGCCATGCCGAGTGTACTTCGGCCTACACCCTGCTGTATGTTCCCAAAGCCAAAGCTGCCCAAAAAGGCACGGCCATAATGAACCAATAGTTATCGACGTTTATAAATCACATCCGTCTCCGCGCCCCGGTCTTCCGACATTTGTGGCGCTTGCCTAATTGATGGGGGAGCAATTTTATTAAAAATCCCTGCTGGTATCGAAATTTTCCAGGTTTTCGGCGACCCGTTTCACAAAGAGGCTGCCCAGGGCTCCATCGATCACCCGGTGGTCGTAGGAGTGGGAGAGCGTCATTTTTTGCGGATGGCCATTACATCGCCGTACTCCCTGGTCTGAATCACCGAGGGCTTTTTCTCGATGGCTCCTATGGCGAGTATGCCCACATTGGGCTGCAAAATAATGGGCGTGCCCATGGTGCTGCCAAATGAACCCACGTTGGTAAGGGTGTAGGTGGAGCCCGTGATTTCTTCTATGCTCAACTGATTGGTGCGGGCTCGTGTGGCGTAGTCGTTCACCATTTTGGCCAGGCTTACCAGGTTGAGCTGGTCGGCATCTTTGATCACCGGTACGATCAGGTTGCCTTCGGGCAGCGCCACGGCAATGCCTATGTTGATGTGCTTGCGCTTGATAATCTTGTAGCCGTCCACCGAAATATTCATCATCGGATAGTCCTTGAGTGCCTTGGCCAGGGCTTCGATAAAGATGGGGGTGAAGGTGAGCTTTACGCCCAGGTCTTTTAAAAAGTGCTCTTTGACCCGGCTGCGCCACTTCACGATCTCCGTGACGTCGGCATCGATAAAGGAGTGCACATGGGCCGACACATTGCGAGATTCAACCATCCGATCGGCAATGATGCGCCTTACGCGATCCATCTCTATTACTTCGTCGTCTTCGCCGGCAATGGGCGCCGGAATGGATGTGCCTTTTTCTACCGCTGAGCGGATGGGGCTCGTCACACAGCCGTTCGATTTGTATCCCGATCGTGTGTGCTTTTGTTTTTTCAGGTAGTTGATTATATCGTTTTTGGTTACCCGTCCGTCTTTGCCTGTGCCTTCTATGGATTGCAGCTCATCTTCGGTGATGTGCTCTTCTTTGGCTATGTTTTTTACCAAAGGCGAAATAAACCTGTCGATATATACTGCCGAAGCCACTTGTGCTACTTCGGGCTCAGGTTGGGGAGCCGCCGTCTTAGCAGGGGCTTTTATCACTGGTTTTTTTTCTTCTGCCTGTATCTCTGCCATTTCTTTAGGGGCAGGGGTGCTTTTAGGCTGCCTTTCGGCAATTTCTATCTCCGTGGCGTCGGTGCTGAAGATCGCGATGGGCGATCCGATTTGCACCACATCTCCTTCTTTGGCCAGCAATTCCTTGATGAAGCCCTCCTTGATGGCAGGTACTTCGGTATCCACTTTGTCAGTGGCCACTTCCAGCAGGGGTTCTTCTGCTTCTACCTTTTCCCCTACTTTCTTAAGCCATGAAATGATCGTAGCCTCCATCACACTCTCACCCATCTGAGGCATTAAAATTTCGAATAGTGCCATCCCTGTTCTTTTATGTTTCAATCTTAGTTAGAAGCCGCCAAGTTAGCATATCTCCACCTTTTCTCAATCGTTTGCCACCAAACTTTGGTGCAACAAGGTGAAAAGAGCCACCGCAGTAAGTTTGATATTTACGTCTCGGTCTTTGGTGAGGTTTAGTTTGCGGGTGGTCACTTTTCCACCAATGGCACAGGCTATCCAGATAAGCCCAATGGGTTTTTCTTCTGTGCCACCACCGGGTCCGGCGATGCCGCTGGAGGCCAATCCGTAGTCTGCGCCAAATTTTTGCGCGATGTTAAGCGCCATTTCGCTCACAGTTTCTTCACTGACCGCACCATATGTCACGATCGTGGCCTCTTTCACCCCGAGCTGGGCTATTTTCAATTCGTTTTGATAGGGCACCATGGCGCCATTGAAATAGGCCGAACTGCCCGCCACGCTCGTAATCCGGTGTGCCACATAGCCGCCAGTACAGCTCTCGGCCAGCGCAAGGGTAAGCCCTTTTTCTTTGAGCAAGCGGCCAATCACCACTTCAAGCGAGTCGTCGTCGTAGCCATAGACATATTCCTGAATGAGCGGCATGAGGCTCGACACCAACTGGTCGATC
Organism: Cyclobacteriaceae bacterium; assembly: GCA_012033595.1. GTDB lineage: Bacteria > Bacteroidota > Bacteroidia > Cytophagales > Cyclobacteriaceae > JAAUQL01. The sequence goes on along the minus strand of JAAUQL010000053.1, from coordinate 7,766 downwards.
TCCTTTTTTTGCAATTCGAGATCGGAGGCCAGTGAGGTGAGCCTGAGCTTTAAGTCGCCATAACCAGGCAGATACGCCAGCTTTACTGTTTTGGGCAGGGATTTTTCCCACTGTTCGATTTTTTCGGCAAGCCAGGATTCGCCGATGCCTGCCAGGCGGATAATTTTATGGTAGATGATCGGAAGGTCAAATGCTCGTTGTATCCGGGGCATTACTTTTTCTACCATCATGTAGCGCATTTCGTGAGGTACGCCGGGCATGGAAACGAACACTTTTCCATTGCGATTGAACCACATGCCGCAGGCGGTACCGCGGTCGTTGCTCACCACTTCGCATTTGTCGGGCAGGGCAGCCTGTAGCCGGGTCAGCTTGTTGAGTTCTCGCCCCCGCGATGTCATATACGCTTCGAGCTCGGCCAGTGCCTGCTGGTTCATCACTATTTCGCTGTCGAAGTATCTGGCCAGGCAGGGTTTGGTAAGGTCGTCGCTGGTGGGACCAAGGCCCCCGGTGATCAACACCAGGTCGGCGCGCTGTTCGGCCTCCGCAAAGACCTGGAGGATTTCCTCTTCCTGGTCGCCACAGGTGGTGCGCCTCACCACCTTCACTCCGATGGCATCGAGTTGGCCGCTCATCCAGTGGGCATTGGTATCGAGGGTTTGTCCGTAGAGTATTTCATCGCCGATGGTGATCAGCTCAGCCAGTATTTTTTTCATATATTTTTATTGTTATAAAAAAGTTTGAATAATTACATTTTTTAAACGCTGCAATATCATGGAATTGCAAGTCCTTTTCAAAAGGTTTTTTTTGGAGTTTGATGACGAACCTTTTAGCATGCATGGGTAAATGCCTGTTTTGGTAAAAATGTTTTGGACAATGCCGATTGCCGGCATTTCAGTGGTTTTACTATTCCATTCCAAATGGCGCTGAAGCGCTTTTATGGCACATTGGCCCGCGCTTCGTATCCAACAAAATTGCACCCGGTCGTTATTCTTGCTTGGGCAAAAATTTGTTTCTTTGACTTTTGTATGAAGTTGAAGAATAAGTTGAAGGTTTTTTTGGTCAAGGTGTTTCATTTCGAATACTGGCCATTCTGGATTTTTTATATACCCATGTATTTCTATGGACTGTACCTCGCCTTCCGCGCCCGGTCATTTATGTACTTTTCGGCCACCAATCCAGGCATGAAGTACGGTGGCGTGATGGGTGAATCTAAGTTTGGCATCCTGAAGGCCATGCCGGGCAAATACCTGCCCAAAACAGTTTTTATAGCCGGAGGTTCGCCATATTGTTCCATCATCCACAGCCTGACCAGCGCCGGACTTATTTACCCGCTCGTGATGAAGCCCGACGTGGGGGAGCGGGGCAAAGATGTGGAAATTATCCGTGACGAGCCTTCACTGAAAAGCTACCTTGCCGACAAAGCCTTTGACCTGATCGCTCAGGAATACATCAACTACGACCTGGAATTTGGCATGCTCTACCACCGCATGCCTGGCTCAAGCAAGGGCGAGGTGACCTCAGTGGTACAAAAGGGCTTTCTGACGGTGACCGGCGATGGCACTTCCGCTTTGCGCGAATTGATCTCCGGGTCGGTGCGGGCCAGCGGCCGGCAGGAGTATTTGTACAATAAATTTGCCGACCAACTAGAAAAAGTGTTGCCCCTGGGGCACCGAATGCGCCTCGAACCCATTGGAAACCACTGCCGTGGCACCATTTTTTACAACGCCAACCACCTGATTAATCCCTTGCTGCACGATGTTTTTAATAGAATATCCCTGGATATCGAGGGCTTTTTTTATGGGCGCTTCGATCTCAAGGTGCCTTCTATCGACGATCTGTACCACGGCCGCAACATTAAAATAATGGAGCTGAATGGCGTGAGTTCGGAAGCAGCCCACGTTTATGACCCCGATTATAAAATAGTGAGGGCGTATAAGGACATAGCGCGGCACATGAAGATTATTTACCGGATAGCAAAAAAGAACCATGACTTGGGTGTGAAGTACGCACCGCCAGGGCAATTTTTGAATGAGTTGAGGCAATATTTGATCCGATAATTCCGGAAATCCTTCGCTGATTTTTGTGCGCATTATTGCTATTGCGGGATGCCAAGACTCAAAACCATTCCCTGATTTTGTATTTTCAGCAATCGATCGGTACCTTTAAAATAAACAACGGCATAATGAATATCCGCAATTTTTCTTCCCTCAAAATGCATTTTATATCATCTACATGTGCGTTACGGCCTTTTTTCTGATGAATGATTATAAAGTGACCACCATCATAATGATGGCCATACTCGCTCCGACTATACTGTTGCTGGAACACTACCAAAGCGGCGCAAAATCCAGACCCTGAAGCCTGGCAGCATCATCATTTCAGTGCCAATTTCCTCCTCACTGAGGTCAAAGATGCTTTGCATGAGGCGGTACCATCGGCAGGTTCTTTACCTCAGTTTTAATCCCTTATATAATTTTTAGCACCATATAGGCACAATGTCCATGCTGTGACCTTTCTCACAATATGTATGCTTTAATTTTATTTAGATTGAAACTAAATTGTTTATTAAATGAGAAATTTGATTAAACGAAATTGTTTCTGGCGAAATAGGAGTTTGTTCAGGTCAATTTAGAATAATATTAAATAGCACTAATCTAATATAGCAATGTGGTAAAAGAAGGTTATTTCAGGATTCAATTTGATTTAATCAATAAAGCGCATCAACCACAAAAAAATAGTGTTTAAAAAAGTACACAAAAAGTTAAACAAAAAATTTTAAATACGTTTATTAGTATATACATTTAAACAAGTAATCAAACAAAACAAACGAACAATGACTGCACTAGAATTTGGCTACACTATCGACAGATTGTCAGGATCACTCAAACCATTTGCCATGAGACTTACCAGAGATTTGGAAGATGCAAATGATTTGTTGCAAGAGACCATGCTAAAGGCTTTTTCCAATCGTGACAAATACACTGAAGGCACCAACCTGAAGGCCTGGATGTACACCATCATGAAGAATACCTTCATCACCAATTATCAGCGTATGATCAGAAAAAACACCTTTATCGATACCACTGAAAACCTGCATTACATCAATTCTTCTTCAAACTCTATAGAAAATGGCGCGTACAGCAAGTTTGCCATGAAGGACATAAAAAGAGCCATCGAAAAACTGGACGATGCCTATAAAGTTCCCTTTCTGATGCACTTTCGAGGATTTAAATACCATGAAATCGCAGATAAACTGGCTATTCCTATCGGTACGGTAAAAAACAGAATACACATAGCCCGTAAGGAGCTTAAGTTTAAACTGAACCAGTACGCTACAAATTAATTAGGGATGCCTGCAAAACGAGCAATAGTGATCGGGTCTGGTTTTGCAGGACTTTCGGCAGCCAGCTTCCTTGCCAAATCCGGCTTTAATGTAACCATACTTGAGAAAAACAATCAGGCGGGTGGCCGGGCCCGCCAATTGGCGGAGGCGGGCTTTAAATTTGACATGGGGCCTAGCTGGTATTGGATGCCCGATGTTTTTGAGCGGTACTTTGCTTCCTTTGGAAAAAGCGTATCGTCATACTACACACTCACCAGGCTCGATCCATCATATACCGTAGTGTTTGGAAACCGGGAGGAAATGGACATCCCTGCCGACTACGGCATGTTGAGGTCAATGTTTGAATCGATAGAGCCGGGAAGTGGCACCCAACTCGACCAATTTCTGAGTGAAGCCGCATACAAATATAAGGTAGGCATCAATGATCTGGTTTATAAACCAGCCCGATCTATCTGGGAATTTGCCAGCATTAAGCTATTGGCCAACATGGCCAGGATGGATGTGTTTACCTCTTTCGAATCGCACATCCATAAGCGTTTCAAACATCAAAAACTGCGTCAATTACTGGAATTTCCGATACTATTTCTTGGCGCACTCGCCAAAAATACGCCTGCGCTGTATTCATTAATGAACTATGCCGACATCAAATTGGGTACCTGGTACCCATTGGGAGGAATGAAATCGGTAGTGGATGGCATGCTTCACCTGGCTCGAGAGTTGGGAGTGGATATCAAAACCGGCCATGAGGTGGTTTCATTCCGGTATTCGGGCAATGCCATCGCCAAAGTGGTGTGCAAGCAGGGCGAATTTGACGCCGATGTGGTAGTGGGCGGGGCAGATTACCATCATATCGAAAGTAAATTGCTCCCTCAGCAATTTCGCTCCTATTCCGAAAAATACTGGGATACAAGGCTCCTGGCGCCCTCATCGCTGTTGTTTTATCTGGGTTTCAATAAGAAGTTGCCAAAGATAGGGCATCATGTTTTGTTCTTTGATGAACCCTTTGCACCGCATGCCAGTGCCATTTACGAAACCCGCGAATGGCCCGACAAGCCCTTATTTTATGTAAATGTACCTTCTAAAACCGATGATCAGGTGGCGCCGCAAGGTTGTGAAAACATGGTGGTGCTCATACCGGTGGCAGCAGGAATAGAAGATAAAAAATCAACCAGGGAAAAATATTATGAAATGATCTTTGACCGTCTTGAGCGGCACTATGGCGAAAATCTAAGGCCCTATGTGGTCTATAAGAAATCGTATGCACACCAAGAATTCATCAACGATTATCACTCATTCAAAGGCAACGCATACGGATTGGCCAACACGCTGATGCAGACAGCCATTTTGAAACCCTCCATCAAAAGCAGGAAAATCAGAAACCTATACTATACCGGCCAATTGACCGTGCCGGGACCAGGTGTGCCACCTTCGCTCATTTCTGGGCAGGTAGTGGCAAATGAAGTTGTAAAGGATATTTCCACCTAAGTATTATACGCTATGAACCTATTCGACCGGTCAACCTTTGAGTGCAGCAAGCTTGTGACGAAGCGATATAGCACATCTTTTAGCCTGGGCATAAGTATGCTGGCCAAGAAGTACCACCAGCCTATCTACGCAGTGTATGGCTTTGTTCGCTATGCAGATGAAATTGTCGATACCTTTCACGGCTACGACAAAGAGCAATTGCTCGAGGAGTTTGAACTGGAGACCTACAAGGCCATACAACAGAAAATATGCCTCAACCCGATTTTGAATTCTTTCCAGATTGTGGTGAATACATACCAAATCGACCATCACCTGATAGATGCTTTTTTTAAAAGCATGAAAATGGATTTGAAACCGCAAGACTACGACAGGCAATTGTTTGAGGAATATATCTATGGCTCGGCAGAGGTAGTAGGACTCATGTGCCTGCAAATATTTTGTGCAGGCGACCAGAAACTGTACAATGATCTGCTTTTGCCTGCCAAAAAACTTGGCGCAGCCTTTCAAAAGGTCAATTTTCTGCGGGATATCAGAAGCGATTTTGGAGAACGTGGCAGGATATATTTTCCAGGTCTGGAAATGGAACATTTTGATGATGAGCTCAAGCGGCAAATAGAAAAGGACATCAAGGCAGATTTTGACGATGCACTTAAAGGCATCTTGAAGCTCCCCAAAGGCGCCAGTATTGGCGTGTACCTGGCATATGTTTATTATCTAAAGTTGTTTGCAAAAATCCGCTCTTGTCCGGTATCTCAAATCATGCAACGGCGCATTAGAATACCTGATGTGGTAAAGTTGTCGCTGCTGGCCAAAACCTATTTCAGATATAAGTTTGCAATCTTCGGCCTTCAAACCTCAGAAATTTAATCAGTATGGGATCATTGAATTTAAAAATCGATATTGATAAGAATTCCGGCTTTTGTTTTGGGGTGGTTTATGCCATTGAAATGGCAGAGGAGATACTTCAAAACCAGGATTATCTGTTTTGTTTGGGCGACATAGTGCATAATGATGAGGAAGTGCGTCGACTCGAAAAGAAAGGTTTAAAGATTATAGACCATGCGCAATTACAAAATCTAAAAAATGAAAAAGTGCTGATCAGGGCACACGGCGAACCGCCATCGACATACAAAATAGCCCTCGAAAACGATCTCGAACTGATAGATGCCTCTTGCCCGGTGGTGCTCAAATTACAAAATCGCATTCGCACTGCATATGACAAGAGCGAGCAAATATACATTTATGGAAAGCACGGCCATGCCGAAGTGCTAGGACTGAAAGGGCAAACTCAAAACGAAGCTGTCGTCTTTCAGGATCTGGATGAACTTGACCTCGATAAGCTGCCCAAAAAGATGACCTTGTTTAGTCAAACGACCAAAAGTGTACACAAATTCCATGAATTGGCCAATACCCTTACCACGCGCGGCATAGAGTTGACGGCCAACGACACCATATGCAGGCAGGTATCTAACAGAGATGAGGAGCTGAGGAGTTTTGCACTCAGATACGATGTCATCATTTTTGTGTCGGGCACCAAATCATCTAACGGCAAGGTGCTTTACAATGTGTGCGTTGAAAAAAATCCCAATTCATACTTTGTGTCCAATGTAGATCAACTTCAAAAATCCTGGTTTATGGAGGCGGGTAAGATTGGTATTTGCGGTGCTACCTCTACCCCAATGTGGTTGATGGAGGAAGTAAGAGACAAAATCTTAACGTATTAGATAAATGGTAGTGGTATATATTCTCATCGTAGTTGGCACGTTTCTTTTTATGGAATTTGTCGCCTGGTTTAGTCACAAATATATAATGCATGGCATATTGTGGTCTTGGCACCGATCGCATCACAAAGTCCACAATCATTTTTTTGAGCGAAACGATTTATTTGCCCTTGTATTTAGCCTGCCGGCTATAGCGCTGCTAGCCATCGGCTATGCCAGCGAGAGCTATTCCGTGCTGCGATATGTTGGTTTTGGCGTGATGGGCTACGGCCTGTTTTATTCCATTTTTCATGATGTCATAGTGCACCGCCGCATAAAAATTAAATTCAAGGCCAAATCGGCTTACATGAAGAGGATTATGAATGCTCATTACATTCATCATAAAACACATACAAAAGAAAATGCCGAAGCTTTTGGCTTTTTGTATGCACCAAAAAAGTATGCCACAAAAGGCTCCGGCGGCAGCCAAACAACGACCTCCTGAAATTAAATTCGGATTGCAGCTAAAAAGGCTTTGGTTTTGCCGCTCGTGCACAGGCCTTTCCACCAAACGCACGGTCTATGCTCTGATAGGCTATAGCGATTTCAGTTTTTTTTGCTGCTTAGGAGTTTTTGGACCCGAATTTTTTTAATCTGAAGGATCCCAAAGCAAAATTGATCCGAAGTGTCTTGCACACCAGACATTTAATACCCTCACCGTTCAAACACAAATCGCTTTTTTTTAGCAATGGAGTTGCGACATGGAAAAATTCGATTTGCTCATAGCAGGGATATGCAGAATTAAAGTATCAAATTTCATAAAAATCAATTACTTTTGTTGATTCAAAATCTTTGGAGGAAAATATACAATTATGACATACGCACATAGTTTTCATATCCCGGTCATGGGTATAGGCTTCACCGTCGATACTCCGGCCAAAGTTGCTCATTATGGGATATCTTCATGTATTTCATTGGTTGATGATATATTGGTGGAGAAGATGAGGGAGTTCTATTGCAAACAGTTTGATATGCCATTTCATGCCATATCAGAAAAAATAGATGACTTTAGAGCAAAAAGGATCACAGCCTACCTGAACGTGATCGATGAAATTGTAAAACGCAAATTTGAGGAACTCAAACTATCTCTGCACCAAAAGGGTGGAGAGCTAGAAAATATATGGATATGTTGCCCGATTTTTCTGAAATCAAGCAACGTTTCAACCACTTTCTACAGC
>JAAUQL010000052.1 GCA_012033595.1 Cyclobacteriaceae bacterium | reverse complement strand
AACTTTATTACTAATTTGATCTCAGGACTTATTGCTTATTCCTTCATGCCAAAAAAGCCGACAATCAAATATGAGAGTGTCACAACGGATCAAATCGCACTGTTTTAAAATCGAACTCAGGTTAATAGCTTGTTTTTTTTGATGAGCAATAAAGGCAAGACTTGCTCTTCTCAAAAGAGGATCGCCCACAAACCAGTTTTTCAGCAGAAAGGCTGCCCCGGCATATGGGAATACTGCAAGTAGATTGTCCCTGAGCGTAATGGCACCGCCCAACTTGTGCCTGATGTACACGAACTTGAGGCTTGCGTTAAAAATTGTCCAGACTATGGGAAATAACAAGGGATAGTAGCTGGCTCCCGGCAGTGCTATGGTATAAACGATGATAAAAGGCAAAATGACAGCATCGATCCATGCCGCAGTCATGCTCCATACCGCCAGGGTGGCGCTCACATACAAAATGGACGACAGCTTCTTATTGAGGATAACCGCCTGCAAATGAAGTACCTCTGCAGAGGAGAAGGTGTCGTGGTGTTGAACGAAAGTGCAAAATTTGTCCTGCTTGCAAAGGTGCTGTTTTTCTTCCCAACCAGGCTCAAGTAAATCTACGCTGTCTATCACTATAATTTGGTTGATGTAAAACTACGTGGTGCAAAAGTAGCTACAGTTCTTCACTTGTACGTGAAAAAGGTCACAGAAGTGCAGTTGAAGGCAGACAGCACGAAGACCCAGGGTAGTAGCAGGTTTTTTACCACATCCACTAATTCGGGTCAATTTGCCTCTTGCCTGCCTTACTTGCGCTGAACGTTGCCGTGGTGACAAAAAAAGGAGCCATCGTAGTGACGTCCGCAAATGCCAACACCACGATGGGGCAGTGATCAATAAAAAACCGGCTTTCGCCGGCTTATTATATGATTGTTTGGTATATCGTGACTTCTAAACTGCTCTTCCTCTAATCAACCTAAGGACCACCGCAATAACGGCTATAACCAACAAAATATGGATGAGACCTCCGGCGCTGTACACAAAGAAACCGAGTATCCAGCCGATAATTAGAATAACAGCAAGTAAATAAAGTAAATTGCCCATGATTAATAGTTTAAGATTTGTAAATGAATAATGAAATTAGTTGTTGACCCATTTTACAAAGTTGATGCCATGGCCTCCAATCCTTAAAAATGGACAACTACGGCTTATTGCCGATGCGGCACACCGATGAACGTAGAATTATTTACACACTTTTGTGGAATAAATAATTAATGATTCTACTATCAATTAATTGGTACCACGACAGCATACCGGTGACCGGTTAACTTTATCTAATCCACTGAAATCTTCTTATTATTCTATTTATAAAGGTTTATTCACAGTATTATCTTAGATATTTTATATCTACCTGTCCAATAAATATATTTGCCATTTGCTACTTTCTTTTTGAGGTCAAAAAAATATACCTTGAAAGCATATTTTATATAACCCTTGGTAACCAATATGGATAGAAGTCAATTCTTGGCAGATTCAGGAGAAATGGGTAGGTTGATAATGGAAAAAGACTGGAGTCTTACCACGCTTGGTCATCCTGATACCTGGCCCGTATCGCTGCGGATTACGCTTGGCAATGTGCTTAACTCCAGATTTCCAAAGTTTATTTATTGGGGAGAGGACCTTATATGTTTCTACAACGATGCCTACAGACCCAGCCTGGGCAAGCAGGGCAAGCATCCAAATATACTGGGCATGAAGGCGCCGGAGGCCTGGCCGGAAATTTGGCCTACCATCAAACCGCTCATCGACCAGGTCATGGCCGGAAAAGGCGCAACCTGGAGTGATGATCAGTTGATACCCATCTACAGAAACGGCAAAATGGAAGATGTCTATTGGACATTTAGCTATAGCCCGATAAAAGATGAATGTGGAGCCACGACAGGGGTATTGGTGACCTGCGTGGAGACCACCCAAAAAGTACAATCGCTCAAAAAGCTGGAACTATCTGAGCGACATTTCCGATACCTTATCAAAGAAGCAAGCATTCCTATTGCCGTATTTACCGGCGACGATCACTATTTGGCTCATGCCAATACCATTACCCTGCAAATGTGGGGAAAAGATGAATCGGTGATCGGACAGCCCCTTTATGACATCCTGCCTGAACTGAAAGAACAAGACTTCGCCTGCAAGTTTGATGACGTGTACACCACTGGCGAACCTTGTGTAGAAAAAGAAGCACTGTTTGTACTAAATGTGCATGGCGAAGAAAAGGAGTTTTATATAGACTACAGCATAAAGGCCATACGAGACGAGACTGGTTTCATTTCAGGAGCAATGGTGATTGCCATGGATGTGACAGAAAAAATTCTCACTCGTAAAAAACTGGAAGAAAGCCTCAACGAACTGCAATTTGCTATAGATGCTACCGAACTGGGCACCTGGGACTATGACCCCAAAAAAAATAAATTGACCGGCAATACCAGGCTTAAAAAATGGTTTGGTCTGAAGCCCGATGAAGAGCTGGAGCTGGAACATGCCATCAATGTGATGGCAGAAAAAGACCAAAAGAGAGTAGCAGGAGCCATTCTCAAAGCGTTGGAATACGGATCTGCCGCCTACGATATCGAATACACAATCATCCACCCCGATACCAAAGAAGAGCGCATAGTGCGGGCGGTCGGCAAGACCTGGTACGGAGAAGATAACATTGCCTATCGCTTCAATGGCACCCTGCAAGATGTGACCAACCGGGTATTGGCACGCAAACGCATAGAAGACAGTGAACGGGAATTCCGGCAGTTGGTAGATTCACTGCCCGAACTCATCTGGACGACAGACGCCGCGGGCAACCAGGGCTTTGCATCGAAAAGGTGGGAAGAATTTACAGGCATCAAACCAGTAGGAACCGAATCATTTGTTCGAATGATTCACCCCGAAGACTACAAAGAGGTGATGCAAGCCTGGATGGATTCTGTATCATCTGGCAAGGAATTTAGATCGGAAGCCCGGGTCAAAAACAGGGACGGGGTTTACCATTGGTTTCAGGTGGTGGGTCAGCCCATCAAAAACGAGCAGGGCAAAATAGAAAAGTGGGTTGGGGCCTATACCGACATCAATGAGCAGAAAAAGGCTGAAGATGGCCTGATCAATGCCATACATAAAATCGAAGAAAGCGAAAAAAGATTCCGGATCGTGGCCGACAAAGCTCCGGTCATGATCTGGATGGCAGGCACGGACAAGTTGTGCAATTTTTTTAACAAAGCCTGGCTTAATTTCTCCGGACGGAGTATGGAAGAGGAATATGGCAATGGTTGGGCCGAGAACATCCATCCCGATGATATGGAGCGCTGTTTAGAAATCTACAACAAAGCCTTCGACAGGCGGGAAGAGTTTTATATGGAATATCGCCTGCTGAGACACGATGGACAGTATAGGTGGATATCGGATAATGGCACCCCCAGATTTGCCCCCGACGGCACATTTGAGGGATACATTGGTGCCTGCATGGATATACAGGAGCAGATAGAATACCAGAACAACCTGGAAGAAACCAAAGAAAAACTCAATATCGTAATAGAAGCCAGCGAGTTGGGCACCTGGGAGCTTGATCTGCTCACCAAACAAGTGACCTATTCAGACAGGTATCTGCAAATATTTGGATATAAATCGAGGGTTCACCTGGATCAGGATGAATTGCTCAGGCACTACCATCCAAGCGATCTGCCGGAACGGAATCACGCCTTTAAAAGTGCCCTGCGCACCGGCAGCTTACACTATGAATCGCGCCTGATATGGCCAGACAAATCTGTCCATTGGATAGAAGCACGGGGCAAAGTGTTTTATAACAAAGAGCAGGAACCGGTAAGGATGCTTGGCACCATACGCGATATTACCGGTGAAGTCAACTATCAGCAAGAACTCGAAGAACGGGAACAGCGCTTTCGCCTGTTGGCAGATAGTCTGCCTCAGCACGTCTGGACCACCACCCCCGATGGCAACGTAACCTATTTCAACAAGTCCTTTGTGGAATATACCGGATTGAATGCCAAAACCCTCAATAACTTTGGATGGACGAGGGTGATCCATGAGGATGACCTGGAAGAAAACCTTAGACTATGGGAGCTCTCCATCGCCACGGGGCAAGATTACCTGTGCGAGCATCGGTTTAGAAGATACGATGGCCAATACCGTTGGCATCTGAGCCGTGCCCTGCCACAGCGCGACAGCAAAGGAAATATTCAGATGTGGGTAGGCGCCAGTACCGATATTCAGGACATCAAAGAGCTCGATCAACAAAAAGACTTATTTATTGGCATGGCAAGTCACGAGCTCAAAACACCCGTCACCTCCATAAAAGGCTACGTGCAGATTTTGCAATCGATGTACCAGCAGGGCGAAGATGGGTTTCTGAAGGATGCCCTGAAGGTGATGAACAAACAAATAGTGGTGCTAACCGATTTGATCTCTGACCTACTCGATCTTTCGAAAATAAAATCCGGCAACCTGGTGCTGAACAAAGAGCACTATCCGGCCAATGAAATGATCAAAGATGTAATCAACGACATCAAGCATGTCAACCCCAATATCGATGTTACCTATGACTTTCAGAAAGATGTGGAGCTATTTGCAGATAAAGACCGCATCGGGCAGGTGCTCATCAACTTTTTGACAAACGCCATCAAATATTCCCCAAATTCCAGTAGTGTAAATGTAAAAAGCGAGCTCCAAAATGGTAAAATTATCATTTCAGTTATAGATTCGGGCATTGGAATAAGTAAGGCAGATCAGAAGAAGATATTTGAGCGCTTCTACCGGGTGGAAGGCAAGAGTGAGAAATCATTCCCCGGTTTTGGCATAGGTCTGTTTATAGCCGCAGAAATCATACGGCGGCATGGTGGTGAAATCGGCGTGAAAAGCAAACCAGGCAAAGGTTCTGTATTTCATTTTTCACTGCCGGTACATAGAGAATTATAACCAAAATCCAATGATATCAGATAAGTACCATGTATTGATTATTGACGACAACGAAGACATCCTGTTCATGCTCAAAACCATGCTCAAAATGAAAGGATATGAAGTATCTGTGCTGGGCAGGATAGACAACATCCTGGAAGACCTGCGCCAAACCTCCCCTGACCTCATACTCATGGACATGCTCCTGGCAGGAGCTGATGGTCGCGAAGTCTGCAAGCTGGTGAAAGCTAACCCAGATTTTATGGCCACGCCCATCATCATGATTTCGGCGCATCCCAGTGCCCGCAAAAAGTGCCTCGAATCCGGTGCCGACTTCTTTATCGAAAAACCATTTGAAATGGAAGACCTGCTCAACGCCATCAAAACCCATAGCACCAGGGCAAAATCTTAAATAATCCTCACCGGATTTGATATTTTTTCGTTGTAAAAGTGAGAAATCGATTTTGCAACCATACCATCTTTCAGAAATGAAATACCTCTTCATTGTACTATGCCTCCTTTCCGCCTACTCTCAAGCTCAAACTCTAAACATACCGACAGACAATAACAGCATACAATCAGGCAAAAAACTGTTTGCCGACCATTGCTCCAAATGTCACGAGTTTGGCAAACAAAATATAGGCCCTTCGCTGGCCAGCATCACCGACAAAATGCCCACCTCATGGCTCATCGCTTTTATCCAAAATTCTCAAATGGTCATCAGAAGTGGCGACCCCTATGCTGTATTTTTGTATAATGAATATAACAATATGGTGATGCCGGAATTCCCCCAATTAGACAATAATCAGATACTGGATATCCTTGCTTACATCAAAGACACGTCGCTCGACAAGACCTACACTGCCGACAATGACACCATCGATGCCCATTAAAAAATATCCTTGACAAGTACGGCCACAATGGGCGTATAAATGCCTCCGAAGCGCCTGGCACACCAAAAGATTACTTTGCCAACATCAGCGCCAACAACCTGCCGCGTTCTTTAGAAATAATACAACAAGGCGAATCGATTTTTGCGGCGCAATGTGCCGAATGTCATACGCTTGGAAAGCGAACCATAGGACCGGCCATAGCAGCAGTCACCGAAAGGATGCCGACAGACTGGCTTACAGACTTTATTAAAAATCCTGAAAAAATGATAAAAAGTGGCAATGAATACAGCATTTTTCTGGCTCAAAACTACAATATTGTGATGCCGTCTTTCGATGCCTTGCTTTCTGAAAATGAAATTATCAGTGTCCTGAGCTATATCAAATATGCATCGGGCGCACAAACCCATACCGCCGGCAGCAATGCCAACGAACATATGGCCGATGCAGACCCGGCTCTACAAGCACTCCCCCAACCTGCACCACCTACAGAAGAGCCCAATGCCACCCAAAGCACCATGGTGAAAATTGCAATCGGTGTGTTTGGGGTGTTGTTGGTGGCGGGCATCATTTACTTTCTGATCAGATTTTTTCGGGCGCTGGACAAAAAAGAATAATGATCAGGAATGGCATTTTCAGGTTCATTGGCACGCAGACTTTAGATACATTATTCAAGGTCGATGAATAGTGGAATGCATTTCCGATGCCCATCACTTCACAAAACCCTTCACCAGACTGGGGAATTTTGCTCTCTATGGCACCCAATATGCCGGTGTGGCTGTGGAAAAGCTTGCGCACGCATGAGCATACAGGTCAACAACCATTCTACACGTAGCATCACATAAATCGGCTTAGTCCCCACCTAAGATCATTTTGTGGCATTGGCACGATTCTGTGATATATCAGGGTATTGCAATTAAATTTCACACTTAAATTACAATATTATGACACCATTAAATTTATCCGCTTCCAGCATCAATGGAACAAGCGTGGTCAACAACCAGGGCGAAAATCTTGGAAATATCAAAGAACTGATGATCGATACCAATTCGGGTCAGATATCTTATGTGGTATTGTCATTTGGCGGTTTTCTGGGTCTTGGTGATAAGTACTTTGCCATGCCTTGGGAGGCATTCACGATCGATACCGACAAAGAAGAATTCATTCTGAATGTATCTAAAGAAAAATTGGAAGATGCCCCCGGCTTCGACAAAGATGCATGGCCTACCAACGCAGATCATACCTATCTCAACAGCGTGTACGAGCACTATGGCTATGCGCCGTATTGGGACAAAATCCATGTTTAAGTCTTGTAAACAACACGAAGTGATTCATAGGGGCGGTCAGGGATGACCGCCTTTTTTGTGCGCACACCAGTGCTAAAAATGCAGCACACCCTTTCCTTTTTTTCAAGTTTTGAATTAAAAATTTCTAATTTTAGGTTAGACCATTTAGCCCGGCTCTCTGACAGACTATGCTGGTCTTGAGGCCATTTAAAAAAAGACTGATGGAAATTCAGAATATTCTATTTGCGTATGAAAAGGTCACTACTGCTGGTCATTTGTGTTTTTTGGGGATTTGAGGTTCATTCCCAGGTGTTAATTTCCCTATTACTTGGTGACAAGCTCAACTCCGACGGCCTGGCATTTGGGCTTGAAGGTGGCTATTGCATGTCGGGTATTGCATCTATGGATAATGACAAAAGCTTATCCAGCTTGTATTTGGGGTTTTATTTTGATATAAAAATAAAAGAGCCCTGGTATCTGTATACCGGTGTGATGGTAAAATCGCGTCAGGGTGCCGATGCGCTTTCCCCTGCTGATCTCGAATTTCTGGAAACCGAAGTTTATCAACAAAAAGGGGATTACAGGCAGGTGTTAAACTATTTTAACATCCCCATACTGGCCAAATACAAATTTAAAAACCACATGTATGTAGAAGCCGGGCCTCAGGTAGGATTGATGCATAAAGCTTGGGTAGAATTTCGCTCTGATGCCAATGGCAAATCAGCACGCATTCGAGAATATAATTCAGACATGATACATAAGATTGACCTGGGGGTGTCGGCAGGTACAGGCTATCAGCTCAAAGAGGGAAAGGGCATCACCATCGGACTGAAGTACTACCTCGGATTGGTGGATGTGTACAAAGATAAATCCGGCACCTACAACAGCGCGTTGTTCGTGAAAGTGAATATCCCGATCGGAGCGGGTAATGCAGATATAAAATAGCCTGCCGTCGATAGCAGCTTTGTACAGGCTTGGTAGCAGCTCACACATAATTGACGTAGAGCCTGTGTTTCAATTTATTTTTCCTCCCTTGTAAAATGAATATTCTTTTCACTTTCACTCCAGGATGATCAATGCTCCTGTGATGCCACCGCCAATAATCAACACCTCCGTGCTCACATTTTCGGGCAGCGAAGGGAAGCTGATTGACAGGGCATCTTTGATAAGCCAAAAAGGCTCATTCGATCTTAATTCCATATCGTTGCTGATTGCATGTGACGGCTAGTTGGCGTGGGCAGGTGGTGGATGTTGTTTACATCAATCAGCACGCTAGCACCACGACAATAACATTCCTCACCCGCCAATGATTTCGCCACCATTGACATGGATAAACTGACCAGTGATATAGCTGCTGTCTTCACTAGCCAAAAAAACATAGGCAGGAGCCACTTCACTTGGTTGACCAGCCCGACCCATGGGGGTATCCTGCCCAAAGTCGGTGACATCATCGAAGGTAGCCGGGATTAGGGGCGTCCAGATGGGGCCGGGCGCTACGCCGTTTACCCTTATTTTCTTTGGAGCCAACATACCGGAGAGGGATCGGGTAAAAGCTACAATGGCACCTTTGGTTCCGGCATAATCAACCAAATGTTTGCTGCCGCGATAGGCCGTCACAGAGCTGGTGTTGATGATCACATCACCGGCCTTCATATGGTCAAGAGCTTCCCTGGTCACCAAATAATAGGGATAAATGTTGGTCTCGAAGGTTTCTTTGAGCTGTTGGCTGCTGATGTCCTTGATGTCGTCCTTGGGAAACTGCACGGCGGCATTGTTGACCAGTATGTTCAATGTTTCGAAATGGTCTATGCACTTGTTGACTGCCTGTCGGCAAAAAGACTCCTTTTTCAGGTCGCCACAGATGAGCAGGCATTCACTGCCCGCATCTTCGACCAGTTGCCTGGTTTTTTGAGCGTCTTTGTCTTCTTCCAGATAAACAATAGCCACCCTTGCTCCTTCGCGGGCAAAGTGGACAGCCACACTGCGGCCTATACCACTATCGCCCCCGGTGATCAGGGCAGTTTTTCCTTTCAGTTTGTTGGCCGATTTGTATTTCTTACTTATGATTTCCGGTTCCGGATTCATTTTATGTTGGTCTCCCGGCTGTTTTAGTTTCTGATCCGGGAATTTGCTTGGTTTAGACATTGCTATAGTTGATTTAAAGTATGAGTAATGAGTTCTGTGATTTATCTCTTGGTCAAAGTTGTTCTTTTACGGCACTGAGCAATTCCAGCGCTGCTTCCATTTGAATGCCCTTGCCCAAAACAGGCTCAAACAAATCGCCCTGTAAGGCAATACGCTCTTTCATATTGTGCATGTTGAAGTCCTGAATCTTCAATCCTGACTTCACCTCATCCCACAGCAAAGGCGCAGAGGCGGGAGCACCCGGTTTGGGTCTTAGCGAATAGGCCGAAGCCACCGTCTGCCCATGGCGGTTTTGCAGATAGTCAAGATAGATTTTTCCTTTGCGCTTTTTTATGGAGCGCTCCATGCTGGTGATGGTGGGCATCTTTTCCCAAATGAGGTAGCAGATAAACTTCACGAAAGATCTGCACAATTCGTATTCGTACCGTGCCCCCATAGGAATGAAAATATGCAATCCAGTGGAACCGGAGGTCTTGGAATATGCATCAATTTTAGCATTGCTTAAGATTTCACCAGCTACCTGAGCCACCTCGATTACTTCTTCGAATGTATTGCTGTCGGAAGGATCCAGGTCGATGATGCCATAGTCCGGAAAATCCAGCTGGCTCGTGCGGGCGTTCCACGGATTGATCTCGACGCACCCCAGGTTGGCCATATACAGCAGGGTGGCTTCATTTTGGCAGAGCAGGTAATCGATCTGTTTATTGGCAGATTCTGAATATATTGAAGTGGTTTCTGCCCAATCTGGCACGTTTTCCATGTCTTTGTGATAAAATCCCTTTTGAGCAATACCATCGGGATGCCGGTGCAGGTTTTGAGGTCGGTCTTTTTGGTATTTCAACATGGTGCCGGCCACCTCCAGATAATAGTCGATAAGGTCGTACTTGGTAAGACCCGATTCAGGCCAATATATTTTGTCGAGGTTCGTAAACTGAACGGCATGTCCCTCTACCTCCAGGTGTGCGCTTTTCGGATTGATGGTATCCTTTTTTGTATTGTTCATTTTCGTTTCAGTTGCATCAAAGCTGGATTTGTCGGGTCTCAATCCTTTGAAAACCGGGTGTCTCAGCAAACCCGACGCTGTCTGGTCGGCATATTTGACCTCGCAAACCAGCTCAGGCCTTACCCAATGGGGTTTTCGGCCTTTCAGGTTTATGTTGCTCTCAAAAGGAGATGCAGGCGTTTCGAGGTTTTCAAAGGTTTTTAGCAAGGCCTTTTGATCGGCATTCGAAAAGCCGGTACCGCAATTGCCGATATAGCTATACCTGCCGTCCTCATATTTTCCGAGGATTAAGGATCCAAAAATGGCTCCTCCATTTACGGAATCTGTATACCCGCAGATTATGGCATCCATGGTCTCCACAGCCTTGATTTTGAGCCATTGTTCGCTGCGCACTCCCGGCAGGTATGGTGCATCTGACTTCTTGGCAATCACACCTTCCATACCTTGCGACACCAGCTTTTGATACAAACCTTTCCCTCTGCCTGCAATATGGTCGCAGTACACGACATGTTGCAGACCTTCCAAAACGGATGGAAGCAGGCTCTTGCGCTCGGTCAGTGGCAGGGAGGTGATGTCGTGACCATTGAGGTAGAGCATATCAAAAACATAGTATCTCAGTTCGCCGATGGTATTTTGATCGTAATTTTGCAAAAGTTGAAAATGTGGAATGCCATTTTTATCCACAATCACCACTTCACCATCTAACACCACATCGTGTGGAATATCCGCCAGCGCAGCTCTGATCGGAGCAAATTTTTCTAAAAATGATTGTCCGCGCCGCGAATACATCTGCACCTCGCCATCCAGGACATGCGAAATCATCCGGTAACCGTCCCATTTTATTTCATATATCCAATCTGGGTCGTCGAATATTTTTTTGGTGCTGGTAGCCAGCATGGGTTTCACTTGCGTTCCCTGACCAAGATCATGGGGTATTTGCCGGGTTTGTAGTGGCTTTGCGAGCTTATCCATCTCGTCAGGGTCAGAAGAAGTATCGCTGGCAAATTCATCCTTCTTTTTGATCAATAACCATTGGTCGGCTTTGCTGTCCTTTCGGGTGCGCACCAGGGCAAATTTTCCTTTCAGTTTCGTACCGTCAAACGTCACCTTTAAATGGCCGGCATCAAGCGCCTTCAGCGCTTCACCATCGTTTTTATTTTCATAAAAAGAAAACGTGCCACTGTCCCAGATGTCCATTTGTCCGGCGCCATAGTTGCCTTTTGGTATGGTGCCTTCAAAGCTCAGGTACTCAATGGGATGGTCTTCGGTATGCACAGCCAGGCGCTTGTCTTCCGGGTTCATCGAAGGGCCTTTGGGCACTGCCCAGCTTTTGAGCACGCCATCCAGTTCCAGCCTCAGGTCGTAATGCAGTCTCCGGGCATCATGCCGCTGCACCACATAGCGGTGACGGCCAACGGTAGCTTTGCTGCCCCTCGGTTCGGGCGTATGTTCAAATTTCCTTTTTTCCTTATAGCGTTGCAGGCTCATTTGCGCTTTTTATGATGCTTTACCTTTTTTCTTTTTGCTTTCAAGACTTGCCTTAAGTTTGGCCATGAGGTCGTCGGCAGGGGTCGGACTGGTATCGAGTTTCACTACCTTGGTCTTTTTACCTTTCGACTTTGCCTTTATTATTTCCAACAGTTGGTTGTTGTACACGTCTTTGAATTTTTCGAACTCAAATGGCTCGGTATATTGGTCGATGAGGGAAAGTGCCATCTTCAGTTCTTTGTCAGCCACCTTGTCTTTAGGCAGCTTCAGTTCACCGTAATCCCTGATTTCGTCGGCAAAGCGGATCACATGCAAGACCATCACGTCTTTGTAGATTCCCAACAGGCTCAGGTTTTCTTTTTGTCGCATTACAAAAGTGGCTACCCCCAGCTTTTTGGTTTTTTTTAATGCCTGAAGCAGCAAATTGTACGATTTGCCCCCTTCTTTTTGCGGTTCTAGAAAATACGGCTTTTTGAAAAGCACATCTGCCACTTCTTTTTCTTCAATAAAAGCCTCGATATCTATGGTCTTGCTTTTTTTCAAATTGGCCAGTTCAAAGTCCTCATCCTCCAGTATCACATAGCCTGTGTCCGTTTTGTAGCCTTTCACAATATCTTCCCAGGCCACTTCTTTTCCGGTGTTTTCATTTACACGCTTGTATCGGATGTGGGCATTGTCGTGCTTGTCGAGCATATCCAGGTCTAGTTTGCGGTCTTCCGAACCGGAATATAACTTGACAGGGATGCTCACCAGTCCAAATGATATGGATCCATTCCAGATAGATCTCATGGTCAGTGGTTTCGCAACGCGTCTATCAACTCCTCTTTGTTCATCTTACTGCGTCCATCGATCCCAACCTTTGTGGCTTTTTCGTATAGCTCCTCTCTGGTTCGTTCTTCATATTTGGCGGCATGGCCACCCTTTTTTCCCGATTTGGAATCGTTAGCAATGCGGGCGGCTTTTTCTTTGCTCATACCCTTATCTCTCAGGGCTTCATATTGCTCATCGTTTTTAATGTGGGGTCCGTGATCTTTTGCCATAGTTGTTTCAATTTAATGGTGAAAAAAATTGCATGACTATGCCACCAATAGCCAATAATAATACCATTGCCGGGTTTGCGCATTCAGATGGGTTTTACAGGCGAATCGAGCCTTTGTGGCCTGGCTCACAGCCGGATTTAGAGTGCAAATTATTCCACATCGTGGATATTATTCGCCAAAAGAATGCGTGGATTTGCGCATAAAATGTCCTAAAAGCGCCTTTGGCCGCTTTGGCATATTGTTGGCAAAAAGCATGGCACATCAATCAAACAATCAAATTTTAAAAGAAGAATATGACTATGGAAACAAAATCACCCGCTAGGATAATTGCACTGGTAATGCTACTCTCGCTTTTTTCGATGGCGTCAATCTTCGCCCAGCACAACGACAAAAAAAGCGATATGCCTCAGTATGATGAAATGACCAAAAAATCCAATGACGATTTGCTAAAAAGATACCCTGGTGCTAAAGACCGGGACGTGACCTGGGAGCGAGGCAAAGACAAATACAACACTGCCTTTTACAATATGGACAACACCGACTACATGACCCGCTACGATGATAAGGGAAATTGGGTGGAAACCTATTCGCGCAGAGACTGGAACGAGGACGTGCCGGAAACCATCAGAAACAGCTACAACCATAACTATAAGGATATGGAAGTAGAAAGTTATTGGGAGTTGAAAGACGCCAAAAACAAGGCAGATCGAAGTCATGTAATCTTTTACCGGGGCGACAATGGAATGAGCAAAAGCGTGAGAATAGCGCCTGATGGTAAGGTGACTCCAACAGAAGCCTATTCACGTCCCAAGGCCGACTATTAATGACCAACAAACGAAGACCGGGCGGGTAACCTGGTCTTTTCTATGCCTTTTTCCGCATCTGCAGGAAAATTCTTACTACAGGCAGCTACCATACCAACCGGGTGCCCACTATCTGTAAGCGGCATGTTGAAACATACCGCCCGGCAGTGCCTGGCCATACCTGAAAGGATTAATTATTAATTGAATACAAAAACAAATGATTATGAAATCAATGAAAAATCAACTTATTAGCGCACTATTAATTTTGACGACAGTTTTTTGGCTTAGTGGATGTAATGACGACTCCGAAGACGATGTGACTCCGGCACCTGATATATCCATTACCAGTCCACAGGATATCACCGATAACGAATTCACCGGATATTCCGGAGATACGCTTACCCTCAATGTGACCATCAATGCTGCAGGAGGGTTTAACAATGTACAATTTCTTGAAAATGGTGTAAACGATACCACCATTTCGCGGTCGGCGGGCAACACGCAGACGTCGTTTAGCACTACCTACGACTATGTGCTGGGTGATGTAGGCGATGTGACCCTGAGCATATTGGCCACCGATGACCTCAACCAGTCATCGAATGAGCTTATCGATATTACCATCGAAGCCAAACCGACCAACTTCTATACTGCCAAGTTGCTGTATGCACCGGCGGGAGATGCCACCACAGCTACCTTTTTTAGCACCAACGATGGCATGACCTATTCTAAATTGGACGTGGAAGGCACCACCACCAATGTGTCGTCAAAGATCGATTTTGGATACTATTATGGCACTACAGACAAGGCCTCGTTGGCATCGCCCAAGGAGTATCCATCGGTAATTTATGACCTGACGGCCTGGACAGTGAAAAATGCCACCAAACTAAAAATGACCAACCTGTCGGTAAATGACTTTAGCTCCCACCTTAACGATACGGAGTACATCAACAAGGCATTTGACGATGGCACCGCAGGCGACAACGATGGTCTGATCACCGAGTTGGCAAACGGTAACATCCTGGCTTTTGAACTGGACGCCGCCAAAGGCAATAAAAGAGGTTTGATAAGAATACTCGATATCGAAGCCGGCAATGACCCGGATGATTTTATAGAAATAGAAGTAGTAACGGTAAAATAATCAACCGTCGTACCACTTAATCAAACAAACAAACAACCACCAAAAAGCAGCTTCGGCTGCTTTTTTTTTGCAAACACCTCTAATCCGGCCATTCTGTCCGAAGAGTGATACAATCGCGCCAAATTGTCGCAGGCTAGCGTTTCTGTATTTATTACCCTTGCGCTGGTATGGCTTTTGATCAAATAGCACTAACCAAACTAAAAAAGGAGGAATAGAATGAATTTTCTTGAAAATAAAACGCTTATGCGACAATTACTCCTACAGGGTGACGTAATGAACACCTTAAGCGGAGGCATCAGCGAAACGGCATTTTATACTAAAAATATGGGAGACGATGTGGTGATAGAAGTTTCAAACAAATCAGTATCGCCCGAAGCATTCAACTTTACGCTGCAAAAAGATGAGCTGCACATTCATATATTGCATCAAACAGGTGGGGAATCGCCAATGGTCTTTCCATTGTTTTTCAAAAGTGTGAAAATCCCCTACTCAGTTGATATCAATAATATTGAAGCAAGCTATACAGATGATGTTTTTAGAATATTATTGCCTTACAACCACGATTTGCCCACAGACCCCATGAGGTTGCAGGTGAAAAACAGGGACGAGTAGCATAAGTCGCTTTAATAATCAAAAAACCTAACCGCTGTACAGGGTGCCTTTACGCAAACTGTTTCAGCGGTTTTTTTGTGCTGAAGCCACTGTAGCTCTGTGAGTTTCTGAAAAATCAACCCGTTCCGGTTTTAAAAAATGGTGTTGCAAATAAATACATCAGCCCATATGCGCCCCCAGCTCTGTAGGAGAATGATTAAATCTAAGCTTTGACAGAAGTTGTCAAGCTCGCACTGTTTTTTTGCTCCATGATTAAAAGAAAATAAAATGAAAAAGCAAAAGACAGACCGGCACCTGGCCAGCTTTAGCCTGGCAGGCTTCACGTACTACGACGGTGCGGAGGTATTTGGTCAACTAAAAGTGGGCTCGAAGCTAAAAATGAAAGCCGAACCCAACAATCGCTACGATGCCAGAGCCGTGGCGCTCTACTATGACGGCCGGAAATTGGGTTTTGTACCACGAAATGAAAATGCCATAATCAGCAAGTTGCTCAACCTGGGTTATACGCAGATTTTCCAGGCCTTTATCAACCGGATTTCACCTACCGAAGGACCAGAAGCCCAAATAGGGGTAACAGTGAAGATAAAGCGCAATGAGTAAGCACCCGACATGGGGGGGGGATCGCTCTTAGGCAGGGCATATTTTCCGGTACCTTGCACCAAGACCCTGTCCCACCGCATCCACAACAATGAGGAAATTATTGGACATATTTTTTAGCTGCTCAGCATGGATGATAGGCGTACAATAGCCAAATCTGCACATAGGGTGTGAAGTAGTTCGCACCAGGGTATTTGGCACAATATTCTATAAATCTGGTCGACAATGGCATATCCGTTCTGCGATATGCTGCTCCTGACCAATTAGCGACTTTTTATTTTGTACCCTTAATCATCAAAACACATGTCAAAAAAAGATTCTACCACCCATGGGAATGTCCCTGCGGCACCCAATCGGAAGCCTTATAAGCAGGCCAAATTCAATGATCAGCATGTAGCATTTGGCCGGGGAGGCGAAGTGCATCAAACTGCTGACCACGAACATGATATCATGACCACGCAGCAGGGCACCCCTGTGTCCGACGATCAGAACACGCTCCGGGTTGGCGCTCGCGGACCTGCCGCCCTGGAAGATTTCCACTTTCGGGAAAAACTATTTCACTTCGACCACGAACGCATTCCCGAGCGTGTAGTTCACGCACGTGGCTATGGTGTGCATGGTTTTTTCGAACTTTATGAGCCCCTCACCAAGTATTCCAACGCTGATATTTTGCAGCGCAAAGGCGAAAAAACACCAGCATTCGTCAGGTTTTCTACGGTGGCCGGCAATAAGGGATCGTTTGATCTGGCGCGCGATGTGCGTGGCTTTGCCGTGAAATTGTACACCAAAGAAGGCAATTGGGATATCGTGGGCAATAACATTCCGGTGTTTTTTATCCAGGATGCCATGAAGTTTCCCGATCTGGTTCACGCCGCCAAAGAAGCGCCCGACCGTGCCTTTCCACAAGCACAAACGGCTCATGACAATTTCTGGGATTTTATCTCCCTGATGCCGGAAAGCATGAACATGGTGATGTGGATCATGTCTGACCGGGCCATACCTCGATCGTTCCGTTTTATGGAAGGTTTTGGGGTGCATACCTTCCGCCTGGTAAATGCAGATGGAAAGTCCACTTTCGTGAAATTCCACTGGAAACCCAAACTGGGCATGCAGTCTGTAGTGTGGAACGAAGCTATGAAAATAAATGGCGCCGATCCGGACTACCACCGTCGCGATATGTGGCAGGCCATCGAAATGGGCGACTACCCCGAGTGGGAGCTGGGCATGCAGCTATTTGATGAAGACTTTGCCTCCAAATTCGACTTTGACGTACTGGACGCTACCAAGTTGATTCCCGAAGAGGAAGTCCCGGTAAAAATCGTTGGCAGGCTGGTGCTGGATCGGCTGGTGGACAATTTCTTTGCAGAAACCGAACAAGTGGCCTTCTGTACGCAAAACATAGTGCCGGGCGTGGATTTCACCAATGATCCGCTCTTGCAAGGCCGCAATTTCTCCTACCTCGACACCCAGGTCAAGAGGCTTGGAGGGCCAAATTTTACCCACATCCCGGTCAATGCCCCCAAGTGTCCATTCCATCACTTGCAGCAAGATGGTCACATGGCCATGCACAATCCAAAGGGCAGGGTAAATTATGAACCAAACTCGCACCAGCCGGGAGGACCAAGGGAATCTGTCGAAAAGGGATTTCATTCATATCATGCCAATGAAAATGGTGAAAAGGATCGTGTCAGATCAGAAAGCTTTGCCGACCATTATAGTCAGGCCCGACAATTTTACCTGAGCCAAACCCCGGTGGAGCAAAAGCATCTCGCCGATGCGCTCATCTTTGAATTGAGTAAGGTGGAAATCGAAATCATCAGGGTTAGAATGGTCTCACATCTGCTCAATATTGACGAAAACCTGGCCAAAACAGTTGCTGAACAATTGGGCATGAGGCAAATGCCAAAAGCGGCTGACGCTGCCATGCCTACCAGGATGGATCTACAACAGTCTCCAGCACTGAGTATTCTGAAAAATGGCCCTGACAGTTTCAAAGGAAGAAAAATAGGGGTGCTGATGAGCGATGGCGCCGATGGTCAGCTATTCGAAGCCCTGAGCAAGGCTGCTTCACAAGAAGGCGCTATCATAGAAGTGGTGGCACCCACCATTGGAGGGGTAATAACCAAAGACGGCAAGCACGTGAAAGCCCAGCAAAAGATTGACGGCGGGCCATCGGTGCTCTATGACGCAGTGGCCTTGATCGTGAGCGCTGATGGGGCGGCCAGCCTGGCCAAGATGCCCGCTGCCCGCGATTTTGTCACCGATGCGATGGCGCACTTCAAGTTTATGGCCTATACCGCCGAAGCCGATGCCCTGTTTGTCGCGGCGGGGATTCGCACAAAGCTGGATGCCGGATGTGTACTGTTGAACCAGGACAAGGCAGTCAATGATTTTATCAGCAAATGCCGCATGCTCCGCTTCTGGGAAAGAACCCCTTAAGGTATTTGACTGTTCCCCATATTATAAGGGAAGGACACCAGATATAAAGAACTAAACCACGCGTGGTCTCACTCCAAACCACACGTGGTTTCACTCCAAACCACACGTGGTTTCACTCCAAACCACACGTGGTTTCACTCCAAACCACACGTGGTTTTACCACAAACCACGCGTGGTTTTATTCCAGACTACGCATGGCCTCTCCAGGCCTTTAGTTTGGTGTTTTTTGGCTGCACCCGCCCTTCAAAAGGACAATGAGCATCCGGCCACCTGGCGGGTGGTTCACGCACACACCTTTTTATCGAAAATGGAGGTCTTTTGTGGGCTTTATTGCTCCCCGGCTATTGAGATAAGCATAAATAGAGGCAGGATCATTGGGAGCCGTACTTTTTTGCGTATGCAAATTTTCCTATGATACATCCTCCAATATATCAGATGATAAACCCGGATTATTCGCTTTTGCTAAACCGCTCACATATAAACGCCTGCTGGCGATAAGGTAACAAAAAAACCTGCCAGGTTATTTAGTTCCCGGCAGGTCTATGATGATATTGTTGACTTATGGCGCCTCCTACACCTTAAACGGCAAACTGATCCAGGCCTTTTGGCGGCGGTGGCATGGGAATCAACATGGTTCGGGTGTGGTTGGGTGGCGCTTGAGCAAGTTTTTTCACCGGCCTGCTGCTCTTTCCAGCCGTGCGTTTTACCTGGGTTTTATGATATTTTTCAGCAATCATATGAGCCATAAAATAGCACACCGACGACTCGGCACCCTGGTTGATATTTACATTTTCCTTTTCCAGACCGTCGTAGCACGCCCCGTTCACCGGATTGTACATGATCTGCTTCAGGTAATTGTTGCCCAGAAACCAGCTAAAGGCAATCTTAAGCTGTCCGGCAAACTTGCTCTTCTTGGTGATGGTATAAAACAGATCGAGAGCAAAGATGGTATAGGCCACATCAATAGGCTGCTCGCCATGAAAATGGCGTTCGTTGCTTTTGCTAAACCATCCTTTGTTCGATATCACTTTTATCTGCCCTTTCATGAAATAATGAGAAAGCAGGAAGTCGAATGTGACTTCGGCGATTTCACGATATTGTGCATCGCGGGTGATGAGCCAGGCATACATCATGGCCTCGGGCAATACACTATTGGCATACGTGAGGTAGTCTTCGAACCACAGCCACTGGCTATCGTTTGTGAGGTCGTAGATGCGCAAGAGCTCATTGGCCAGGTTTTCGGTGATCTTTTCAAAATGCCTGTCCGGCTTGTTTTTTTGATAGTAGTAAATGCCCTTAATGGCAAAACCGATGGCACGTGGCGAAGTGAACAACTGAATATGAGGCAGTGCCCGGTCAAAAGACGCTTTGGCCAGGCTAAGTATAGCGGGTGGCAGGTGGTCTTGCATAGAAACCACATAGCCCAGCGCCCAAAGCGCCCTTCCATTGCTATCTTCCAGGTTCACTTCATGGTTTTGTTCTGTAAACTTCCCTTCCACATCTACATAGTTTAGAAAGTTGCCATTTTCGGTTTGGCAATAGGTGATAAATTTCAGGTATGTCCATGCAAGGTTCAGGGATTTTGTGCTTTTCTGTTTTTCGTAGTGCATGATCATAGCCACCAGGGCGCGAGCATTGTCGTCGAGGGTATATCCTGAATCCGGATCTGGTTTACTAAACTGTGCAAACTGCAACATTCCGGTGGGGGTAGTCATGTCTTCTATGTGACGTGTCTTCAGCGTGGGCAGTTGAAATTGGAGCCGGGAGGTGTTGATCAGGTATTTCTGAAAAACTTCCGCATAGGCAATAGCGACATTTTCCCAACTGGCAGCCCGCATGGTGGACATGGCATTCTTTCCCATTTCTTTTATGGCCTCAGGCTTTTTGGCCAGGGTTTTAATGGCTTGCTCAAATGCTTCGGGATTGCACGCGCTATCGAGCAAAATGCCCTTGCCCTCGTCCACATATTCTATGGTATGCGGATTGGGTGTGGAAACGATGGCACATCCGCAGCTCATGGCGTACGCAAAGGTGCCACTGACCGCCTGATTGGCATCGCTGGACGAAAAGAGGTAAATATCGGTGAGCGACAGGTATGCGAGCAATATATTCAGGTCGAGGTACTCATTCACAAAAATCACATGAGGTTCTAAGCCCAATTCAGCCACCGTATTTTCTAACTTTTGTCTGTATCGTTCCCCTTCGTTTTTGAGCACTTCTGGATGGGTCTTACCCAGTACGAGGTAAACCAAATTTTTATGTTCCGCTATGGCACCGGGCAGCGCTTTCAGTACGGTGTCAATATTTTTATTTTCACTCAGCAAACCAAAGGTGGACAAAACCAGATGGTTTTGCAGACTGTATTTTTCTTTGAGGCGGTCTTTTTGGTTCCATAGTACGGTATGGATTCCATGGGCGATGACCGATATTTTTTTTCTGCTTATCCCATAGTGTTCCGCCAGCATGTCTGCTGATTTTTGAGTGAGCACTATGAGTCTTTGCGTAAGGTGGTCGATTGCTTTCACTACTTTGGCCAAATTTTCATTTGGTTGCGGCAGCACGGTATGAAAGACGCAGCACACCGGAATGTTGATGCGCAACAGGAAGGCAAGTAGATGACTTCCGTATTCGCCCCCAAACAGCCCAAACTCATGCTGTATGCAAATGGCATCCAGGTCGGTACGTTCGTTGAGCTTGTCGGCCAGGTGTAGAAAAGACAATAGCGCTCTGGAGTTGACCTGATAGCTCACTTCTTTCGGATACCGGTATGGTGGCCTGTCTTCATTGTGCAGCGCACAAACTTCTATATCTAGCGAATGGCCGAAGCATTTTTTTAAAGAAACAAGCAGGTCTCTGGAAAAGGTGGCAATGCCACATTCACGTGGAGGATATGAGCTGATTAAGAGTATTTTATTGTTTTTCATTTTTAAATCTGTTTTCGTAGTTCTTTGAGTAAATCATTGATGTTTAGTCTGGCTATGGCTGTATGCTTATCGGCCGCACCATAAAATATGTATAGTTCTTTGCCAAATATGGCCGAACCGGTAGGGAACACCACATAGTTGACGACCCCTTCCAATTCCCATTTTTCGGTGGGTGAAAAGAGGGGTTGTCGCAAGCGGGCTATTACCTGCTCGGGCTTGTGGCGGTCGAGCAGCGCTGCCGCGGCGTGGTACGTTTTGCCAATGGTGGTCTCGCAAACGCCATGGTATATTATCAACCATCCATCCTCGGTTTCTATTGGCGGGCAACCGGCTCCTACATAGTTGACCTCAAACCCATATAAGGGGTCGAGGACAATATGCGAAGTGAGGTCGCGAAGGTAAGCAGTCCAAAAATCCTTAGTTAGATCTTCCCAATTGTCAAACTTCACAATCTGGATACCAGGCCATAAGCGGTGCAACATCACGAACTTGCCGTCAATTTTTCTTGGAAACAATACAATGTCCTTGTCTCTGACCAGGATGCGGTCATTGTCCATCATGCCGATGTCAGAAAAAAGATAATAGTAGTAGTGATACTTGGGGTTGAGCAACTGCTGATTGCAGCATTCCAGATTGTATTTGTATTCCTTATAGTTGACCGGCGGGGTAATGATGCCTTTCTTTTCCCAATGCTTCAGATCTTTCGAAATAGCAAGCGCACCCATGGCATTCACCCCATCATACGCCGTGTAGGTCATATAGTAGGTTTCTTCGATCTTCACCACGCGGGCATCCTCCACACCGTGTTTTTCATATTCGAAGTCCCGCCCTATCAGTGGCCGGTTATGCCGCTCTACCACATGCGTGGGGCCATTCATTTTGGCATAGCCAATAGTAGAAAAATTGCCATCTTCTACCGCCCGGTAAAATATGTGAATATCGTCCCCATCCTGATAGACCCCCGGGTTGAGCACCCCGTTGTTTTCGAAGGTGAGTTTACTGGGACTCAGCAAGATGCCCTCTTTGACCACCTCCAGAATAGAGCCGTCAAAAAACAGCTTCAGCAAGCCTTCCAATTCTTCGTTCACCCTGCGTTGTTTTACTATCTTGTCGAAGGTAGTCCAGGAATGCTGGTTGTACTTTAGACCTATCATTCCATTCTTTTTGCCTCGAAGCAAGCCCTTTACCGCCCCTACGCCCAGTCTGATGCCGAGCATTCTGTCTCTGGCCGAAGGGCTTCCACCACGCTGCACATGACCAAGTTTGGTTACCCTCAGGTCGATACCCGGGTTAACTTCTTTTATTTTGGCCGCAACGGGTTCCAGCCCTATCTCGTCGCCTTCGGAGACCACCACGATAAAGGGCTCATCGCTGTCGTATTTGGCAATTTTATTGATCAGGAGCGAAAGGTCTTCCTTGCTTTCGGGTATCAGAATGCTATCGGCGCCAACACCGAGGCCGGAGTGAATGCTCAAATACCCCGAATCGCTGCCCATCACTTCTACAATAAATACCCTGTTGTGCGATTCGGCAGTATCCCTGATTTTGTCAATGTTTTGCACCGCCGTGTTTACAGCCGTATCGAACCCAATGGTGAAGTCCGTACCTTCCAGGTCGTTGTCGATGGTGCCCGGAATGCCCACGATGGGTATGGGGCACCATTGGGCATAGGAGGCCAGTTTTTCGAAGGTGCCAATGCCTCCAATGGCGATCAGGGCATCAATTTCGTTTTCTTTCATCACCTTCAATGCCTTTTCCCGGGTGCTTTCATCGTCAATTTCCAGCATGGAGGTCTTTAGAAATGTTCCCCCCATATGAATCCTTTTTTGGGCATATTCAGGGGTGAGCGGTGTGAGCTCTCCATGAACTAATCCATGAAAACCTTTTTTCACCCCACTTACCTTCATCTGGTTAGAGGAGGCTGCTTTGCAAATGCCATAAATGGCCGCATTCATCCCTGGTGAGTCGTCTCCGGGGGTAATCACCCCGATATGCCTTAATTTTTTAGCCACTGTCTCTATGTTAAAAGGTTGAGAAAAAAAACAAACGCAATCAAAAATGCCCGCTATACGCACTCTCCCTTCGCTTCTAAACAGCATGCGACCATGCAAGCAATCCGTTGGGATGCTGGTTGGATGCTCATCCCGGGATGCAAGCCCTTTCAAAGCTGAGGCCGTTTTGTGTAAATGAATTAAAAATGCTTCTATTAGTATAGATTGGCTCATTTGGTGCTTTGGGTAACTTTTAGAATGCACATGATTTTGGAAAATAATACCCGGCTTTGTAGAAAAATGTCCTCGGGAAGAGAAACCATAAGCACGGAGGTATCTCCCCCGCTTCTTACCTGGCCCAAAAAAGTGTAAGCCCTCAAGGTTTGTGCATACCTCGAAGGTTGAGTATGGTGTAAATCAAGTGCTCTTTAAACAGCGGGCAAGCCCTCCGTGACAGGATCGATGTATTCTTTGAGGTTGCTCAGGCTGCGCCTGATTTTTTGATAGACCTGAAAGGCCAGACCTCTGAAGTTGTCTTCGCCGCGTACGTCCACATAAATCTCCTGATTGGGCAAAAACACCCTCACGCCCACATGCCTGTCGGGGACGGGACCATCGCTATTTAATTTCAGGTACACATCCAGGGCCAATATTCGTTCGTGAAAGGCACCTATTTTGTCAAACAGCTTTTCAATGTCACGCGTCAGCTTTTCTGTTTTGGTAAAATTGACTGTTTCAATGGTCTTTCTCATGTCTTTGGTTTAAGTGGGTTGATCAATTTTTTGTGTTACCCATTGCCTATACAAACCCGTTCCACAATGGATCGCTAGCATCATTAGCTGAGGTATGTATCTGTAAATTAGGCTCATCCATTTGCATCGAATTTTTTTTCCACTTGCTGAAGCCATGATTTTTTGGGAATAATTTCCCCAGAATGTGGTGAATGCTCCCACAGAGTTTGCCCATAAACGTCGTCTGGCGGAAATGGACTAAAATGGTTAGCCGTTTACTTTCAGCAACTTAAAGCGGCCATCATTCAATTTGGCATCGCTTTGGCAAGATCAGGGTCTCAATGCATTAAGTATTTCAAATTAATATGAAAGCAAAATGTATATACTGATAAACGGACATTGATGACGGGAATAATCATTGAACTCATGAAGGCTGTAGCGGCTATGATGGGCGTATGCATGTTTTTTGTTTTTCTGGCAAACTACATTTTCAAAAATGAAAGGCCCTGAAAAGCAGCAACAAACCACAAGAGCAACGTTGGTTCCCACCATCGCCCGTTGATCGCCGGGGTACACATTTGTTTCCGAAGTTTAAAAATCAATTAATCACTAAAAACTAAAATGAACATGAAAAGGATATTCAATACCACTACCATGCTACTGTTTTTGCTGGCCATAGCGACCCATGCACAGGCACAGTCCACCAAAGCAGGGATAAAAGGCGGGGTCAATTTCAGCAACCTGATGCAAAACGAATTTGATGATGAAGACATGAGGGTAGGCTTCCATGCCGGTGTGTATGGACAGTATATGTTTGCCTCAGAGACCATGGCCCTGCAGCCTGAGATATTGTACTCGGCCAAGGGATCACGCGCTTATTATGACTTCGCCGGTATCAATGGCGATGTTAAGTTCAATATCAATTATATAGATGTACCTGTGTTACTGGTTTTTAAACTTGGCGAATCGGTAGATATACAAGTCGGGCCCTACTTCTCCTACCTGCTCAATGCTTCGGTAACTTCCGAAGGAGATTTGGGAGACTATGATGATGATATAGACCGGGACAACTTTCATTCGCTCGACTACGGTCTGGTGGGAGGTCTGGCTTTCAATTTTAACCCTGTAAGCCTTGGAGTCAGATACAATTACGGCCTGAGACCCATAGCAGAGTCGGACGTTGCCGAGGAGCTACTCGACAATGCCAAAAACAGTGTAGGCCAAGTCTATATCGCATTTAACTTTGGCCAATAGGGCTTACCAAAGAATATTGTTTGCTAAAATTACCAAGGCCGGGGTGTTGCTCCGGCCTTTTTGCTATGCTGTGGAATAGGTCAATCCACTAAGGGAGACCAGGCACCTATCGGCAACAATGCCTTGTGGAACCAGTGGGCCTTGATGGTGTCGAGTACTTCTACCAGTTCTGAGTACAAGGCTGGCTTGATAAAGTACGCGTTGCCGCCGTGCTGATAAGAAGACAGGATATCAGCATGGTCGTTGGAAGTGGAGAAAATAATAACGGGGATGTGCTTGAAACGCTCACTGTTTTTCAACACCTTCAACGTTTCCCTTCCATCCATTTTGGGCATGTTGAGATCCAGAAAAATAAGGGAGGGCAGCTTTTTGCCATGCTTTAGGCGATCGAGCAGTTCGTCGCCATTTTCAACATATTCCATGTTGGTATGGTATATCCCAATTTCTGAAAATGCATCTTGCATCAGCATTCTGTCATCAATATCATCTTCAGCAACAATGATATACATTGAAGTTCTCTTCATATAGGGTTTTGTTATATGTAAATATAATACAATGTCGTTTAGTTAAAATTATTCGACCCCTGATGGGATCGAATGTTTATGGAAAAAATGTTTTCTATTTTCTATAAACATATGACCCTGATGGAGTCAAACTCAATTTGCTAACAAATCGACATTGAAATAAACTAATGAACCTCGGAATATACTTAATGGACAATTCTAAAAATAATACCATCGGAAAACTTGCCTGCTCCGTGTTAATTACTCCGAAAGTCTGACATTTTATGTGGTACCACATACGCATAGTGTGTATATTTTTCCACAAGCTGTTAAATTACCGTTCTGTTAGCACCGCTTCCTCTTTGGCATCGGGGGTTGGCATGATTATAGGACAAGCGGCTGGTTAAACCAAAAGCCTTATAGCACAGAAAATGATCTTTCCCTTCATATCAATATTTGATAAGGGAGATTAGACTATGAGTTATTGTATTTAAAATTGATGGTACAAAAGAACAAAGCAATATGGATTGAACCTTTTATTATCAACAACATGGAAATAAAAAGCGCATTGGTCGCAGACGATGAGAAAGATTTGTGTATGCTGTTGAAAATCCAGTTGAAAAGAATCGGAATTCAAGCCTCTATTGTCAACTCTATCGGGGAGTTACAGGCGCAATTTGATCCGAAGGAGCACGACCTGGTATTTTTGGATATCAATTTTCCTGATGGAAACGGCATAGATATGATTCCTTTTCTTAAAAGGCAGAAAAAGGGGCTCGTCATCATCGTGATCAGCGCGTACAACAGCAGCATCGAACATTATGATGTGTTCAGGGACAATAGCTCGGTATATTTTCTGGCTAAACCCTTTTCGCACGACGATGTCAGTGAGATAATCGAAAAGGTAGTTTCATGACTATTATTTTTATAAAAATAAACCACATCTACACCATATGCACAATATCCTCATAATAGATGATGATCCGGACATTTGCCAATTATTGAAGAGATTCCTAACCAAAAATGGCTACAATGCCGAATATGTAGGCAACGGCAAGGAGGCGATGGAAGTGCTGAAGGCCAGGACGTTTGACTTGGTGATCTGCGACTATAAATTGCCGGACATCACCGGCGTAGAATTACTGCAAAAGACCATCATCTTACAGCCCAACGTAGCCATTATCATCATTACCGGCTATTCGGATGTGAAAATCGCAGTAGAATCGCTTCGATACGGAGCGTACGACTATGTAACCAAACCGCTGCATCCTGATGAAATCCTGGTGACGATCAAAAATGCCATCGCCAGTAAAAAGAAAAAAGCAGAACCGGTTAGCAACAAGCCGGTCGTGAGGTCGTCTGACAAGAAAGAATTTATATTTGGCGTAAGCCCACAATCGGAAACCCTCCAAAACCACATCAAACTGATCGCCCCCACAAACATGTCGGTGATCATACAGGGGGAGACCGGTACGGGCAAAGAGTTTGTGGCCAATGCCATACACCAAAAGAGCAGCCGGGCAGGCAAGCCCTTTGTAGCCATAGACTGTGGGGCCTTGCCCAAGGATCTGGCCGGGTCAGAGCTTTTTGGCCATGTGAAAGGATCATTTACCGGTGCACTTACCGACAAAATTGGTTGCATAGAACTGGCCGATACGGGTACCTTGTTCCTCGACGAAATCGGCAACCTGACCTACGACAATCAGATCAAACTGTTGCGGGTGCTACAGGAACGCAAAATCAAAAAATTGGGCAGCAACCAGGAGGTAGCCATAGACGTGCGGATAATAGTGGCCACCAATGAAAACCTGCAAACAGCCGTACGAGAGCAAAGCTTTCGCAAAGACCTTTACTACAGGTTGAATGAATTTAAAATAGAAGTTTTCCCGCTGCGGGAGCGCCCGGAAGACATCCCGGTATTTGCCAACCACTTCCTCAAGTTATCCAATGCCGAGCTGGGCAAAAACGTGGAAGGTTTTGAACAATGCGCCATGGAAGTGCTCCAAAGGTACTATTGGCATGGCAACCTGCGCGAACTGCAAAATGTGGTGCGACACGCTGTGCTTTTGTGCCCGCGATCGACCATAGTGAAATCGCAGTTGCCTTCCGAAATCGTGAATCCAATAGAAGATTTTCAGGAACCGGGGTTGGAAAGCCTTGATGCCATCGACAACAACAACCTGAAAAAAGCCTCGGAGCTTGCCGAAAAACAGGTGATACTCAATGCGCTAAGCAAAGCGGGAAACAATAAAACTAAGGCGGCGCGGGAATTGAAAATAGACCGGAAAACCCTGTACAACAAACTAAAGGCCTATAGTATCCATTCCTGAGCGGCGTAAATGAATAAATTAAAATTTCAGCTCGTATATGTGGTTTCGTTGCTCATTTTAGTGTCAATCGCATATCTGGTGTATTTGTCGTACAAAAACTTTCAGAAGTATTCGATTTGGATAAATCACTCTGAAAATGTGCGGGCTGAAATCGAAAACCTGAACAGGGTGCCGATAGAGCTTTCGCGAGAGATCATCAGGGCTGCCCTTACCGGCGACCAGTTGGATACGATGGCGGTGCAAAGAATCAAAAACTCCATACCCGGCATCTATCACAAGCTGGACAGCCTGGTAGCAGACGATAAACCGCAGATGGAAAAATTGGAAGAGATCAGGGTGGTTTTGGCTGATTACATCCACGAAGCCAACGTGCTAATGCAATTGATGCTACGGACAGATAAAATCACCAGGCCCATCATCAACCAGGTGAGAGGACAAGAAAAACTGGTGGATGAAATCAATGAAAAAATGAACGCCATGAAGCATGATGAAAATACCTTGCTGAAAACCGGCTGGCCGAAAGACAAAAATCGCAGCTATGGACACCCATCACGCTGCTGAGCATGACCATCATTGCCCTGTTTATCATTGTATTTTTGTTTGCCAATATTTTTACGTTGTTCAAACGCAACGTAGATGCCCGCAAGTCGCTCAGAGTAAAAGTGGAAGAGCTGCACGAAGAAGTAAATCAACGCAAACAGCTCGAAGTGTTGTTGCGCAACGTGCTCAACAGTTCTGCCAATGGCATTGTGGCCTTTGAGCCGGTTTTGGATATTGCCCGGCACAATATTGTAGATTTTACCATAGCTACCACCAACACCCAAAGTGCAGAACTAATAGACAAAACCCATGATGAAATAAAGGGCAAATCGTTTCTGGAGGTCTTTCCGGAGTCGATCCGCAGCGGTTTGTTTGTGTGCTTTGTGGAGGTGGCCACCAAAGATCAAAAGTTCCATGATTACATCAGCTTCGTGGACAGGGGGCAGGAAAAATGGCTCGAAATATACGCTATTAAGAACGACACCGGCGTGGTAGCTACTTTTACAGATGTAACGCTCAAAAAAAATATGAGCTGGAGATAATCGAAAAGCAAAAGCAACTGGAGGCTACCAACATGGAGCTGGAGCAATTTGCCTATATCGCCTCTCACGATCTCAAAGAACCTTTGCGCAAAATCAGGACTTTCGGCGACCGGCTCACGGCTCTGATCCCGGCCAACGGCAACGAAAAAGCGGTGGATTTTGTAACCAGGATGCAAAGTGCCGCAGAACGAATGCAAAAGCTGATTGATGATTTGCTGAGGTTTTCGCGCATTTCAAGGTCAGAAAAAGAATACCACCAGGTCAACCTCAATGAGGTGCTGGCCGAATGTCTGGACAACCTCGAGATTGAAATCGAAAAGAAAGACGCCCACATCACCTACGATCAGCTACCGGAGGTGCAGGGAGATAAGGTGCAACTTCTGCAATTATTTCAGAATCTGATATCCAATTCGTTGAAGTATGCGAAAGATGGTGTGGCGCCGGAAATAAATATTGCCCTTGGCTCGGTGAGAAAAAATCATAGCCGCGAGTTGCTGGCCACCAATTATTGGCAGATTTCATTCAAAGACAATGGTATTGGCTTTGACCCGGAATACAAGGAAAAAATATTTGAAATATTCCAGCGTCTGCATGGCCGTACCCAATACGAAGGCACGGGCATCGGGCTGGCGATTTGCGAGAAAATTGTCCTCAATCATGGAGGAATGATCGTTGCTGATGCCATACCGGGTGATGGGGCTACATTTGATGTTTTACTGCCCAAAGGGGCATAGCAAATATTGTGTTGATTTTGCAAGAGCAAAATGAGCTAATTATATGAAAATTACAACCTGCGATCGTACATCCTAAATTTATGCTACATTGATGTCCATTTATACCAAAACCGTGAAGATTTTATTGATCGATGACGATGAAGATGACTATATCATCACGCGCGACAACCTGGAAAATATCGAACAATCCAACTATGAATTGCACTGGGAGCTGAGCTACGACCATGGCCTGCAACGTCTCTTGGATGAGAAATTTGATATATGCTTTACCGATTTCAGGCTTGGCGACCGCAACGGCATAGAGCTCATCAAATCGGCAATCGCAGAGGGGATCAACATTCCACTCATTTTGCTTACGGGGCAGGGAGACAAGAACATAGATATGCAAGCCATGAAAGTCGGGGCCGTAGATTACCTCGTCAAAGGCGAAATGTCTTCTTTGCTACTGGAGCGAACCATCAGATATGCGCTCAACAACAGAGAGGCGCTATTGCTCCTAAAACAAAGTGAGACCAAATACAGACAGCTCTTTGAGCGATCGCTCGACAGCATCTTTATCACCAACCTTGAGCATAAGCTCATTGATTTTAATCCCTCCTTTAGCCGCCTGGTCAAGATACCCTTCGAAGCGTTGGATGGCATCCATATTTCTAAACTCTTTGCAGAAACCAAAGAATGGAAAAGGTATTTGGGCTATCTGCAAGATGATGGTCAGGTAAAAGAATTTGAAACCGACATGCTCAACTACAACGGCAGCCGCATTTGTTGTCAGATATCCACCATAGTGCGCACCAATCACCTGGACGAGCCCATCGGTTATCAGAGCTTCATTCATGACCTTACACTGCGCAAGCGCTCGGAGCAACAGCTTTTGATGGCCGAAAAATTGACCATGACCGGCAAGATGGCCCGCAGCATAGCCCATGAGGTACGCAACCCGCTCACCAATTTGCGTCTGGCGCTCGACCAGCTAAAGGTGGAAATTGCCGACGACAATGAAGATGCCCTGTATTACATGGATGTGATATTGCGCAATTCGACCAGAATAGGCCAACTGATCACCGATATGCTCAATTCCTCTAAGCCCAAAGAACTTCAAAAAGAGCTACATGATGTGCGTGACATTATGGAAAATGCCATAAAGCTGATCACTGATCGGATACAACTGAAAGGCACAAAATTACATAGAAAGTTCCAGCAGGATCAGATGGGTTTGTTGGCAGATGCCGAGCTCATTAAAATAGCCTTTATCAATGTAATGACCAATGCCATAGAGGCTGTGCAAGACAATGATGGTATCCTGGAGGTGGAGATTACGTCTGACAAAAAGCATATTCAGGTAAACATTCGCGACAATGGCTCCGGCATATCGCCCGAAAATATTTCCATGCTGTTTGATCCATTTTATACCTCCAAGCAAAGTGGCATGGGCCTGGGGCTGACCTCGGCGCAAAACATACTGCATAGTCATGGTGGCAATATTGAGGTGTCGAGCCAACCGGGCAAAGGCACGCGTGTAAGCATGGTATTGCCCAGGGGGCAATAAAATCCACGAGTACATTTTTCCTCATTGAGGATGTGTTTGCCCATAAAAACAAGTCAGCAGGATGGTCAATACGGCCAAATTTGATTAAAACCGTAGTTGGATGGGTTTTTGGTAGCCTGATGCAAACATTTTTGAACGATGATGACACAGACTACAAAATTGCCAGAAACCTTTGGTTTCGGCAATGACAATGAACTGCTCAATGATTTTTATATGCTGGTGCACGATTTCAAATCGCCCATCAATCAACTGTCAGGATTGCTACAGATCGCCAAAAATTCCAATAATTTGGAGGAGATACATCAGGTCGTTTCTCTGGCATTGCAAACGAGTCTTCAAATGAAAACTAAGGCCAATGAAATATTGACCGCGGCCGGGTCTGCAAAGACAGAAGCTGTGCTTATCGATTTCAACCTAATATTGGAAAATATCAAATCTACCCTTGCCTATGTCAATGGCTACGAAGGCACCAAGTTTATTTTCAATATTCAGAATGATGTGACCTATTTCGGCTGTGCGACCAAGCTGCAATCCGTCATGCAAAACCTGATCGAAAATGCCATTAAATACCGCAAGTATGACAACGATTATAATTTTGTGATCGTCACCGTATCGCAGCATGGCCGTACCGTTATCATAAAAATAGCCGACAATGGAAGGGTATCAAAAAGAAGATCAGTATCGTATTTTTGATAAGAATTTCCAGTCGGGCGAGCACGGTTCGGGACATGGCTTTGGATTGTATCTGGTAAAACAAAATCTCAATAGCCTCGGAGGCAGCATCGAAGTGGCGAGCACCGAAGGAAGCGGAACTATATTCACCCTGTCGCTACCACAGCAACATATTATGGAAGTAGTGGCCTGAGTGGCATGGCATTAAAACCCCACTTGCCAGCGCGATATTGCCTCATAATATTCCTGAAAAGTCTGTCACAGGCATGAAGTGCCCTATGCCCGCGGCAGCCCTTACTTATACAACATTTTGCAGCTTTCACCTTCTGGCTATTTTACATAGAATTAAGAAGGTACCATGTCATCGCTCCATACTTTGCCGGCGGTGGATGGCGCACCTGCCTGTGGGCCATGGCATATTTCTTGAACTTCTACCCTACTAAGGGCTGACTTTAGCCTTCCAAATTCATAAAAGTTCCATTATTCACTGTTTTAAAGGATTTAGCGCGAAAAGTACGCCCTATTTATGTGGAATTAATTCCACAATTAATGATTCTCATATATGGAAAAAGAAACAAAGTTGCAGCGTTTGATTTTAAATCAACTCAGGGATTTTTTCGAGAAAATCGGAAAGATCGTAAACTTTTCGCTGAGGTTTTTGCGGATGTTTTTTTCGCCCCCCTTCGAGGGCAGGGAACTCTTTAAGCAAATATACCTGCTCGGGTACAAATCCCTTTTACTCATTGGCATCACCAGTTTTATCGTCGGTATGGTCTTTACCATGCAGTCGTATCCTACCATGGCATCTTTGGGCACAGAATCGTGGATTCCCACCATGATCTCGATTTCGGTGGTGAGGGAAATAGGCCCGCTCATCACCGCTTTGATTTTTGCGGGCAAGGTCGGCTCGGGTATTGGTGCCGAGCTTGGCTCCATGAAGGTGACCGAGCAAATCGACGCCATGACGGTGTCTGGCACCAAGCCCATGAATTTTCTGATCGTGACGCGTGTTTCGGCCACTACCATCGCTGTGCCACTGCTGGTGCTCTATGCAGATGCCCTGGCCATGGGCGGTTCGTTTTTTGCTTTTCAAAGCAAAGAAGATGTCACGCTTAACTTTTTCTTTAACCAGGCGATGTCTGCCATTACCTTTACCGATTTTATACCCTCATTGATCAAATCCGCATTTTTCGGATTTGCCATAGGCATGGTGTCGTGCTATCAGGGCTTCTATGCCGAAAATGGCACCCAGGGTGTCGGCTATGCGGCCAATACCTCAGTGGTGATATCTTCCTTTATCATTTTCATCATTGACCTGGTGGTGGTGCAGATTCAATCTTTTTATTTATAAACAAATCAAACACAGCAATATGATGGATGAAATGATTGAACAATCGGCACAGGGCACGGAGGAAAAACGAAATGATGAAAAGGTGGTAAAGGCCCGCCATCTCAAAAAATCATTTGGAGAGAAAGCGGTGATCAAAGACGTGAGCTTTGACCTGTCTCAAAAAGAGAACCTGGCCATTATGGGCAAATCAGGAACAGGAAAATCAGTATTGATCAAGTGCCTGGTAGGTCTGCTGGCGCCTGATGGTGGCGAGCTGGAAGTGCTGGGTTATGACCTGATGAATATCGCTAAAGAAGAAATGGAGAAGTTGAGGTGGGATGTGGGCTACTTGTTTCAGGGAGGTGCCCTGTACGATTCGATGACGGTAGAACGCAACCTGAAATTTTCGCTCAGGCGAAATCCTGAAAAAAAACATAGCGAAGCAGAAATAAATGATCTGGTGGATGAGGTGCTCGAAAATGTTGGTTTGATCAATACCAAAAGAAAGATGCCCGCGGAACTATCGGGAGGTATGAAAAAGAGGATTGCACTGGCCCGAACCCTCATCATGAAGCCAAAAATCATGCTCTATGACGAACCCACCACCGGGCTCGACATCATTACCTCCAACGAAATCAGTGAATTGATG
This sequence comes from Cyclobacteriaceae bacterium, assembly GCA_012033595.1. Classification (GTDB taxonomy): domain Bacteria; phylum Bacteroidota; class Bacteroidia; order Cytophagales; family Cyclobacteriaceae; genus JAAUQL01. The sequence continues at coordinate 4,842 of JAAUQL010000052.1, read as the reverse complement.
CTGGAGATGCGCGAGAAATATGAAATATCGTCCATCATCATTACCCACGATATAGCCTGCGTAGAAAAAACCGCTGACCGCATCATGATACTGGACGATGGCGGGGTGCTGATCGATGGCGATGCCGGTGAGGTAAGCACCAATGATGACAAGAAAATCAGGGCGTATTTCAAAGGAGAATAAAAAGGAAGTAATTATTAAGTTTATGAAAAATAGAAATTTAAAACTCGGAATATTCTTTACAGGCAGTTTGCTCGTGTTGATTGTAGCACTATTCATCATTGGAGCGCGGCAAAACCTGTTCGAAAGCAATATCGTACTCAAAACCTATTTCAAAAATGCCCTTGGTCTGCAGGAGGGCAGCACCGTGCGCTATGTCGGCATCACCATCGGATCGGTAGAAGACGTCTCCATTGTGGACGATACCAGCGTTTTTGTTTCCCTTAAAATAAGTGAAAAGCACGCCCAGTATATATTCAAAAATGCTACAGCCGAAATTAGCTCCGATGGGCTGATGGGCAATAAGCTGGTGAATATCGTGCCAGGCAAAAAGGTAGCGAAACCTGTAGAAGATGGAGACGAAATAGCCTCCCAGGAACCGGTAGGAATAGAAAAAGTAATGACCAGCCTGCTCAACAACAGCAAAAACCTGGAGCATATTACCGAAAACCTTACCAAAATCACCAACAGGATAAATGCGGGAGAAGGCCTGGTGGGCAGACTGCTATTTGACAAAAACACCAGCGAGGGCTTTGATGAATGATGATCAATGCCAATGCCATCGTGAAGGATATGAAATCCGTGTCGGACGATATCAACAACGGGGATGGACTCATCAGCCAGTTGATCAATGACAAAACCATGGCAGACAATATGCGCGAAATAATGGATTCGCTTTCGAGCGCCACGGCAAGCATCAGCCTGGTTGCCTCCGAAATGGGCAACTTTGCAGACAAAATGAACAGTGGCAACGGAACCATGAGCCGACTGGTGAATGACAGCATTATGGCACGAGACCTAAGTGAAACCATTGCCAATGCCAAAGAACGCACCAGCGAACTGGAGGAAACCATTGAGTTGGTAAACGATAGCTGGATATTGAACCTGTTCAATAAGAAAAAAGACAAGCACAAAGCCAGTAACAAAGAATTTGTAGATGCGGGGGATTACGACGACTAATAACGCCGCTCCGGAGTCCGGACCTGGTAAACGCGGGGTTTGCCTGAATAGCAATGAAAGTGAAAGCAGGTGAACTCCGCGAAAAGCTGCCCCCGTCCATCTACCATGGGCTAGATGCCCATGCCCACACCTGATTACACCCCGTTTGCGCCACTATCGCAACACATTGGCATTGTGCTTCTTTTTCCACCATTCATAGATGCTGATGTTCATTATAAGTAAGAGCAACATATAAATGCTGTCCTCAACGGGGATGGTGAGCAAGCGGACAGACAGGTTTTCGGCATTGTTGTACCATACAATTTCTTCTGGAATCCAACTACCAGTCAATAAACCATTCACAAGCATAAAAGGAATAAATGACACCATATAGCCCAAATAAAACCTGCCCAGATATGCCGGCCTGACCACCAAAACCAGATAAAGCAGAAAAAGAGCCGTCAACAAGGCAGTGAAGCCTGTGTACCACTTGTCGATATGAAAAAACCAAGCACCGCTAAACATACAATCAGCCCGTATGTCAGCGGATAGGCTCCGTTGCCCAACAGGTCTTTGCGGATGAAATAATTAAGCGATTCGTAGATAAAAATACAAGCATAAGGAATGGTGATGAAAAACATCCATTCTTCCAGGGGCAGGTTAATGATTTCGATGCCCGTGAGGTAGCGTGGATTGAAGCCCCAAATGCCCATGCTGGTAAAGGCCACATCCCAAATGATGAAAAAGGCAGCCGTAATGCCGATGCTCAAAAAAAGGCCTTTCCATCTGGAGAAAAAGCGCAATCGGTGCTCGAAGCTGCTGATAAGCGGAAAAAAGATTGTGAAAATATTGATGAGCAGATAGTAGTATTTTTCCATTGAAAAAATATTTGTTGAACCAACATCGCAATAACAGCAATCAATTGACAGATGTTTGAACCAGCAGCTACAAATACGCAGATTAGCCGTCGAATTTCGCTGAGCGCAAGTCCGCGGGGGTGGCTATAGCATGTATGGCTACCTCATGATGTTATGAAAATACTAATAAAGCGCGCCCGGTTGGGGAGATATGGGCTACACGCTCAAATGAAAAACCTGACCGGGGTGGTATCCGGCTAGTTTGCGCTGATCCCAAGCTATGGCTTTTGCCTAATTGGTAAACCGGATTTTGTAATCATCCAGCGCCTTGTTCACAATTTTCAATGCTTCATCCTTACCACCAAATTCTTCCACTACTGAGGTCTTGTGCTCCAGTTTTTTATAATCTTCAAAGAAGTTTTTGATTTCATGAAAGAAATGATCCGGCAATTCCTTCACATCATTGTAGTGGATCACGCTCATGTCGTTTTCGGCTACGGCTATGATTTTATCATCAGCTTCTCCCTGGTCTAGCATGTGCATCACTCCTATCACCTTGGCGGGAACTATACATAGTGGCACCACCGTGATCTGTGAAAGCACCAGAATATCCAGGGGATCTTTGTCGTCGCAATAGGTGCGCGGTATAAAACCATAGTTGGCAGGATAGTACATAGAAGAGTATAACACTCGATCGAGGCGCAGCAATCCACTTTTTTTGTCGAGCTCATATTTGGCACGCTCTTGCTTGGGTATTTCTATAATGCCATTTACATATTCGGGTATATTTTCACCGGGATTGATGTCGTGCCAGGGATGTTTCATTTTGTTTTACGCATTTATTGGTTCTGAGCGCAAACTTATGATAATTTCCTCATTCTGCATGGCAATACTTTTTATTTCTTGCGGTGCAGCGGAGGCATAATAAAGGCATAATAGCTTGGACTGAAAACGCCTGTAGTCCGTTTAAAATTATCCTGTCAAGCACCAAACACAGCAGCCTACTTTATGTTCAGGCTTTGTTCGACACGCAAAAAAAAACCGTTTGCCCGGGAATAAGCACCCGAACAAACGGCACACACGAAATTATGAAATGAATAACCTATCCTCTCCTCCTCACACTATTTTTTAGAATATTGTCTATTGACCAAATTGGGTTTATGCATTTATTCTGTTGGCAATACAATACTTAAAGGAACAGCAAAGACGATCTAGTATTCCTGGCTAAAGTAATAGCCAATTCTGTAGCAAATAGGTTGGAAATTTGAAGGAATTCTGAATTTATCCGGCTTTATGAAAGTCTATCCTGACCTGGTGCATATTATCTATGTTGCGATAGTTGATGGCAAAGCGGTTCACTTCACATATTTTTTCACTATGGCAAGACCCAGACCGATGGTTTCACCGCTTTGATTATCCTTTTTAAAGCGTTTGAACAGGGACTCCGGGTCGGTTTTGAGTGGTTTGCCACTATTGGAGATTTCCAAAAAGGCGGGTTGCAAATCTACCCTGATGTGTCCGCGGGCTATATTGTGCCTGATGGCATTTTGAAACAGATTGGTGACCAATATCTGCGCCAACACCGGATCTGCCACGATCATGACATTGTCCTCCACCTCATATTGCAAGTCGATAGCGTTTAAGCTGATCAGTTCCTTAAAATCAAATACCGCTTTCAATACCACTTTCGAAAAGTCAATTTTAAGCAGGTTGGCAAATTCGTTGTTGTCTATTTTGGTGAGCAGGCTCAGCGACCGGCTCATTTTCGACAGGTGGTTGATGGAGCTGTAAGCCGAATTGATCAGTGAAAGCTGCTCCTGATCCAGGTTTTTAGATTGCAGCAGCAATTCTATTTTGCCTTTGGCCACGGCCAGCGGGGTTTGCATTTCGTGCGAGGCATTTTCCGAAAATTCTTTTAAACTCTTATAGTCATTTTTGTTTTTTTCCACCATTTGACGGATGATGTCATTCAGCTCTTTGAATTCACGCGTGGTGGTAGTGCCCAATATCACCTCGCGCGGATCATTGAGTCTGAAATTTTTCAAGGCCTGAAGGGTGACATTAAATGGCCTGAAAACCCAGGTGGACACTAAAAAGCTGGCCATTACCAGCACTGCACCCAAAATGATGAACAAGCGCGTTTGCGATTGGAAGACCCCTTCCAGAATATCGTCCTGCTCGAATATGACGTCAAAAATTTCCACTTTGTAGTTCTTGCCCTGTATGCGGCGCACCACGGTTAGTTTGCGGTGTGGTTCCAACGCATCTATCCGCGGACTGGGGTGCTCGGCCAGGGTATCGCTAAATACGTATTTGCTCTCCGGATACCGCATATCCACCTCTCTAATGCTGATATTGGCGGAATTGAAAGCATAAGGCGATTCGCCGTTTTCGATTGAATTTTGTATGCTCCACAGCCGGGACTTCAGATAGCGGTCGGTTTCGCGTTGTACTTCCAGTTCAAATATTCTATAGGTCATTACGCCGCCAAACCCAAAAACGATGAGGGTGATGATAAGGTAATAAAGGGTGACTTGCAGCAGTAGCTTCATAGGTTTTGCAAACTGAATTTATAGCCCATACCATAGATGGTGTTGATGTAGTCTCCTCCGCCTGCTTTCATTATTTTTTGCGCAGGTTTTTGATGTGCTGGTACACAAAGTCAAAAGAATCGTAAAAATCGGCCTGGTCGCCCCACAGGTGCTCAGCAATTGACTGCTTGGTGACTACCCTGTTTTTGATTGGATATAAAATATACCAGAAGCTCGTATTCCTTTTTGGTCAGTTCTATGGTCTGTCCGTCCACCATCACTTCGCAGGCATCGGT
>JAAUQL010000051.1 GCA_012033595.1 Cyclobacteriaceae bacterium | reverse complement strand
AAACGCAAAGGAAAAATTTGGGACAAAGCCAATCAAGGGTATATGAACGGCCTCGTGCCTCGGCCGCCCTTGACTGGCTTCGCCCCCAAATTTTAAAAGGCATTTAAGAGTTGCGTTCAAAAAAAAACAGTAGTTTTGACGAACACTAAACAAACCAGACAGAGTTTGTTTTACACTCCCTACATGGTCACTTTTGTGGAAGATTTTCCACTCTTCATTAAATTCGTTTTATTTACAACTGTATAAGCCCGTGTTAACCTATTGATTTTCAAAACTCAATAATCGTGATGCGAAAGTTGGCATCAATTTTCTAAGGTTGACACACATGTTTAAAATTAACTTATCGTGCTTAACCCTTTCAAAAAAATAAAAACAGAAGTACAGGACACGGTCAAAAAGGCAAAAGCTTTTTTTATCACCCTGTCCATACTACATATTGCCATGCTGCTTGCCACGGTAATTTTGCTCATCATTATATTAACTAAAATATAGTCTGACAATATTTTATGGACCTAAAATTTCTGGCCAAAGCGAAATCCATATTTTTAAAAATCCTCTTTTGGATATTCATCATTGTGCTTGGTTTGTTTGTCCTGGTCTTTATTGCATTACAATTTCCGCAGGTACAAAAATTTCTGACAGATAAGGCCATCACGTTTGTTGAAGGAAAAATCGACACCGAAGTGGATATCAAAGCCATAAAACTGGCTTTCCCAAAGGCAATTTGGCTACAGGAAATCTACGTAGAAGACCAGTCACAAGACACACTGCTTTACTGCCACTCTCTCAAAATAGTTGTGGACATGCTTGGCTTGATCAACCGGGAGATACAAATAAATAATGTAAAAATAGATGGAATCACGGCCAATGTACACAAGACCATTGCAGACGGTGTGGCCAATTATCAATTTATCATTGATGGATTTCAGGATACTACCAAAGTAAAAGAACCTGATCCGGACAAAGAACCCTGGACATTTTCTATTTATGGCTTGCAAATAGACAATGCCCGGCTCCGATATCACGATGAGTTTGCAGGCATGCTGGCGGATGCGGATATCGGTCATTTCGACCTGGATCTCGATGCCTTTGACCTGGAAAATATGAATTTCGAGATTGATGATTTTGTACTTGAACACACCAGAGGGGCGTTTGAGCAAAGCCCCGGGGTAGCGTCGGAAAAGACTAAGGACACCACCATTGTTCAAGACAGCTCCCGTTTACCTGGCATTTCGTTTGACGACATCGAACTACTCCATGTCGAACTAGACTATAGTGACCTGGTGAAAGGGCGAAATGCACACCTCATCCTGGGCAAAACCATACTTGACGCCGATGACATAGACCTGCAATCGAAAAAAATACTACTCAACCAGATAGCGCTGACCAACACCAGGCTTACTTACACCCAAAACCACATCGCAGATTCGATACAGTTTACCCAAACAGACACGACCAAGGCGGGCAGCAGTGCCCTAAGCCTGGATATAGGCTGGCAGGTAGAAGTTGATGATATTGACATCGAAAATCTGGCAGTGAAATATGATGATCATAGAAAAAAAGCCAGGGCGAAAGGAATGGATTTTGCCCATCTCGATGTATCAGAAATGCACCTCACGCTCGACAATGTAGTGCTGGATGGCAACAGCGCCGGGCTTGCGCTAAAGGATTTCGGATTGAAAACACACAGTGGTCTGGTGATCGATCGACTTGCTGGCAACATAGATATAACGGAAAGCTCGGCCGACCTTCGCGACGTTGTCTTTAGCACCAGGCATACCAATCTGCAACTCAATGCCAGTGCCAACTACACTTCCCTGGCCATGCTGAGTACCAACCTGGCCGAAGTGGATTTCAAAGCCCAAGTGAGTGACACCCACCTTGCGCTGAGCGATGTGCAAATGGTATATCCGATAGAAACAGACAGCTTGCCCCTAAAGCTGCAAGAAGATGTTGTCCTTCGATTGCAGGCAGACCTGCGTGGTAAAATTGGTAATCTGCGTATTGACGACCTAAGGTTGGGCATACTGGATAATACAACCTTCCACAGCCATGGGCAGGTCGCTGGCTTGCCCAATATGGACAATCTCTCAGTCGATCTCCAAAGCAAGCTAAGCAGTGATCGTGACGATATCCACGCCCTCCTTGCCGATTCGCTACTCATGAAATTCGCTCTACCCGAACGGGTACAACTGGCACTGGATACCCGGGGCAACCTGGCCAGCCTTGCTGCCGATCTCGATTTCCAGACAGATTTTGGTGCCATACTGGCAACAGCAAATCTTAAAAATATAAGATCTTCCGCCCCGGGCTACGACCTGGAATTGACGGTAAATGATTTTAGCTTAGGCCAATTGATGAAAGACACCAGCAATTTGGGGATAGTCGACCTACAGGTCAATGCGCAGGGTACCGGCTTTGATCCTGAGGTGATGGACAACAGTGCGACGCTGACCCTGCACAGATTTGATTATAAGCATTATCGCTACGAGGATCTGGTGATCGATGGACAATTTAACAATCAAATATTGCAGCTCAATTCCTCCCTGGATGATGAAAACCTCGCCTACGAACTCGATGCCACCATTGAACTGGCCGAGCTGGCCAAACAATACGCCCTGAACCTGAATGTAAAAAAAGCCTACCTTCAAAACCTGAACCTGATGAAGGCCGACCTCCGGCTAAGGGCTCAATTGAAGGCCGACCTCAATTTCGATAATATCAGGAACATCAATGGCGACCTGGGCATACGCGACCTGGCAGTATATAAAGATGGGGCGATTTTCCAGGTGGACAGTTTTTTGGTGGCCTCGGTTAATGAGCAGCGCAATACCGAACTGAACATCGACTCGGAAATAATGAAGGTGAAGTTTAAAGGTACCGTATCTATCTTCGACCTGCCCGCTACACTCAAAACGCATTTCAGCTCATACTTTGGAAAAAACGATGCCACAGACACCACAGCGCATGAGCAAAACTTCGAATTCATGGTCGATATCAAAGATACCGATCTGATCACCGAAGTATTGCTGCCCCAATTGGGCACATTTGAGCCCGGCGAAATCAAAGGATCGTTCAACAGTCGTACACGTGATCTGGATATAGTAGTGGATGTGCCCGAGATCACCTACAACAAATTTGTCCTCGATTCACTGGCCATCACTTTACAGTCAGACGACCAAAACCTCAACTACAGCCTTGGTGTGGCACATATTCACGATAGTATTTTCTCCATCAACCAACTGTCGGTCTATGGTGAGGCCGAAGAAGATCACCTGACGGTACATCTGCAAATGAATGACACCATTCCACAGCCCAAATATAAAATAGGTGGTGAACTCAGCCGGCAGGGAAATAACTGGATATTCAGCTTGGTATCGGACAAACTAATGCTCAACCGCGAAGAATGGAGTCTTCCTCAGCAGCACCGGCTTCAATTTGGAGACTCAGGCTTTGTGGCCCGTAACTTCATTCTCAAAAATGGTCCGCAGCAACTTGCGCTGACATCGGAAAACAAAGACCTGAAGGTCGAGTTCGAAAGTTTTGATCTTGCCACACTTTCTGCCCTGGTAGAAGACGATGAAGAAGTGGTACGCGGCATGCTCAACGGCACATTTGACCTGAAGCATCAGGATGCATTCACGGCACTTTCCGCTGAACTCCATATAGAAAATGCCCGGTACATGGGCGACAAAATCGGGAATCTGGAAATCGCATTGAAAAATAAAAAGCAACACCAGTACGATGCACAGCTTTTCCTTACGGGAAATGAAAATGACCTCAGCGTAAAAGGTTCCCTGGCCAATACCGGCCAATCAACAGAGATCGATGCAGCGTTGGATATCGGCAAACTGCAACTCGCCAGTATCGAAGCCCTTACCGGCAATGCCATAGTAGATGCAAGGGGCTACCTGAGCGGAAGGGCCAAAGTGACCGGCCCGATGAACGACCTGGACATCAATGGCAAAATCACCTTTAACCAAACAGCGTTTGAGGTAGATTATCTCGGCTCACGCCTGGGCATAGACCAACAATCGCTCAATATTGGTAACGACCGGGTAGCGCTCAATAATTTTGTAGTCACCGATGTCGACAACAATCAATTTAAAATAGATGGCGTGGTAAACATACGGCAGTTTACCAACCCGCTGATCGACCTCAAGCTCTCAGCAAACAATTTTCTATTGCTCAATACCACCAATAAAGACAACGACATGTACTATGGCAAGCTCATTCTGGACAGCAAAGCCGATATAAAAGGACCTGTAAAAGGTCTGGATATTTCGCTAAATGTAGAAGTGCTAGAAGGCAGTGCGCTCACCTATGTGGTGCCGAGGGCTTCTGACAATGTGCTCGAACGCGAGGGCATACTGCGCTTTGTCGATAAAGATATCAGCGAAGAAGAAAAAGCCTTTTTCAGTGATCTGAAGGCAACAGAACCTGCCGATACCATAAAAGCCCCTTTGGGCATGACCCTCAACGCCATCATTCAAGTAGATAAAAACAGTGATTTCTCGGTGATCATCGACCCGGCGGCAGGCGATAAACTCTCGATCAGCGGCGATGCCGATCTCAGTCTGGGCATCAACCAGGCTGGCGATATATCGCTCACAGGTCAGTATATCGTGAACGAAGGAAAATACAATTTGTCTTTTTACGGCATTGTAAAACGGGAATTCGATGTGGAAAAAGGAAGCCAGCTTACCTGGATGGGCGATGTACTCAATGCCAACGTAGACCTGACGGCTCTTTACCAATTAGAAGCCGCTCCCCTCGATCTGATGTCGAGCCAGGCTACCGGAGGCACAGAATCAAATATGTACAAACAGAAGCTTCCATTTATTGTAAGGCTCAATATGGAAGGCGAATTATTAAAACCGGAAATATCTTTCACCCTCGACATGGAAGACAACGCCAAATCATATGCAGGCGGTGCAGTATATGGAAAAATACAGACCATAAACCAGGAAGCATCGGAAGTAAATAAACAGGTATTTTCTTTATTGATCTTAAAGCGCTTTATGGCCAACAACCCATTTGCAAGCTCGGGCGGCAGCACCGAAGGCATGGTACGCAGCAGCGTGAGCAAAATACTGTCTGACCAGCTCAATGCCCTCACAGACCAGATAGATGGATTTGATATCGATGTTGGCCTCAAATCATACGAAGACTACTCAACCGGAGAAAGGCAGGGCCGCACCGACCTCAACCTGGGCGTTTCCACCAATTTGTTCGACGACCGCGTCACCGTAAAGGTAGCTGGCAACATCAACCTTGAAGGGGCAGAACAGCAACAAAAAAACCTGTCTGAATTTGCCGGAGATGTGTCGGTGGAATACAAACTTACTGAAGATGGCAGATTCAGGATCGTTACGTTCAGAAAAGAAGTGTACGAAGCCCTGCTACAAGGAGAAATCATAGAAACAGGGGCGGGATTTATAGTGATTAAAGATTTTGATAAGTTCAGGGAGATATTCAAAAAAAACGAAGAAGTAGAATAAGCATGATCAGAAATACCTTCATATGGCCCTTGAGATCGCCACTGCCGCTTGTGCTTATGCTGCTACTGGTATATGGCTGTAGCGGCACCAAACATCTGAAAGAAGGGCAATGGCTATACACGGGTGCCAAAATCGACATACAGGCGGAGGAAAACATCAGGGGTGAAAAAGAATTGAAACAGGAATTGGAAGACCTGCTGAAGCCCAAGACCAATTTGTCGATATTTGGCTGGAGACCAAGACTATGGTTGTACTTTGCCGTGAAAGAACCAAAAAAAGATAAAGGATGGAAGCACTGGTTGAAATACAAAGCAGGCAAACCCCCGGTGCTTTTGAGCGATGTAAAACCCTCGCTGATCGTAAGCAACCTGGCCGGCAAGCTTCTCAACAAAGGATTTTTTCAGTCGGAAGTGACATACGAAACCAACAAAAAAAAGAAAACCGCAAAAATTAAGTACATAGCCGAGGTGTCAAAGCCTTATCGCTTGCGCAACATTGCGCTGCCTGACGACAGCAGTGACATTTCCCAAATCATAGACTCCATCAATGACAAAACACTGCTGCAAGCTGAAAACAGGTTTAGCCTGGAACAGCTACAGGAAGAAAGACAAAGAATAGAGCAAAGTGTAAAGGATATGGGATTTTATTACTTCAGCAACGAAGACCTCATCTACGAGATAGACAGCACCGTTGGCAGCAGACAAGTTGACCTCTTTTTAATGCTCAAGAAAGATGTAGACGAAAAAGCCTTCCAAACCTATACCATCAAAAATATCAATATCCATCCCGAATACACCTTTTCGTTTGCCGACAGTGTTGAAAGTACCGACTCAGCCCTGGTGGTGGACAGCATGAATTTTATGAATAGGAAAAGCCAGGTGAAGCCCTTGGTGGTCACCAATGCCATTTTGCTCCGTCCGGGAGATACCTACTCAAGAACCCTGCACACCAAATCCCTCAGCAGGCTCATCGGGCTGGGGGTGTACAAATATGTCGATATCCGTTTTATAGACGATTCTACCGATACCCGGCTCAATACCATGGTATATTTGGCTGCGCTCAAACGCAAATCGATGAGGTTTAGGGTGGAAATGGTGTCCAAGTCCAACAACTTTCTGGGGCCTGGAGCCGAACTGACCTACACCAATAGAAACCTGTTTGGCGGAGCGGAGCTTTTGAATATCTCCTTGCGCTCGAGTTTCGAAACGCAAATCAGTGGTCAGCAAAACAAGCCACTCAACTCGTTCGAAATAGGTCTGGAAAGCAGCCTCACACTTCCCCGATTCATTACACCATTCAATCTGAAAAGCCAGTACCGTTTTGTGCCACAGACCAGCATCAGCGTTGGCGTGTCGCTTATGGACAGGGTTGATTATTTCCGCATGCAATCGACTACCCTGTCTTATGCATTTGACTGGAAAGAAATGGTAATCACTCAGCATAAGCTTACTCCTGTTGATGTTAATTATGTAAGTCTGTCGCGCAAAGGGCCCAAATTCCAGGAATTACTCAATTCAAACCCATTTTTGGCGCGCAACTACCAAGACCAGTTCATAGTTGGAGGCAGGTATTCCTTTACCTACAATTCCAAACTCAAAGAAAAAAGCGAGGAAAAAACGAACAATTTCTACCTCAATACCAATGTGGAAGCCGCAGGTAATTTGATCTACCTTGCCCAGTCGGCAATAGCTGGCAAGAATACCGAAAAAGGCAGTTTCGAGCAGCCATACGAAATATTTGGTTCGCCCTATGCCCAATTTGCCAAATCCCAAATTGATTTCAGATATTATTACCGGTTCAACAAGCGCAACAACATCGCATCAAGGATTATTGTTGGTGTGGGCATCCCTTACGGCAACTCACATATATTGCCATATATCAAGCAGTTTTCGGCCGGGGGCTCCAACAGCATCAGGGCTTTTAGGGCGCGGACGGTGGGACCAGGCACATACTACAACGATAGCATAAACAGCAGCGATGTGTACATAGATCAGACCGGCGACCTCAAGCTGGAAGGTTCGGTAGAATACCGTTTCGATATCGCAGGTCCGTTCAAAGGAGCATTGTTTGCCGATGCAGGCAATGTCTGGCTGGCCAATTCCGATTCTACGCGGAAAGGGGGCGAATTTGACAGCAAAAATTTCATGAACCAGTTGGCTGTAGGCACCGGGGCAGGCATCAGGCTGGTGACCAAATTTTTTATTATGCGTCTCGATTTGGCCTTTCCCATCCGTAAAATCAAACCTTCCCAACCCGATGATCGGTCCAGTCCAGCACATTTTGAATGGGTATTTGATGAGGTAGATTTTGCCGACAAAGACTGGAGAAGAAAGAACCTGGTGTGGAACCTGGCCATAGGCTATCCCTTTTAGGGGGTGGGTGCATTGGCTGGTGAGCGGTGACCAGAGGTCTCCATAGACTGAATCTCAAACAAAAAGTGACGATAGTAAGGTTGTATTACTTGACTTTTTGGATTCAAATATTGATTTTTAACTCATTATTTCTACTTTTTTAAATGCAATTTTTATGAAGCGCCCAATTTTCGTTCTCCTCCTGTTCTGTTTTATTTCCAATATATCGTTGGCTCAGTATTACACCAATGAATGGTCAAATGAGTTTGACAAACGCGATCTGTATGAACGGAAAATAGAAAGTTACGGTAAAATGAAAAAGACAGGAGGCAAACTGGCTGCTATCGGTGGAGCTGCCACAATTGTGGGAATCATTTTGGTAAGCTCGGCCGATTGGGAAACTGATGCGTATGGCAACACGCAGACTTCAGATGCCGGGGGAGCCGTAGGTCTGCTGACCATTATGGTTGGGGTGCCAACCGCCATCACCGGCATAGTACTTGGTGCTGTTGGCAAAAACAAACAAAATCAATACGTTGAAAAGCTAAACAGGCTTGATCTGACCTTTCATCGAAACAATGATTTCAATTCCATCAGACTGGTTTACCGGTTCTAAATCGCGATGCTGCTTACGAACCTTGTTTGGTGCAGTAGGCTGTATGCCGTAAGTTGTTGGTGATAGCCTGAATCCATCATCAGAGTCCCTTGCAGGTGACGATGATGGGGAGTAAAACTGTTATTATCCAACTTCAAATTGTTATTATCCAACTTGCAATGCTTAGCGGAGCATGGCGAGTCCTTAGTGAACCACATCAAATTGATATTATCAAAATGAAATTGAGTATCATCAGAGTCCCTGGCAGGTGACTCTGATAGAAGCGGTGGTTCATGGTTCGTTGTTTGGTGTTTGTTTACTAACTATCCACCATCAGCTATCAACTATCAACCATCAACTTTTAACAATCTTATCCATCAGGTATTTATTGCCAAGAAATTCTGAGCAGGTGATCACCGAACCGATGGTTACGCCCAACACGCCATGCAAATTGAGGTTTTGTCCGGTGAGGTATAAGTTAGGAATTTTAGTTTTTGTAGAAATAAAGGACAGGATGGGGTTTTTGTAATCTTTGGTATATCCATACATTGAGCCGCCAACAGTGCCGATGTAGTCGCGCAACGTTAAGGGGGTGGATGTGTAGTAGCTTTTGGTCAGAGACCTGATATTGGGTATTTTCTTTTCCAATTCATTCATCATTAACCAGGCCTTTTCTTCTTTGAACGCTGCATAATCTTCTCCCCTTGACGAATCATATTTCATGGTATTGAAAGAGCCGGACCACTTGGCCACTTCATCAAATTTCATATAAGAAAGCATGATGAGTCCATCACTAAATCCGGGATTTTTGGAATTGACACCGGAAAACAGCGCATAGCTGGTTGGCCACTTGTTCAGGTCATAATCTACCTGATTCCAAACATCTTCTGTCTTGAAATGATAATAGTTGTGGTTGAAATATGGCAGCGTTCCTTTGTGCAGTACCAGGTTGAGAATGAACACAGAAATGGAATTGTCGAGACTTTGAATCCGCTTTCGGTACGACTTCCTCACCATGCCCTCTTCCATCATATTAAAGGTGAGTGCCGGATGCACGTTAGAGATAAAATTGTCACCCTCTATCATGCGCCCGTCTTTGAGCTCCGCGTAGCGTATCTTTCCGCCATCGAAGTGAAAGCGCACCACTTCTGCATTCTTCATTATTTTACCGCCGTGCGCATGAATACTTTTAGTAAGTAATCGCGCTATTTGCGAAGCGCCATCGATACATCTGTAGGCACTTTCTATATAGGTGTTGATCACCAGAGCGTGAACATAAAGGGGGGTTTTGTCTGCTTCACCCACATACAGTCCGTTGGTGCCAGCCAGTACATTTTGCAACTTGGGATTGCTGGTACAGGAATTGATAAACTCCCGGGCACTCTGATCGAGGTATTTGAAATTTCCGGGATCCTGTGATCCGGATTTCAAATTGTAAAGGGGAAAATTAGCGCATACCTCCCTGATCTTGTCGCAATACATTACCAGGCCGGCACGTTCGGAAGGAAATTGCGCTGCAAGTGTATCTATGAAGCGCCCGAAGCCCTGGGCGTATCTATACTCATTTTCATCATCATCAAAAGTAACGATATCAAAGCCGTTTTCATCCAGCTTTTTAAGTTTCAACTGGTCGCGTATGCCCAGAAATTTGAAATATTGATTGAGGTTTTGTCCTTCATCGAGCCCGCCTATGTAGTGGATGCCGGTGTCGAATATCGTTTTGTCACGGGTGAAAGTCTGCAAATTGCCACCGATTTGATGGTTTTTTTCGAGCACCACTACGCTGTAGCCTTCCTTGCTCAGCATCGTTGCGCACTCCAGGCCTCCCAAACCACTTCCCACTATGACAATATCGTATTTACTCATGCTTGTTTTTTTTCAAGATAGAAATCGTATTGGACGTAAACCTTGTATTTTCAATGGTTTCAAAATCCAATCCATGCTCCACAGCTATTTGCTGCAACCAGGCGGTAGAGATAAAGTTGAGCTTATTCCTGGTTTTGTTAAATCCGGCATTGGTCGAAAAAAGCTCGGTAAGCTGTGTGCCTCTGTGCTTTTCCTTTTTTCCTTATCGCCATCCCGCACCAGGAGCAAGCCTCCAGGCTCGAGCGTGGCTATCAGTCTGACCATCAGACCATGCTGCTCCTCTCTGGTGAGATAGTGCAATACATCGCTGAGAATGTATGCCGTAGCCGGGGGATAATCAAATGTAGCCGCGTCTGCATGGATAAAACGGAGGTTAGCAGGCTTCACCGGACAATTATCCGCAATCTCGATTTTATTGGCGTCGTAATCGAGGCCTGTCACCCATGTTGTTTCCCTATTTAGCGCAAGCGAAAAAGAGAGAAATCCGTATCCACAACCAATGTCGAATATGCGCCCATTCGCTGGCAATATTTCCAGAAAGAGCTGATAATGCCCCTCTAGCCACATTTTGACACGAAAATACCACTCCAGCACCGGACTTTTGTAAAGATAGTTTTTGTATAGTGTTTCGTAATGATAAGAAGGTGTCTCCATTGCGACCCTGGTTTTCTGGTATTCAACCCTGAAATACTTGCTGATTTGCTTTGTCCTTTCTTTGTAACCAAGCCCAAAACCCGGGTCGTCCACTGCTATCCTTTGCAAAAATCTGGCATACAGGCATCCGCTTCGCAGATAAAACCCGTCTTTTTTGGGCATGGCCCGATGGGTGCCATGCAGCACCACAGCCTGGATGTCGAGCTGTAGCACTTCTGCAAGGTAAAATGCCCCTTTGTGAAACCTGCTCAACTCGATGTGCTCCGAGCGTTGTCCTTCGGGGAATACAATAATCGAATAGCCCTGCTCTACCAGTTTCCTGATTTTATCCAGCTGCGTTTCGATGCCTGCCGAAACGCGGATAAAATCGGCATATCGTACCACCATGCCAAAAAAAGGTGAGTTGTACACCCAATCATTGGTGACCATCACCACCTTGGGGTGGAACATGAGCATCATTAAAATATCCAAAAACGAATGATGGTTGCTGATGATCACCGAAGGCTTCGAAAAGTCAATATTCTTCTTGTCCACCACCTTTTTGCGCATGTTCATCATTATGTAAAGGAGAAAGCGACAATACCACATCACCAGATAGTGATAAATCAATTTTTGCCTTTTGGGAAAGAGTGGCATAAAAAACAACAGCCTGATGCCCATAAGCAGGAAGCACCCACTAACAAAAATGACAAAAGCAATGACAGACAGCAAAAACGAAACCAGGGTAAACGGAACCTGACCCCGATCTTTGCGCCCCTGGATAAAAAGGTGGTAAAGGCCTTCTTCGAGAAAAAAAGTGAGAAACAACACGGAAGAAATGCCTATCACGGCCAGCAAGGCTATAGACTTAAGTGCAGGATGTTGGGCAAATAGCAACACCCCTATGCCAATGATGGTGGTAATGGCCGACAACCAAATAGAAATGCGAAAAGACTTGCGATGGTCTTGTCCACGCGCATAGCGTTGGGTGAGGCCGCGCATATTGAAAATACTGTAATCGATGCCCAGGCCAAAATTAATGAGCAAATGATGATGTTGACAATATTGAACGACAACTGGAATAGCCCCATGAGCCCTAGTGTCCACAACCAACCAATGGCAATAGGCGAAATGGTGATGAGGGCCAGCTCAATGCGGCCATACACCAATAGCAAAATGCCAAAAACTACCAGCAATGAGATGGAGATAAGTTTGTTGAAATCGCGCGATAGTACCCCTACCAGCTTGTTGGCAATATGCCCGATGTCGAGGATACTGGTGTTCTGGAGGGCTTGCAGGCTTTGAAACACCTCATCTTTTTTGGCCTGGTCGTAGTTGACTACGGCGATGAGCGATGTCTTTCCGGGCGTATTAATCACATATTTATTGCCGGCTACGGAGAGCAGATTTTTCAAGTCGCTTTCTTCGAGCATAGCATATTCTTTGTCGAGGTAGGTCTTCAGTCCTTTATAGGCATTTGGCTTAAAGCCATAGGCCGCGGCCTTATTTGCAATGGCCTTTTGCAGCTTCAGGGTATCGGTAGCCTCCCAGAATACCTGCCATTTGTCCAGTTTCCGCTGTTGGGTTTCCCGGTCGGGAACAAGGGCATTGAGGGTATTGGCACCGTAGATCAATCCCCTCGTTTTCATATCTTCCAGCCGTTGGTGGACTTCGGCACTGCGCTGCAAGGCATCCCAAAAATCTTCGCCACTGGTCAGGAGGTACAGCTTTTTACCAGAAAGATTGGAGATGCTGCTTAGCCGGGCCTCGTTTTGCTTCAGATCTTCGGGCATGTAGTTCAGCGTCATCATATCACTGTTGAAGGTGATGGTATTCCAGTAATACAGGCTGACTATTGTAATGGCCAAAAACAGGAAAAAAGCCGGGAGTTTTCTATAGATGGGTACCCTACCCAGTTTTTCCAGTACATGGTCGATAAAATTTTCATTGCTTTTGGGCAACCGGGCCGGCAACATCAGCGGCAATACCACCAATGCAAAAAGTGAGGCTGACAGCACACTAAAACCCACAAAACAACCCAGGTCGGTGAGGGCATCTGAATGAATGAAAATAAGTGCAAAAAAAGCCAGTGCGGTAGTCAGACTGCTCATGAGCATGGGCTCAGCAATGCTCAAAAAGACATTTTGCATAGCCTGACCATCGCGATGGTGGGCAAAGAGGTGCAGCGCAAAATCGACGGTGATGCCCACCATAATCGAACCCACGCCAAGCGAGATCAGAGAGATTTTCATGCCCAGCATGGTCATGGTCGCCAGTGCCACCAAAGCACCAAAAAGTCCGGGAAGTAAAATGAGCACTACAATCCGCCAATTTTTGAAATACAATAAAATAAGAATCAAAATAATGACTATGGCCAGGCTTACTGACACGGTAATGTCCTTTTTTATTCTTCTGGCATTGGCAGTGGCTACTGCCGGAGCACCAAAGTATTCGATACGAATTGTAGGTGTTTCGTATGTCTCAGCCAAACGATCGAGGGCTGAGATCAGCTCCCCATTTTGGCTGTTTCGTTGGCCATGGTACTCAGTTGCAAAAAAACAGCAAATGCTGCCTGTCTGCGGTAAAAAGATGGTTTTTGTACAGGGCAAAATTAGGATCGAATTGAGATTGCTGAAAGCTTTTCAGCGGGAGTTGTACAAAGCCAAAAGGGTCGCGCAAAATCATTTTACTCCCAACTAACCCTACAGGCGACATCAGTGCTTTGAAATTTTTCTCTACGGTGGCCTCTACGCCTTCCAGGGTCAGGCTTTTGCCAATTTGCTCATAGTCACCTTCGCTGAGATATAGCGGCAGGTGCTCTTTAAAAAAACCAAAAAACAAATTGACCAGTGAATCGGGATAAAACAAGAGGCGTTGCGCAATGATATCGGGAAATTGGTGATAAAGTGCGCTATCGAGCTGGTGGCTGAGGGCGATGATGCTGTCGGCCAAAGGCAGGGTGCTGTCCGTGGCATAAATATGCACTATGAGGTTGCTATTGAGGTTGGCGCTGTTAAACACAACTTCTATTTCGCTCACCTCTTTGTCTTTGGGAAAAATGTCTGAAATATTTTCGTCGAGCGAAATATGAGACACCTGATAGGCCAAAAACAACAATAGGGTGATCAAGCCACCAAAAAAAAGCCCCTTGTGCCGGGTATTGAACAAATAAAGACGGTAAAAGAAGGTCGACATTGATCGGTTTGCAATTGGTTGCAAATAAAACAGAACAAAGGTAGATATAAAAACCTCACCGGTGTTCTTGTCAAAATTCAAAAATTAACTACTGTTTATGCCCAAGGTTTTTAAGAAAAGCATTAAACTTGGAAAATTTTTGAACATTGTGTTGGTGTACATGACCAATGCAACAACCAATTTTTTAAAGATCCGATGTATGACCAAAGAACTCAGCATATTAGAAGCGAAATTTGAAGCGCAGAAATTAGCTTTCGGCCCCATTTATTTTCAGGCCGTTATCAGCATGAAAGAACTCGGAATACTGCCGCTAATCGGAAAGCACAGAATGGGCATTGATGTGGAACATATTGCGTCCACCCTGGGCATTAATCCTTATGGGGTAGGAGTATTGGTAGAAGCCGCCTTAAATGCCGGGGTGCTGGAACTAATCGAAGATAATAAATACAAACTCACCAAGGTAGGTGTGATGCTCAATAGCGATGAACTGACCAGGGTAAATCTGAACTTTGTAAATGATGTCTGCTACGATGCCGCCAAGTACACTACCGATTCTATCAGAAAAAGCAAACCGGAAGGCCTGAAAGTATTTGGCCCATGGGCTACTGTTTACGAAGGATTGAGCCAGTTGCCTGACAAAATCAAAAAGTCATGGTTTGAATTCGACCATTATTATTCAGACGATGCTTTCAAAAGTGCTCTGGAAATCGTCTTCGAAGAAAACCCAAAAACGCTCTTCGATATAGGAGGTAATACCGGTAAGTGGTCGATAGCCTGTTGCAAATACAACCAAGCCGTGCAGGTAAAAATCCTTGATTTGCCCGGACAAATAGCTGTGGCTAAAAAAAATGTGGAAGATGAGGGATTAATTGGTAGAGTGGACTTTCATGAGATCAACCTTCTGGACACCGGACAAAAGATACCCGCTGGTGCCGATGCTGTGTGGATGAGTCAATTCCTGGATTGCTTCTCAGAATCTGAAATCACCAATATTTTGAAAAATGTGCATCAGGCCGTAACCCCGGAAGCATCGGTGTATATTTTGGAAACTTTCATCGACAACCAAAAGTATCCGGCGGCGGCCTATTCGCTTACAGCCACTTCCTTGTATTTTACTACCGTGGCCAATGGCAACAGCAAAATGTACAGTGAAGCAAAAATGCTGGAACTCGCCCGCAATGCCGGTTTTGAGTTGGAGGTGTCTTACCCCCTGATTGGCCACAGCTATCATACCGTGTTGAAGCTGAGAAAGACAAAATAATGCTTCGCGCTTAATCCACCTTACCAAAGGCTTTTTTGCTTTTGAGGTTATACTGTCCTCCCTACGTGGCGCTATGGCTATTCCGTAAAAAATAAAAGAGCGGTCATCAGCGACGATCCTTTTGGCGGCGTGGCAAAATCCGGTATGCCTATTTCACGAGATCGCGAACGAGCGCCACCAGGTCTTGATTGAAAATGGCCTCTTCAGCCTTTAGTTGCCGGACATACCAGGTGACCTGATACTTTAGCGATTGGCCAGGTTGCAAAAGCCGGTATGCTCCATGGTTTTCCAATTCAATATAGCTCAATTCTTTATTGACATACACCTCCACATTTCCCTGACCAGGGGCCAAATCTTCTGCGGGAATTTTTGCAAAAGACTTCACAAAGAGTACCTGGTCTTCATTGACATGCGCCAGCCAACCTTCTGTTGCATTGTTGTACAACTTCTGCGGTGGAGCAGGGATGTTGGGATCATATCGCAATAATGCTATTCCCCCAACTTGTTCTATGGCCAGATTGCCAGATGAATTTGCCGGCTCAGCACCGAGCGGAAAGAAAACGATGCCTTCGGCGGGTACACAGCTTATTTCCCATGGCCCCACATGCTGTGCTGAGTCTGCATCGTTGATAAATGTATATTCGATGGTCAGTCCACTTTTTTCTTTGTCGAAAGAGAAGGTTTTGATGGCTCTAAAGCCAAAGGTAGTATCTGTCGGGCTTTCCAAAATAAGCTTGTCACCCTGGATTTTTGATGCATATTTGCCCAGTTGGATGGCAGCAGGCGGTGGCCAGTTCCATCGGCTTTGCGGCGCCGGCCAAAGTGTAGAGCCCCAGTTGAGCAGTCCTGGCCGCGATTGCAGCAGCAACTCCTTTCCATCAATTTGCACTGAAAAGATACGCCCACCCAATTCAGGATCTATACCAACACGCAAGTTGCCCTCCGCAAGGACATAGCTGCCATTCGACATTTTTCCATAGCAGGCTTCTCATTTTTTGAGTTGCAGCCCTGCAGGGCAACAATAAAAAGGAGGGTAAAAATAAGCTTAAAATCCATGATCAATCAGTTGGTTTGTGTTGAATGGGGCGACATCTGATAACTGATATATGCCGCTGTAGCCAGTGCTGCAAAAAGAATCAAATCGAGTCTAATACCAAAATAGTTTTGAGGAATTATTCCCGTAAGGGAAAGTAAAAAAACGATAAGTCCCAGCAATGAAGCATATATAATAAAGGTGGAAACTTTACGCCTGCTCAAAATACCAAGCAGGATCATGGGGCCCATCAGTGCGGTACCTGCAAAGCTCACTCTGGCCAGCATGGCGATCTGGTCTTTGATCAGTTCTGAAAACAGCAGCGCGATGAGGGCAAAAATAAAAATGCCGATTTTGGTAATGCGCATCACCATTTTCTCTTCCATTTTTAGCAAACCCCTCAACTCAGATCCCAGAGCAAATATCTGCGCATTGGTTGTGGACAATCCTGCGGCAATCAGCCCCACCAGAGCCAATGCTGCTATGGCATTTGGCTGGCGATAGAGGAACACTTCCTCAAAAAAGGCATTGGCTTGTTGCGCTACGGGATATTCGCCAAGGGAATCTTTCAGAAACGACGCCCCATACATCCCAATAAAAATAGTTGGGGTGATCACCAAAATAGCAAATGCACCCACTGCCACTGCCATCAGGTGCATGGATTTCATGCTTTTCATCACTACCAGCCGCGTGGTTAGCTGAGGTTGTGTAACGGGGATCATAACGATGGCAATCATGGAAGCAATAAAAAACTGAGCACTGAAAAGCCCCTCAGGTCCCGGGGTGGAAAGCAAGGCTACATTGTCCATCTCTACCTGATCGAACATAGCCTCTAAGCCACCGAACGCACTGAGGCAATTATATCCTATGATCCATAAGACGGTGAGCAAGAGTACGCCCTGAATAGCATCGCTGTACACGATGGCCTTGAGCCCGCCAATCTCGCTATACACGAGCATGACGATGACGATACCGACAGACCACCCCCAGGAAGGGATAAAGCCCGGAAATGCCGCACCCATAAATATGGAAATGCCCTGAATCTGGATGCCGACATACGGGATAAGGAAAATAAAAGCCGTGAGAAAAATGATGTATCCTGCCCACTTGTTGCCATAGCAATTGGAGATAAGACCGGCAACACCCCGAAAACCCAATTGCCTGACCCTGGTGCGGATATGATAACCAAACCAAAGGATAAAAAACACCATGGCTCCATCGGAGACAGCCAGGAAAATCCATGCCCCCACCCCATGCCGACGAAAAAAATCGGGCATACCGAGGAAGGTAAAAGTGCTGAACAACGCTGCCGCATAGGTGAGCACGCCAAGCAGCATGCCGATGCTGGATCCGGCAAGCATAAAATCTTCTACTGATCGGCCTTTTTTATATGACTTGAGCGATGCGAAAATCAATAGCCCAGCATATATGAGCCCAAAAATTAATATCCAGGTTTTCATGGTCTTACCTCCTCTTCCTCATCTGTGCGATGTACTTTGGTGCCCAAATAGGTGAGCCATACCAAGGCAACAGTTATTAAAAAACTCGTCCACAGTGAATAGGGTATGCCAAAAAGTTCTGGTGTGAAAACACCCTTGGGGATGACCACGGGGGTGAACGTGAGCAGGCACAGCCCCAGGGCAATGAGGCGCAATATGCGCCACTGTTTTAATTTTTTGTCTTTCATATTTTTGGGTATAAAGTTTTGTATCGTATCTAAATATAGCGAAGGTCTTGCCATCGATTACAAGCGTTGCAAGGTCATGCCGCCATCGACCATAATTACCTGCCCGGTAGAATAGGGAAAATCGCCACGCGCCAATGCCGCAACTGCTTTCCCGACATCTGCGGGCAAGCCCCACCGCTGCTGAATGGCCATGCCCTCACTAAACAGCTTATCGTATTTTTCCTGCACACCCGAAGTCATATCCGTATGGATCACCCCTGGTTGAATCTCAAAAACGGGAATGTCAAATTCACCCAACCGTGCTGCATACAACCTGGTGACCATGCTAAGGCCTGCCTTAGCGATGCAATATTCGCCCCGGTTCACAGAGGCCACGGTTGAGGAAACAGAGGTGACATTGATGATGCAAGCTTTAAAATCAACAAGTTGCTTTTTCTGTTGCACCATCCAGTTAGCAGCCTCTTGGGTAAAGAAATAAGTGCCTTTCAGGTTAGTGCCCATGACGTAATCAAAGCTCTCTTCGGTGGCCACTAAAATATCATTTCGCTCTTTGGGCGCCACCCCGGCATTGTTGACCAACACATTAAGCTGTCCAAATTCCATTTTCATCTTGCTGATGATTGCAGTTCTGGAGGCTTGCTTGCTGATATCACCCTGGCAATAGATCACTTTTGTGCCAAAGGAGCGCAATTTTTCCAATGCTTCCTTTACTTCAGATTCATCTCTGACACCATTGACCGCCACATCAAAACCCTCTCTGGCCAGGCAGGTTGCAATGCCAAATCCGATCCCGCGTGTCCCTCCGGTGATTAGTGCTGTTTTCATTTTTTTTAGCTTTTGGCCTTTAGCTACAAGCCGCAAGCTTGGGCAAATCCCTTGTGGCTTACGGCTGGCAGATTATGGCATTTTTATATATCCCCTATCTCCACCCAGGCTCTTTTCGCCCAGCTTTCCAGTCCTTTTTCGGCCAATTGTACGCCTTTGGCGCCTTCTTTCAACGTCCATGGAAACGGATCGCCTTTCACCACATGTTTCAGAAACAATTCCCATTGCACTTTAAAGGCATTCTCAAAAACTTCTTGTTCGGGTACCTTAGCCCATCCGCCTTGAAAATCGATTGGCTGCGGAATGTCCGGATTCCAGACAGGTTTTGGCGTGTTGCCATAATGCTGCGTATAGCATCACGCAGGCCTGCCACCGCAGAACCCCTGGTGCCGTCCACCTGAACGGTAAGTAAATCATCTCGTTTTACCCGTGTGACCCAGGAAGAGTTGAAATGAGCGATGACACCGCCTTCCAATTCGAATGTAGCATAGGCTGCATCATCGGCGGTGCACTTGTATGTATTGCCATTTTCATCGACGCGTTCTTTGATGTGTGTGGCACCCAGGCATGAAACAGCCTTTACTTTTCCGAATATATTGTCCAGCACATAGCGCCAGTGGCACAGCATGTCCACGATGATTCCACCATCATCTTCCTTGCGGTAATTCCATGATGGTCGCTGTGCCGGAATGGTATCGCCTTCAAAAACCCAATAACCAAAATCGCCCCTAACAGACAATATTTCCCCAAAAAAACCATTTTGAATCAGTCTTTTCAATTTCATCATGCCCGGAAGCCATAGTTTGTCTTGCACCACACCGTTTTTAACTCCGGCTGTCTGGCAGATATCATAAAGTTCAAGCGCTACGCGGGTTTCTGTGGCGGTGGGCTTTTCGCAATAAACATGTTTTCCGGCTTTTGCGGCCTTTTTCACTGCTGCTGCCCTTCTTCCTGTGGTCTGCGCATCAAAATATATCTGGTAGGCCGGATCATTCATCACTTCATCGAGATCGGTGGTGATCTTTTGTACTCCTGACATCTGCCTTAGCTTTTCGAGCTTGGCCATGCTGCGACCTACCAAAACCGGATCGGGCATGATCACTTCTTCCGGGCCGATTGGTACGCCCCCCTGTTTGATGATTTCTACAATGGATCGCATCAGGTGCTGGTTGGTACCCATCCTTCCGGTCACCCCATTCATGATTATTCCTACTTTGTGTTCTTTCATGTTTTTAAGGCTGTAAGCTTCAAGCCATATGCTTCAAGCTGTGTTAATTGATCATTGATTTCAGGTAATTCATGTGTTTTATCCACCTACAAAAAAATTAGGAATGGTTTAAATAAGCCTCTGTTATTTGCTTCAAAAATTCATGCTGATCTTCCGCCCAGTGTTTATGTGAAAAGATTTCAACTTCATTGAACCCATCGAAACCTGCTTTTTCGACCCATGACCTTATTTGTCTGATATCGATACATCCATTTCCCATCAGCCCACGATCGTTGAGCATGTCTATGGTCGGGCTCAGCCAGTCGCAAAGGTGGAAGGCAAGCAGATTGCCATTGGCGCCACAACGAATGATCTCATGCTCCAAATGTGGGTCCCACCAGAGATGATAAACATCTATGGCTACACCTACATAGGCTGAATTAAAGTATTCGGCCATATCATTGGCCTGCTCCAAGGTATTGAGGGCGGATCTGGTGTCGGCATACATGGGGTGCAATGGCTCAATAGCCAATTTCACCTTTGCATTTTCCGCATAGGGTAGTATTGCTTCGATTCCAGCACGTATCATTTCACGTGATTTATCCAGGGAAATCCTCGGTTCTGCCCCACAAACAAGCACAAGCATGGAAGCTCCCAAAGCCTCAGCTTCATCTATGGCCAGCCGATTGTCTTCGATGGCTTCTTTCTTTTTGATGGCATCTGCTGAAGGGAAAAAGCCACCACGCACCAGGCTCACTATATTCAGGTTATTTGCACGAAGCAAATCACCAGTCCGGACAATATCCCGACCTTCCAAGGTATTTCTCCACACAGAAATGCCACCAATGCCTGCCTTACCAAATTCTTCAGCAGCTAGATCAATATTCCAGGGCTTGGTGGTGATGGTATGCACGCACAGTTTTGATAGATCGGTAAGCGTGCTGGCCATTATTTTATGCAATTGTAAAAAGTATAATACGCACCATCATCTATAAGTCTTTGTACATATAGCGCCACCTCCCTGGCATGGTAGTCTCCCCACATGCTCGACTCTCCATTGGCTACTTTGGCAGCAGCAGGCACGTGATCCCATCCGTTGGGCTGATGGTAGATCGAATGCAAAATCAATCCCTGGTGTTTTGGGTCCGTGCTGATGTAGGGCTCATCTAAGAGGGAATGGAGCACTGTAAGCCCAGCCTGGAAATATTTTTCTGATGCGGAGGCATCGCTGCCGGACAAATATTGTCCCAGCCGCAACAAGCCCTGAGCTCCAATGGCCGCCGCCGAACTATCGACAGGTTCGAAATCGTTGTAAGGATCGGCGGGTCGGTCGAGGTAGTTGCCCAGTTTGTGCAAAAGAGGCGCGCCCGTATCCCAATAAGGGATGCCGTCAGTGGGGGTATGGTCGATGTAAAAATCGCAAGTGGCGCGGCAGCTTTGAGCATAAACGCTTCAATGGATTTTCGACCTCCAAAAGCGGATAGGTCCTCCTCCTTCAACGATTTCAAAAACTCCAGCTCTTCGGCAAATCCACACATAGCCCACGCGAGGCCGCGTGTCCATGTCGATCTGCCGGTGTAGCCCTGTTGGGCATTGGGGCATCGGTAGTTGCCATCATTGGTGTTGAAGATAGCCTCATGTGCCGTGCGCCCCCATAGGTCGTAGCTATCGCGGCCCTCTCCGTAATACACACAATAATCGGCCGTGGCCTTCATGTGGTCTATCGCCCTGCCGAGTAGGTTGATTTTTACATCATTGTCACTTTGTAAGCTATGGCCAAGTCCGTGGCTGAGCATGAGTATGCGGCACGAGCGGATGGTATCGACAAAAAGAGAGTGGGGGCCGTTGAAAGAATAAATAAAGCCACCATTGGTCGTTTTAGTCCAGCGTGCCGCTTGCACAGCTCCGGAGATTTTGATGGCTAATTCGTAGAAGTTTTGCTCCCATTCATTGTGAGTTATTTTTCCTTCCTTCATCAGCCGAAGGAGATTTCCATAAGTTGAGATATTGTTGAAGCCATGATCGTGTACACCAATATGGCTGATGTGGGTCGCCATGTCACGCACGGTATGTTTGCGCCCAAAATCCAGAAATTGCCTGTCGCCACTGGCATCGAATTGAATAATAGCCGAACCAAATTCGAATCCCTGTGTCCATTCTGTCCAGCCACGGGTACTATATTTGCCCTTGACGGTGAAGACCGGAGAACCCTTTTCATGTGCATATTCCCTTTCGATCAGTTTTACCTTTTGGCCTGAGAGATTCCAAAAATCTCTTAGCTTTTGTTTTAGATCTGAGGTTTTCAATCTGTAATTGATGTTGATCATCTGGTTTTCTTTCTTTTTGCCAAAGCCATCCGGCACTAAATTCAACCGATAAGTCCTTTGGTGAATAGGTGTCTTTATTAAAACCAAAGCTAATGGATAGACCTGCAAGCCCGATTGGATAATAATCCCTATTGCTGGTACTTTTGCTTCATTTGATGGCGAAAGTCAGAGGGGCTTAGTCCTACCTTTTTTCGGAACAGGCGTGAGAAATAAGAAGGGTCGTCATAATTCATCTTAAAAGAAATCTCCTTGTTGCTCAGATCGGTGTAGATCAGCAGTCGTTTGGCTTCCAGTATGATCCGCTTAATGATGAATTCCCCGGCATTGACACCGGTGATTGATTTTACAATTTTGTTGAGGTGGGCCGGCGTGTCGTTGAGCAAATCAGCATATTCTTTTACCAGGTGGATTTCTTTGAAATGTTGTTCGACCAGGTTTCTGAACTGGTTCACAATCAGGAAAACAGGGTCTTTCACCAGGTCTTTGTCAAAATAATTGCGATTGAAAAAGTAGCGGCATTTCAATAAAAAAATGTGTAGATAGCTACGGAGCACGTCTTCCCTTATTTCTGAATCTCGTTTATAGTCTTTGCGCAGGTGGTCAATGATGTCGAGGAGCTCTTCAAATTCTTCCGGCTTTAAATTGAGAATAGGCTCAGAGGTATTATTGTTGAAAAAGGCAGGGTCATCAACAGGTCTTCGTCCTGTAATCCCAGTGAATAAAAATCCCTTGAAAAAACCAGCAAAAACCCATGGTAATTTTCGTCACGAGAGATAAGATGAACCTGACCCGGCGTGAGAAAATGGATGCTGTTGGTTTTAATGGGGAAGTTCTTGAAATCGATCATATGGTTGCCAGCGCCATTTACGAAGATGCAGATTTCATAATAAGCATGGCGGTGTGGTTGCTCCGTTTCGTGCGGATATAGTTTATTTTGGATGGTTTTGCCTTGCACTTCATACACATGAAAGGCGATTTTCTCTTCCCCCTCGGGCAGCTCGTAGATGTGGATGTTTTTCAACATTTAATTTTACGCTAATATCGCAAAGATATTCCTTATGCAAAATGCATCCGCAGACTTACTATCCATAGTAGAATGGGTTCATTTCCAGCCTTGCATAAGTTCGCTGATCACTTCTTGCTTCAAATCCCCCTGATACACCACCAATCGATATTTTAAGCGCGTTGGCTCTTTTTCAGAAATTGCAACAGGCTCACGCCCGGGAAATGCCGGATTCTGCATGCTTCCTTTTTTTCGGATAATCCAAGGGTCGGGATACACCGGATTGTCGGGATGGCACATGATGACGATGCCTGCCCTACTACCATCTGCAGACAGACTGCCAGAGATATCCATCCAAGGGCCAGCCTGCACCGGGCCGACTTTTGGCTCCACCAAGCCATCTTCTGACGCGAAGGCAATATCTTCTGGTAAACGCATCCTTACAGAAAAACCGTTGTATCCCTTATCGTCTTTTGATCCACCAATTTTCAGGTTTGGCTCCAGCGCCAGGAGGGAAATTTCGAAATCTATAAGCCTGTACGTATCGACTGAGCTATGGACGGTGACGGTCGTGTTTTCTTCCACAAAAGCCTTTAACTCCCCATCTTCGTCTTTCCAAAGCGGTGATTTCCAAAAGGTATTGGCTACGAACGACAGCTCACTTTCAGACTCTGCCAATTGCTTTACCTCCTGCACGTCCCAAATAAAATCCCTGCATTCCCAGGCATCGCCCATCTCTTGATCGCCGATCAGAATTTGATGCCATGTCCAGAAAATACCCCGGTGATGCAAATGGTCGGCAGGGAAGTCTTCCGTAAGTATGGTGCCATCAGCCCCAAATAAGGGATGGATGTAATTTGCTCGGGGATACCGGCCATGGAGCGATTTGGTGCAGGTCTGGTAAAAAAGCACATTTTGTCCATGGTCTTTGACCCACGCTCCACTGTCGGTTTTTTCAATAATGAGCCCCTGGGCAAATGACTGCATGCCTGCTATTAAACATAGAAAGCATAGCATGAGTGTCAGTTTAATGATAGAACGGTTTAGCATGCCAATCATCTGAGTTTATCGATTTGTTCTCGGGTCAAAGATGTTAATGCCATTATTTCCTCTATGGATTTGCCGAGCTTCAAGGCATTTTTGGCCACTTTCTCAATTCCTTTCTCTATTCCTTCTTCCATTCCTTCTTCTCGGGCAGTGTCCAGTGAGTTTTTCAAATCCCGATAATATTTCAAGCTATCTTCGTACGACCTGACCTGATCAGGGGTAAACCTTGCAATCTCTGCTGCCTGAAACAAGCGATCAAATATGGTTTCCCTCAGCTTGTCAGGCACCTTGTCCAACCTGTTCAGGTTTCTCAATACATATAGCCATTTCTCAAAACGCGTTTCCAACTGATCCACTGTTTTATTGAATTTTGGCATTTCCAAATATATAAAGGTCAGCTTTTTATAAAACAACTTATTGGTATCGATATCCATTAGTTTGATATCATACCTGAATTTTTCTGGCTGGTTTTTGTCCGAATCGAACACAAAATCGAGAATGGCAATGGTATAGACGGCCTTCAATTCATAATCCCAATCTGCCCGCTTGGCTTGCTCACGGATCGGAAAGGTAGAATAGTAAAGCGCCCGGTCTTTAAAGAAACTTTGCTTTGTTTTTTGCAATTCCACGATAAACCTTTCGCCTCTTTCATTTTCGCAATAAAGGTCAAAAATGGCCTTTCTATCCATTTCTGTAGTGCCGAGGTGTTCATTTTTCATGTAGGTCAGGCTGGTTATTTCTCCCTCCTCTTCTTTGAGGAGCTCATTGAGAAAGTCTAGCAACAAGTCTTTATTGATTTCTTCACCGAAAAGTTTTTTGAAACCATAGTCGGTGAAGGGGTTGATGTATTTCTCTTCAAATCCTGTCATTACATTTTCATTTAGTACAAATATATAAAGAAAAATACCTCGGGCAGAAGCATTCAGTCCTGTTGGATCTCCCCTGGTCTGAAAGCCCGTAGGCAAAATTTTGGTCTGTAGTTTTGTTGCCTAACCGAAAATCCATCTAAACTTAGATTAATTTTGCAGCTTTAAAGTACTGATCCATCCGGCAATCATCTAACAACTTTTTCAATGTGGGTAATCTTAGGCCTGATCTCGGCCATTTTTCTTGGAGTATATGATGTGGCAAAAAATGGTCGCTCAATGGCAATGCCGTTATTCCGGTATTGTTTTATGCCACCCTAAGCGGAATGTTGCTCTTTGTGCCATCTTTGCTTACTTCCCTGCTTGCTCCAAACTTCGCAGCAACCTATGGCTTGTATATTCCACAGCAGACGCTGTTGGCACATATGCATTTTTTTCTCAAAGCCATTATTGTGGGTACCTCATGGATCTTAGCATATTTTGCAATGAAAAATCTGCCCATTACGATTGTAGGTCCGATACGCGCGTCGAGTCCTTTTTGGACCTTGATCGGGGCAGTGATTATATTCAATGAACAATTCACCGCGCTACAATGGATCGGAATTGTCGTCACCCTCACCTCCTACTATGCCTTTGCCCTGGTTGGCAAAAAAGAAGGGATACATTTCTCCACAAATAAATGGGTGTATATGATCATACTGGCCACCATCATTGGGGCGATCAGCGGCCTGTACGACAAGTACCTGCTCGTCCGGTACGACCGCTTGGCGGTGCAGGCCTGGTTTTCGGTGTATCTGGTAGTGTTTTATTTGCCTATACTTATTTTTCTATGGTATCCGGCAAGGCAAAAGCATACCCCATTCCAATGGCGATATGCTATCTTTTTTATCGGACTCTTTCTTATTCTGGCAGATTATGCCTATTTCTACGCCCTCTCTTATAGCGATTCGCTCATAGGAGTAATTGCCTCATTGCGCAGGGGCAGTGTAGTAATTTCCTTTTTTGTGGGTGCCATGATTTTTAAGGACAAAAACCTCCGCTCCAAAAAATATGTGCTCGCGGGCATTTTGCTTGGTGTATTGCTGATCTACCTTGGGAGTTGATACTCAGGTTTTGATTTTGAATGAGTTAAAATTAAAAAAGCCCATTTTCATGGGCTTTTGCATATTTTGTATCCGATTATTGATCGCTGTCCGGATCGCGACGTGGGCGTTTCGGGCGCTCTTCGGCCTTATTACCATCACGATCTCTGGGGTAAATATTTGGTGTAAAACGGTCGCCCCCAACGGAAGGATCACGTCTTGGCCTGTATCCATCGCCTTGTCCCCGATAGTTGCTTTCACTGCTTCGTGGCCGATAATTACTTTGACCAGACTGTCCATCCGGTCGATTGCCCTCTTGATTTCCTTGTCCATCTCGTCTGGGTCTGTAACCAGATTGACCCGGCTGGTCGCTATTGTACCTGGGCCGATAGCCTCCCTGCCCCGACTGATCCTGATTTGGCCTGTTTGGCCTGTAGCCTCCTACCCTGCCATCAGCATCGCGACGTTGAACATTGAATCCTCCGCCAGATACATCCCTGCGTGGTCTATTGTAGGTGCTTCCTGTACCACGTTGATCGCGATTTTGGGTGTAACCTCCGGGTCTGTTACCTCCGCGGTTAAAACCTCCACGACCACCACCGGTCTTCGGTTTTTTCAGTCTATATTCAAGTTTGTGCTTAATGCGGTATTCTTCAATCAAAGAATTGATCAATTGTTCAAATTCCTTGGGATAGGCATTCACCGTATATTCCTGGTCTCTTTCTCTTTGTTGTACTTTTACAGGAGTAAAATTGGGATTGTGTTTTTTTATCTCTTCGATAAAGGCTAGTCCGACATTGTTGGTATCATATCGCGTAAATCTTAACCCGGATCTTAAAAAACAGATAAATACGGTTATCAGGTTAGGGTTCTCTTTTTCCACTTGCTGCTTATTATGGTCGTTTTTGTGACTCAATTAAAATTCAAAGTAAATCAAAAAAAAAGATAATTCATCGGATTATCCAAAAGAATATATGGCAAACAATACCAAGTGATGCCATTTTCTGATGGTGTAAACGCAAGATACGGCTTTAGATTGTGGTTTTTTCCACGAATGTCAAACATAAAAGTGTTCGCTCTGCCTAACGATTCACCCCCAAAATGCGAAAATTATTGGTGAATGAGTACACCAAGGTGTCGATGTCCATAATTTGTTCACGGCAATTCAGGTAGCCGCTGGAAAAGATTTTTATCGTATCGCCCTCAAATACACCATCTTCCAGCACAAACGAATGTTCAATGATTTCATGCCCGGATAGTTGCCATATCTCACTTCCATTCTTCCCTGGTTTGGACAGGCTAATCACAGGCTGAAGGATTTGTTCATTGTAGCTGATCATCAATGCACCTCCATGCAGGGTGACGCTTTCGTCTAACAAGAAATGCTGTCTGAACGTAAATTTTGAATTTCCTTTGCCGATCAGTTCCAATGATACTTTGCCGCAAGGCATAAATAAAAAATCTTCGAGTGTACTGTGTTGGTTGCGCACCTTGTACGTGAGGTTGCACGAAAAAAAGAGCCCTCCACCAACAAGCATTGCCACCAATATTTTACGACTAATTGTCACTTCAGAAAATGATTTCGGACTCATGAAATTAAGAAACACCTATGGGGAGAATATCAGGGTTGAAATAGGTAAGACGAATGTTTTGCCCAACCTCCTAATAGATTCTCCAGCGTAAAAAAACAGAATTATCCTGTCTTTTTCTTCTTTTGCTCAAAGCCAGGTCTGTAAAAGAACGAAATTATTTTTGACTGGGGACTAAAGCAGGTACTTCAGGTCTTGGCCTGGGGTACCTGTTATGCCCAACTTGATTTATTGTAGCTGTGAAGTGCTTGCCGGTTAGTTCAGAATTAATTTCTTCACCACGGTTGTCTCACCCTGAGACAGCTTAACCACATAGACTCCTTTAGTGGTCGTGTAGCCTAAATTGAGTGTTATCAATCGGTCAATATCCCCTGCAGCATAAGTTTCTGATTTTACTTTCAATCCACTGAGGCTAATAACCTCCAGGATTAATGGTTTGGAGAAGTCAAGCTCAGAAATTTCTATGGAGACCTGAGGCTCTGTGCTGGGGTTGGGATATATCACAAAATCCATCGACGTGCTGGTCAAATCCTTTTTTAGGCGTACCAGGATCACATCAGTGTATTCGAATGCGCCATCATAATCGACCTGCTTCAAACGATAGTAATTATCCGGATATGCCGGCCTGTCATGCTCAAAACCATACCGTTGGATTACTGTGGTAGTTCCGGCACCAGGCACCTTCCCTATTTGCGTAAATACCTTTCCATCCACAGAATGCTCAACCAGAAAATAATCATTGTTTTGCTCAGAGGCGGTTTTCCACGACAGCAAGACCAGATCATTCTGCTCATTGCCGGTGAATGAAATAAGTTCGACTGGAAGCGGGTTGCTCTCGGTTGTACTGCCCAGCGTGATGATGTTTTCCGAGAAGGTCAATGGTGTGCGGGAAGTCACCGTCCCATATGTATTATCGCCCGTGAGGTTCACTCCACCATTTATATCCCACGATTTAAGGATATTGTTCCACGACATCACCCGCAGTTCTTTTCTTTGATTGGCATCTGAAGACACATTGCTTTGCGCACCCCAGCTCAAAGTCACCGAGGCAGTAACCCCGGAAGCCGCACCATCTGCTATTTTCCAATATTCTATCGTACTCATATTGGTGATGCTATCCAGATCTGTGGCCAATAAGTTATCGACAATCGCTTCGTTTGTAGCTGGACCAACAAAGTATTTCGCCTCCCAATCGATACCTGGCGTAGATACACTGCCAATGGACACAGGCCTCCACCTATTGCCGCTGCCTATCGGGAAGGTGAAACCACCAATGCCCACATTAGATTTAATGACTTTGCCATCGATAAATGAATTAATGACACCTGCCGCAGGACTAACGGTTGCCGAAGCCGCAATGAACACCGTGCCTGTGGTGTGGATCACCCCGTTGGTCAGGGATAGGTTATTGGCCACGTTAATGGCATCACCTACATTGGCGCCTGCAGGGTTATTGATTTCCAGGTTATAAAAACTGCTTACCCCCGCAACGGTCTGAGTAGTTGTTCCATTCAGCACCAGCGTACCGTTGTTGTGAACAAAAGTGCCCCTATTGTCCATATCCCCGGCAATATTTAAGGTATTGGAATTTACCGTCAGCGTTTTGCCAGTAGCAATATCAATGCTGTTGAAAAAATGCAGCGCATTACCAGAGATGGCTCCCGATTCATGAAAGGTGACTTTGCCTGTGTTTGGTGTAAATGTGCCATCATTGATCCAGTTGCCATATACATCTATGGTGTTAGATGCCTCAGAAGTGAGCGTTGAACCGTTTTGTATGATGATGTTTTTGAATTTTGCGCCAGAATTATTGACCACAGGCATTCGCATAGCCCCGGTAGGTACGATCACATCTTTGGTTTCTGTAGGTATTCCATCGCAAGACCAGTTGGAAGCATTGAACCAATCACTACTTGTAGCACCAGTCCAGATGCCATCTGCCACCGACATGGTGATTTCGTTGCTTGTGGTGGTACAATTACCGGCGGACATGGCGATCACCCTTACTTTATTTCCATTTGTCAATGAAGCAGTATTGAAGGTGGCTGCCACTCCATTTTGTATGCTACTGCCATCAACCTGAAAATTATAATTGATGTGTGCCGGGCCTGATGGTCTATCTGCGGTAAAGCTCACTGCAGAGCCGCTACAAATAATGTTGTCCGGATCATTGCTCGTTAAGTTCACCACCGGTACAGGGTTGACGGTTATGGCCAGGATGCGTGGTGCGCTGGCTCCACAGGCATTGGTAGCGGTAACACTCAAATTGCCCGAGGCCGCACTATTAGCAAAATCAAGGGTAACTGCATTTGAGGTGCCATTGATTGCAACTCCGGTGGATGGTGCGTAAGACCAACTATAGGTAACAGTTGCATCATTGGGCACCCTGTATTCTACACCAGAGGCCAGGTTGCAAACCGCTGGAGAACTGACCGTGAAGGCGGCAGGCTGGGCAGCCAACACAGGAAATACCACATTGACCTGATCTGCAGATACACAACCACCATTGGATATCGTCCATTGTAAAGTATATGCACTTCCGTTGGTACCGTTGAAGGTACTGTTACGCGTAGTTGGGGTCACTACCGTACCACCGGCACCACTGATAATAGACCACAAGCCTGTTCCAATAGTCGGATTATTCCCGGCCAGGGTCGTGCTGCTTGCTCCACAAAGCGATTGATCTGTACCTGCATTGGCCACTGTCGGCACTGCAAAGGCCGTAACAGTGCCTAAATCAACGGCTCCGGTATTTCCTCCATTATAGGTGAAGGAGGTCAATTTGTAAACCCCCGGAGTTGGTGTGGGTATAACATATGGCGCCCCTGTAAAGGTGATGGGCGTTTGTGCCACACCATCACGGGTATAGCTGATAGTATAATCCAAAGGCGGAGCAGGGCTAAATGTGACGGGAATACCAGCATTGCCGCAAATCGGCCCTGAAGGGGTCAACTTGGCTTTTGGCTTGATGATGTTGATACATGCAGTGGTAAAACGATCAGTTCCGCCAGCAGGAACCGTCCAGTTACTGCTAGAATAAACGGTTGATCCGCTGGCACCGGATGCCACTTGCTCCCATTCAGAAGTACCTATGTTGAATTTCGCCACCCGCATATCGCTCAATCCATTTTGCGTGTTCAGCGGAGTCAAATCGCTATTGGCATCCCAACTGATATTGATGGTGGCTTTGCTACCAACTGTTGCCCCAACCGTCCAATACTCATTTGAATTGACATAGGTCAAGGGAGGGTTGAAGCTTGTGTAGCTTGTATTGGGGGTAAAATACTCGGCTGCCCACAGTATGGTTCCTGATTGGGAATTGGTAAGCTTGAGTTTGTTGCCGAGCAAATTGCCCTTTCCAATAGGAAATTGGAAACTTTCGCCTTGGTTGATTTTCTTGGTCATTGGGCCATTAACAAAAGAATTGACCGACCCCCCCATGGGTGCCACACTGTTCACGACTGGGTTGGTAATGTTCAGTGCCGTAGCTGAAGTTGTCATAATCTTACCATCGGTCAAAACCAAATTGCCTGCCACATCTACAGCACCTCCAGCATGTATGGATAGGCCTGCAGGGTTGTTTATCTCAAAATTGTTGAAGGAATTTGATGCAGTAAAATTGCCCAAAGCACCTCCAAGCATTTGTGGTGCACTTCCAGCAAAAGCCACCGTGGCACCTGCGCCACTTCCGCTATTGAAAAAACCACTAAGCCGCTCCATTGTACCCTGAATGGTCAATTTTTTATTTGATGCATTATTTAATGTAGGGCCATTGATGAGCAACTGCTTGCAAATCGTCAGGTCTTTGTTTGGCAGACTTTTGATACCTGTGCCTGTAAAATGTAGTCTGGGGATACTGGAATAAAGGTCAGCGATCAATGTATAAGTACCAGAACCTCCATATTGCAGTATTGATGTGTTGACACAATCGAAGAAATCTGTATATCTGCCGGCTGGCAAGGTGCCGCTCTCCAGTGCCAATGTGCCATTGCCAGATACACTGCCAAGATTGTGCCCCAGAGTACCCGAATTTATCTTCAAATCGCCAAGGATACTGGTGCGATATGCCGATGCGTAGTTGGTGCTGATAGAAACCTCATCATCGCCATCAATGGTGACGATAAATCCATTTGGAGCACCAGATAGTGTGTAGGTATCTCCACCGGTTTGCAACCAGTTGTTTTTATCTGCCCAATCACCGCTATTTATACTTGTATATTCCGGTACATTATCTGGTAATGCCGGATCAACGCCGGCTGTGAATTCACCGCTAATGCCGTCGATGCCTGAAGAATAATCAATTGTTATTTTATTGTTGGCTTCATCTACTGAAGAAGTGCCATATTTGGCCCAGCTTGATCCGGGAATCAACAAGGCCGCCCCGATATAATCAGCCTCTGTATTGCTTTCACTCACCTGCACGTCTTCTTGCAGGTAGCTCAATTCAATAGCGCCTTTAAAACCTGTAATCCCTGAACTTTCCACCTCCCAATAATAGTCCAACACATTGCTGTGGTCAAGTACACCAGGATGGTTATCATTGATATTATTAACACGGATGTAGCCCAAGGATCCGATGTTGGTATAGTTCAAAACCACCGGGGAATATTTTGCAGAAGTTCCCATAGGAAATGAAAATACGGTGCTCGCCCCGGCGTATGCGTTAAAATATTTGCGCAAGCCAACATTGCTAAATACCCCATCGGAAGCAATCATTTTTGTTTTGCTAAAACCACTGCCTTCGATAGTACTGCTGGCACCCAGTGTGAGCATGTACTTATTGATATCGAAAATACCTGCGGCTAGCTTCAGATTTTTCTGTAAAGTGATATTCGTGAGCAACCTTGCTCCTTGTGCATTGTTCAATTCCAATCGGCCAAACGTACCCGTACCGGAAACAAACTGTTGCGTTGATCCATTGAGGATCACACCACCTTGTGTGGCACTGCCGTCGTAGTTGGCATTGTTAAGCAAGTCACCTTTTAGATTGATGGTATAGACACCATTCAAAAACTGTCCTGAGCTAAGAGTCAGATCATTCAGCACATCAACATTCCTGATCAGCGAAAGGGACGTGACCGGATTGACCACCAAATCATAAAAATCGGTGTTGGCCGACCCTCCGACTGTTTGAACACCGCCATTGAATGTAGTTACATTGTTATAATGACTGTATGTGCCATTATTGGTAAATCCACCTTTAACCGTAAGGGGAATATCGAAGCTGCTGTTGGCATCGAAAATACTTCGGTTATTGCTGATATTCAATGCTCCTTTCAGTGTCAAAGCACTAATCAACAATGTGACTTTCGCATCACGAGCTGTACCCGAAGTTTTGCCGGTGATGGTCAAATTATGTAAAGGCACATTGGCATCCAGGGTATAATCCTGAGTTGCATCCACTACCGGACCAACAGAAGGACTTTGGGTAAAGACGATTTCACCACCAGTCACCGTGCTACTTGCTGCACGGATGTATAAATCGCCGTAAGTGGTGCCGCCTCCGCGAACGATGGTAAGCCGACCTCCTGACATATTATACACACTGCCATCATTGGTTACTTCCAGTTTGGCATTTCCTGCAATTGCGTTCTGACCATTGATCACCACATCTCCACCTGTCTGGATATAGCTCAATATTCCATTGGTGGTGGCAGGGTTTCTCCTGATCTGGCCATTGACAACAAGCTGTCCATTTTGCACTTCAATGGCCGCATCGCCCCCACCAGAATACTCGATATCGTTGTTGTTGTTTGTGGTGCCATTGGTAGGTCCGACATACACATTACCGTTGATCAGACTCAACTTGCCATTGAGAAAAAGGTCATTGGTGTTGGAGTTGGCATTGGCGATCAACACATTTCGGTTGCCCGAATTGTTGGGATAATCGATATAAAGCCCGGTGGTGGAAGGAATGGTAAACGCCGTTCCCTGGGATATCGTAAAATCCGAGCTGGGGTTATTGCGCATGTAGCGCAGTGTCCCATTTTGAAGGGTTAACCAGTTATCCGTCGGAGTTGCCAATGTACCACCAATGTCTATGGTTAGTGTTGAGGTTTGTGAGGTTCCTTTGTTGATTGTTACCTGATTGAAAATAGTATAAGGAGAAAGGCTTGTATTCGTATTTGTAATGGAGGCATTGTTTGGGCCAAAAAATGTTAATGGGATATTAGTAAAATTAGCACCTCTATAGCCATTTACACCTCCTGCAGGAGTTAGTGAATTGTTGATCAAACTACCGCCAATGGCAATACTCTGATTAGCGGCAGAGGAGTAAATCTTAATTCCCGCAGGATCGTTGATAAAAAAATCTCCATGAATAATAATGTCCTGAGCAAGGTTACCATTACCATAATATATAAAAGCCCCGCCATCTAGCCTGAAATCACCCTTAATTGTAATTGTTTTGGCAGTCCTTGCGGTCGGTGAGGTTGGGTAATTCCCGTTCCAGGTTGGGCAAAACCATGACTCTGAGTTTTGACCCTTTGTTGTTAAATTTCCATAGATCGTAACATTGGTATTGCCAAATATTATATTTGATCCTCCTAATGGTGAAATTATTAGGTTCCCATATGAAGTGATATTATTAGGCAACCAATACGTTGTTCCCGCAGTTGGATTTGTCGAATAAAGTTCGGTAGTTCCAAGATTTACATTGAATTCCGAAAAGTCCCCAGAGGGAAATGTAAAGGTACTTCCAGAAGCCCACGATGTTGTCAATCTAAAATTCCCATTTCCATTCACATGGTTTAACACAATACCAAAATTAGAGGTGGGATTATATCCAATATCCAATGCAGCACCTTTTTCGATTTTAAGAGAGGCGCAATTTTGCACGCCCGTGTTGGGATTTGTGTTATTAGTCGCGAAATAAACCGAATCCAACCCTCCAATAACCACAACATCACCAGCTCCCGGCACGGCAGTGGCTGCGGCACCAGTATGACTAGTGGAAGACCATGTATTTACGTTGCCCCACAAACCACTTCCTTTTGCAGCACCATTTATCCGGCTATAAAACACTTTGGGTGTTCCAAATGGATTTGTGG
Organism: Cyclobacteriaceae bacterium; assembly: GCA_012033595.1. Lineage (GTDB taxonomy): Bacteria > Bacteroidota > Bacteroidia > Cytophagales > Cyclobacteriaceae > JAAUQL01. Next base: position 4,311 of record JAAUQL010000051.1, on the reverse strand, counting down.
GATTATTGTCCCCGGCGGTAAATTCACCATCTATAAAATTGACATTTTGATAAGCAGTACCTACACCTCCAATGGTGTTGGTGGACTCATCCACATCGTTAGCATTGCCTGGTGTCCAATTATAAGTTGCATTATTATAATACGCAGAAACAAATCCAGCTTCGGTAATATTGCCACCCTCAACCACATCGCTTTGTGCATATGTGTATGCATGCGTAATTGTCGCCGCACCCAAGGTAAACCCAGTAGATTTTACCCTCCAGAAGTAGCTCAAACCTCGACCTTTGACGGTTGTATTAGGATGTTCGTAACCTACCGGCACCACAGTGATAGCACCAAAAGTGGTTGGATTGGCGCCAAAAGCTATACTGGCAGGAGTATATGCTGCTGCAGCATGTGCTGTAGAAGGTGCACCTACCGGAAATTGGAAACTCTTGGCTGAACTGGTATATATTTTGGTGATTCCGCCATCACCTGCATCGCCATTGCTTTGCACAAAGCGGTTTGTCCCCGCACCAACTATGCTGGCCGAAGCGCCCATTTTTAGGTTATAGTTTTTTATATCAAATCGCTTATTTTGTGCAAAAGTAAGTACACCGTTTATTGTGATATTTGCACTCAGATAAACCGGAGCTGCCAGCTCATCGGTATTATTTAATTCAATGTTTTGAAAAACACCATTTCCATCACCGGCTATTATTTGAGGGTCATCATCAGCAAGGACTATTTTTCCAGCTCCTGTATGAATTCCAGCATTATATAAATAAGAAGTGCTTGTTGTGCCCGAAGCAGTAAAATTCAATATTTTACCTCCATCGGCCAGCGTTCCATTGAGGATCATAACAGAATCAGAGACATTAATAGTTGATTGCGATCCAGCTAAAGTTAGTGTCGTCCCCGCAGGTTTATCAATTTTGAATTTGTTTAAGTTAAGTGGAGTTGACAGATTATTGGTAAAGGTCTGACTTCCTGCACCGTTTAATATCGTCCAGTTACTCCCCGGAGTATAAGTTGTACCATTTGCAATCATTAGATTCCCACCAACAGAAACATTAAGGTTGTTGGCGTTGAGTACGCCTGCTGAGAGGGTTAAATTGAACAATACCCTTAATGGATAAATATCCAATTGAACATTGGTCGATCCGCTTGCCCGGTTTAGTATAAAATTGCCAAAAGGTGCGTTGGATTTAACAAAATGAGTAGGTGCATCTCCACCAGCACCAGTGGTTGGGATTAGCTCCAGCGTACCACCAGTCACATTGATATTTCCGGTTGAAGAAAGGATGTCCACTACCCTTCCTTCGCCACAATCGTCATAGATTCTGATTGTACCGCCAGACATTGAAAAAACATTTTCAGCTTGGTTCAAATTGAAAGTACCCACTGAACCATCTAAGCCTCCGGTAGCACGAGTGGTGTTGATTGAGGCATTGACCAGGCTGCCGACATATGCATAAGGGGCTGAATTACGTTGAAAACGCCCCCTTAAAATCAAAGTTCCCCCGGACTGATCGTAAGAAGCCAATCCGGCACCACCGGCAGCCCGAAATTGCTTGGCATCGATCATACCTCCCTTAATCACAAACTGACCGGAGGCCGTACTCCAGGTAATCAAACCGCCGGACTCCCGTGTAGAAAAATAGCCATTATTCACCTGGAATTTACCATAAACAGAAAAGGATTGGTTGCCGCCAGCAGAGAGAATACCCATGGCAGAATTATTAGCAGCCGCCACACCATAGGCTGCATTGACCTCACGGTAATCATCGGCAGTGGATAGTACAACTACTTCCGTTCCATCCAACACAAGTGCACCATTGGCAGGAATATAGAAATCACCATTTGGAGATCCTCCATCAGAAGATTCGGTCAATGAAGGAATAATCGTTAACCCCTGCAATACCAAGGTACCCGTCCTTATCCATAAGGCTTTTCTCAAATCAGGATTTGCTGTGCCTCCTTCACCACCCAAATTATTTCTACCAAAAAGTCTAAAGTTTTGATAGGCTGAAGAATACACCGTTAGTGTATAGGTCTGATCGACCCCTTTGTCCAGCACCAGATTATATAAATCCGTGGTGCCATTGCAGGTCAGTTTGCTATTTTTTGCTGCTGTGAAATATACCGTTGCCCCACCATTGGCTGGGAAAGCATCATAAACAGGATGTGATTGGTTGGTAAAACGGACAGTACCATTGTTAGTGAAATCGCCCGAGACCACAATCCTATGGGTCTGCTTATCATAATAATCTGTAAAAGGCGCTGTGCCTCCAGTGAAGTCGGCACCTGAAGTATTGCCAGCTCCTACCGTCCAAGAGGCTCCTGGGTTTACGGTCACATTTCCGGATACGGTCAATTGCCTTCTATTTGAGCTATTGTCATTTATCCTGAATGTTCCTTGCATTAGATGCAGGTTTCCATTCAAAGAAATATTGCTGAGTTGAGTAGCTGTAATTCCGGGAGACAAATTTATGCTTAAGTTGTTGTAAGTGGCCTGTGCCCCAGGTAAGGTAAAATTTGCAGCATTGTAGTATTCGGTGGTACCACCACCTGTATTTACAAAGGTATTGGTGGTGACGGTAGGAAAATTGGCTGTGGCCAAACGGAGGATTCCCTGGCCGTTGAGCTCCTTGAGGCCAGCAGAAAAAGCAAAAGACCTCATATCCACTATTCCACCATCATTGATGTTTACCTCCAGATTGCTTGCACTCACATCGGCAGTAAGAGAAATCGTACGCCCAGGCAAGATCACGACCACATCCCCATTGCCCGGTACTGTCGTTCCGAATTGAGTGGTCCCACCCGGATCAGATGTCCATGTGGTGGGGTTGTTCCAGTCGCCGGTTTGGTAGGAATAGAAGATATTATCCCCTACTTCAATACCATAACGCTCTGCAAGTATTTCTGTGAGATCAGCTTCCTCACTTATTGACAAGGCCTTGTCATAGTAAAGCATTTCAGCTATTTCGCCACTAAAATTGGCCGAGCCATTTTCAGTGCCTCCAGTTTCATTCCGGGTGCTTCCATCTGTATATCCAATTGAAATATCACCGCTGTGATTGATGAGCGTAGTTATAGCTCCGTTTGTGGTTTGGTTTTGAAACGATACATCATTGAGTTTAGCTTGCAGGATTCCATTATCCCAGGTAAAAGAAAGTATATAAGCTGTATTGGGGCTTATGGCTTGAGAAAGTGTAAATCTTTCATCTCCATTATTATTATAAATTGTCAAGTATATATTGTTGTTCTTTAGAAACACACCCAGACCATTCGTGCTTCCACCCTCTTCATAAATATATTGTACATTTGAAACATCTGTTCCCGAAGCAAATGCAATCAACATACTCCGCTCATTTCCATCATAGCCTCCTCCAGTATTGATGCGATTATTATCAACAATGTTCAATTCCTCATTGCCATTGAATAACATGGTTTTTTGATTATTCATTTTTGCGGAAGTAATCTGAACAGGGCCTGTTGGCGAGGGGCTGGCATGGTTGTCATTGCCAGACAAGTCTTTCCAAAAAGTGATAGGATTGTTTCCTGTTACTCCTAAATCTCCTCTTAACAAAAAAACCAAGGCTGGATTTCCTTCAAAATAGGCTGGAATTTCGACTCCTTTTACAACAATATTGTCGGCATAGTAATACTCACTATTGTTGTTGTTATACATTATAATTTGGATTCTAAGACTTGATCCGTTTAGTCCTGTTTGGCTCGCAACGGCGCTAGTAAAATCATCGTATATCTCGCCGTTGGTCTCAAAATTTACCCATCCGGAATTATCAAGGTTATATTGAATTCTTATAAAATCGTCATTTTCAAAAGTACCTCCTTCAGAGACATCAACCGAAATCCATACATCTATATATTCGCTTATATCAATTGGATTGCCCCCATCGATAGTCCAGGTTGTTTTATCAGGATTTTCGGACTGAGAATTTCTTCCTCTTAGCTGATTAGTTATTGTAGTTATACCAAAATAATTTGGCGAACCACTACTGCCATCTGAAGTCCAGGACGTTATTGCAGGCGATCCACTCCCTGTATTTGTACCGTCCGCATAGGTAAAATCCTCCGACCAGATTGTTATCGATTGCCCCCAGACCTCCCCCAAACCAAAAAGCATCAAAAAAAACAGTGTGATGCTCAAAAAGTGCTGCACAGTAAAATTTATGCTTTTTCTCATATCCTTCTTCATATTAAAAATCCTGTATCCGCAAGCATACAGATCGTGTTTTTTTACATCAAAAAACTCTTCGAAATTCCAATCTCCGCGCGATCCCATCCCAATGCATTGATAATACCTCC